>RECV01000119.1 GCA_007693845.1 Phycisphaerales bacterium
GCCGGTGCGGATGGTCCGGTCGCGGTCAGGGCGGCCATGAGCAGGCCGGAGACGGTCAGAAAGGCGAGCGTGTAGAGCGTGAACGATTTCTTCATGTTCTGCATGGGTGAATGAACTCCTGCGGTGACTTCGCACGGATCGGGGCGGGCGATGCAGAACCGAGCCGGTGAAGTGAGGCCAAATGCAAGCGGCCGGCTGGGAAAGGTTCGACCGCGTGATTTCTCAATCGTTCCGCTTCTCCTACAATACGCTGATCATGAACCCCAGACGACCCACCCGACAGATTACCCTCGGCGATGACCGAGTCGGCCGCGTTCGCATCGGCGGCGGACTGCCCGATCCGAACGGCAATCCCACCGAACCCGCTCCCGTGGCGGTGCAGACCATGACCGCGGGCTACACCTACGACGTTGACGCCTGCGTGACGGAGATTCACAAGATGACCGCCGCCGGGGCGGATATCGTCCGTGTCGCGGTGCCCAAGAAGCAGGACACCGAAGCGCTCAAGGAGATCATCCCGCAGGTGCAGGTGCCGATCGTGGCGGATGTGCATTTTCACTATCAGCGTGCGCTCGAAGCCGTCGAAGCGGGCGTCCACAAGATTCGCCTGAATCCGGGCAACATCACCGACCGCGACCAGGTCAATGCCGTGATCGACGCCTGCAAGGAGCGCAGCATCCCGATACGCGTCGGGGTCAACGAGGGGTCCATCATCGAGCGCAAGGACAAGCAGAAGCGCATGGAAGAGTTGGGGAAGTATTTTTCCGAGCACAAGCACGGCCATTTGCTCGCGATCATGATCGCCAAGCTCGAAGAGTACATGGACATCTTTGAAGCGCGGGATTTCCACGATGTCTGCATCAGCGCGAAGTCGATGGACCCGACGCTGGTCATCGATGTTTACACCGAGATCAGCAAGCGTTTCGACTATCCCCTTCATCTGGGGGTGACGCACGCCGGCCCGAAGGAAACCGGCGCGATCCGTTCGGTTGTCGCGCTCGGGACGTTGCTGGCCAACGGCATCGGTGACACGGTGCGCATCAGCTACGCGAGCGATCCGGTGTACGAGGTGGAGGATGCGCTGGAGATGCTCTACTGCCTCGGCAAGCGGGAGCGCAAAGGCGCGGAGCTGATTGCCTGCCCGACCTGCGGCCGCATTCAGGTCGATCTGTTCTCACTCGTGCAGGAGGTTCGTCACAAACTCGCATCGGACATTGATCTGCCGATCAAGGTCGCGGTGATGGGCTGCGTTGTGAACGGACCCGGCGAGGCGGAAGGCGCGGATGTGGCGATCTTTGCCGGCGATCGGCGCGGCATCATCTACGTGCAGGGCGAACGCGTCGCCAACGTGCCGGAGGAGGAAATCCTTGACCGTCTGCTCGAAGAGTGCCGCAATTTCCAGGAGCGCGTCCGCCGCGGCGAAGTCAAACTCGGCGAGAAGAAGGTCGACATCATCCCGCCCGACCCGATCGGTGAACTCGGCAGCGGTGAAGCGAAGATCGCCGCGGGACTCGTCGATCAAGTGACCGTCGGCAAGTCGTGAAGCAGGAGCGCAGGGCGGTGCCCCGCGGCTCAACGGGATGGTTCCGCTAATTTTCGTATCAGACTCGACTTCTGCATGTCGCGCTGATCGAATCCGGTCATGACCGGACGCCTATGCAGAGACCTCGTGCAGCGCTTCATCCGGAATGCCCTGTTTCTCCAGCAAGCCCTGATCGATCGTGAGCTGCGAGAGAACCGCGGTCAATCGCTCCGCGGCCCGGCCGTCGCCGTAGGGATTGATGATCCCGGCCAGGGATTCACGAAACGCGGGATCAAGTGCGCGTTGGAGTGCCCCACGGATTGCCCCCGCTTCCGCCGGCGCATCGATCACGTTTGTGCCGCGCTCCCGGCCGTGTTGTCGCTTGCCGATATTGACCGCAGGCAGTTCGAGTGAGGTTGATTCCATCACCCCGCTGCTGGAGTTGCCGACCATTGCATCGGCACACGACAGTAAACTCCAGTACGTGATCGGATCGAGGTTGGTGAACAGTTTGGCGCGCGGATGTTCGCGGCAGAACGTCGCTGCACGTTCCATGATGACGCGGCCGCCCGCATCGGCGTTTGGGAAACAGAACACGATCGTCGCGTTCAGGTCACGCAAGGCGTCGAGCACCGCGTTCACCTCGACCGTGGTCTCGCGTTCCATCGTCACCGAATGCAGGCCGACAACCACGACCGGCGTGCGCAGAGAAATGGCGAGCTTCTCTTTGAGGGCTGCGCGGTCCAGACGCTCGCTTCGCCGGAGATGATCGAGCGAGCCCGTACCGATCCGGTGAATGCGTTCGGCTTCCTCTCCCATCCGCAGCAAGCGCTGACGTGCACGCTCCGTGGTCACGAGGTGGACGTGGCTGAGCATGGTCAACGCGTTGCGAACCTGCTGATCGATCGCGCCGGTGCTCAGTTCGCCTCCCTCGATATGCGCGATCGGGAGTCGTAGCGTGAGGGCCGCCAGCGCCGGCGCGAGCATTTCGTACCGATCCGCCACGACCAGCAGCAGGTCCGGCCGCAACCGTTCGAGCGCATCGGTGAATTGGATGGTTGCCAGCCCGAGCGTGCGGCCCATCGCGCCGTCTGTATCCGCACTCAAGAGGCACTCAATTCGCGCTGCAATCGGAAACCCATCGTGTTCGATTTCGCGCACCGTCAGGCCGAATTCGGGTGAGAGATGCGCGCCGGTCACAACCAACACCGGTTCGAGTTCGGGATGGCTGAGCATTTCACGCATCGGCCAGTAGATGTGGCCGTAGTCAGCGCGGGACGATGTCACCACTGCGATTCGCTTCGGCCGGGCAGGTTGATCGCGCTGCGTGTCGGTCATGGCTTTCATCCTAGCCGCAATGATCGTCTTCGGCCGCCTACCATGTGCGGTCATGTTCGATCACTGGGCTCAACTCTACGATCGGATCTACGCTGCGCGCGGCAAGGATTATTCGCGCGAAGCGGCCCAACTGGCGGAGACGATCACCCGGCATCGATCGCACTACCCATCGTCGCTGCTCGACATCGCGTGCGGCACGGGCGAACATCTGCATGAACTGTCGCGCCGATTTCCCTCGTGCGACTTAGCCGGCATTGATCAAAGTGAAGGCATGCTCCGGATTGCGCAGCGCAAGGTCCCGGCCGCATTGTTCACGCGCGCGGATATGGCGGCGTTCGATCTCGGCCGGCGCTTCGATGTGGTTACCTGCCTGTTTGCGTCGATCTGCTATCTGCCCGATGATCGCGCGGCGGAGCGCGCGATCGATCAGATGGCGAAGCACCTCTCGCCGGGCGGGCTGCTGCTGATCGAGCCGGGGGTGATGCCGGAGCGCCTGAGCCCGCCGCGTGAGGATGTCATGACGATCGACGAACCGGATTTGAAGCTGACCCGCCGCACGACCGCGGTCCACGAGGCGGATGCGATTGTGATCACGTTTGCGTTCGAGGTGGACCGGCCGGCGGGAATCGGCGCGTTCACCGAAACGCAGCGCATTCACATTGCCCCGCGCGAGCGCTACGCCGACTGGTTCGAACGGGCCGGTCTGCAGTGGAGCTTTGACGAGCAAGGCCCGGCGGGTATGGGGCTGTTTCTTGCTCATCACCCGATCACGACCGACTGAACAAGCGGTCGGGTTCAGTTTGCGCGCTGTTTTTCCAGGTCCGCCAGATGCTTTTTCGCTTCACCCACCAGATAAAAGCTGCCGGTGACGCAGATCAGATCATCGCGCCCGACCGCGCGGGTGGCGAGGTCGAGCGCTTCGGGGAAGGACGCCGCGACCTGGTTCATCTTGCCCGACCGCTCGGTGAACTCGCGCTGGAGATCTTCCGGATCGGCAGCGCGGGCGTTGCCCTTGGCGCGGGTGAAGATGACCTTGTCCCCGCCGAGCGCGAGTCGATCGAGCATCGTGGGAATGTCCTTGTCCTCGCAGCAGCCGAAGATGCAAACCATCGAGTCGTACGGCACATGCGCGCCGACGCACCGCATCATGGCGGACAGTGATGCGGCATTGTGCGCGCCATCCACAAGAATGCGCGGCTGCTGCCAGATCAGTTCCATGCGTCCGGGCGTGTAGGTTCTGGACAATCCTTCGTGCAGCTCTACTTCCGGAAAATCAAAGCCGCAGGACTTCAGATGATCGATCACCGCCAGCGCAAGGCCGCAGTTGATCGCCTGGTGTTCGCCCGGCAGCGGCACGGGAATGTGCATGAACTGGCTGGTCTCGGTGATCAGGCACACGCGCGTGTGCGGACCGAGATCAGGGCTTGCGCCGAAACGAGAGGAAAACTCGATGTCCTTGTTGATGACCCGAAACGGCGCGCCGACCTCTTCCGCCACTTCGCGCATGGCGTTCTCGATCTTGTCGTCCTGCTCAAAGGTGACTGCGGGTACATCCTTCTTGAAGATGCCGGCTTTCTCGCGCGCGATCTTGTCGAGCGTCCCGCCGAGGATCTGTGTGTGATCGAGATCGATTGTGCCGACGATGGAGATGAGCGGCGTGATGACGTTCGTGCAGTCGAGCCGACCGCCGAGTCCCACTTCAATGATGGCAATGTCGACCGCCTGTTCAGCGAAGTACTTGAATGCGGCGAGGGTGATCAGCTCGAAAAACGTCGGTTCGGTCTTGCTTTTCTTCGCCACTTCCGCGATCTGCCGCATCAGTTCGGTGAAATCCGGCCGGCTGATCATCTGCTCGTTGACCGTGATCCGCTCCCGCACATCGATCAGGTGCGGGCTGGTGAACTGGCCGACGGTATAACCGCAACCCCGCAACATGGCGGAGATCATGGCGACAGTGGATCCCTTGCCGACGGTGCCGGCAACGTGGACCATTTTCACCTGCTCGTGCGGGTTGCCAAGCTTTTCGAGCAGCGCGTGCATGCGATCGAGCTTGAACATGTCCTCATTGAAGCGGATGAGGCGGGTTCGCTCGAAATCGACACGGTCGTAGAGGTAACGCACCGCGCTGGAGTAGTTGGCGATATCGGTAACCGCCGCGGAAGTGCGGCCGCGGCGACGGGAACGCGTGGTTTTAGCCATAGACCAAGTATGATACCAGAACCGACGATCCGGTTCAATTTAGGCAATGTAAGATGCTGCAAAACAGAGGTTTACACTGTTTTGTCCGCCTCGTCCGAGCCCCTTCCGATCGACGAAACCCCCACGAATACGCACTTTGCCCGAAACCCGCTACCATCGAGGTCCATTCGCCGTTTCGGGGAATGTTCGAATATTCAGTTTTAGTTTCCCACCCTCCCGATCCCAAGGAGTCCGCGCGTGATGTCTGAAGCCGAGCACAAGGAAGCCCTCCGTCACGAGTCCTGGCGCGTCTTCCGGATCATGAGTGAGTTCGTCGATGCGATCGACACGATGACCCGGATTGAGCCGGCGGTGAGCGTCTTCGGCTCGGCGCGAACGCCTCCAGAAGACCGGTACTACCAGCTTGCCGTGGATTGCGGCCGGAAACTCGTCAAGAAGGACTTCGCCGTCATCACCGGCGGCGGACCGGGGATCATGGAAGCGGCGAACAAGGGCGCGATAGAAGCCGACGGCACCTCCGTCGGACTCAACATCTCCCTGCCGATGGAGCAGATGCCGAACCCGTACCAGAACGTCGAACTCGATTTCCGATACTTCTTCATCCGCAAGGTCATGTTCGTCAAGTACGCCCGCGGGTTCATCATCTTCCCCGGTGGGTTCGGCACGATGGATGAGTTCTTCGAGTCACTGACCCTGATCCAGACGTTGAAGATCGTTCCCTTCCCCGTCGTCCTCGTCGGCAGCGATTTCTGGAGCGGGCTGCTCGACTGGATGCGCAAGGTCATGGATGAGAAGTTTCACACCATCAGCCCGACCGATTTCGACTTGTTCCATCTGACCGATGATGTCGACGAGGCGGTGAACATCGTGTACGAGACACACATCGGCAAGCGCAAGGTCGCAGAGTCGCTGCCGCGGTTCGATCACGATGAAGAAGTGCGGACCGGCGAGGGAACGCGCGGCGGAATCAAGCCGCGCAAACACGGCCTCTCACGTCGACAGCACGAGCTCGGACAGGATGATCAAGCCATATGACTGAGTGCATGGCACCTCCGGCATCAGTATCCCGCCTCGGGATCAATGCGATTCGGCAGATCCCGGCCGGCCGCGGCGGCGTTGAGCAGGTCCGCCAGATGCTGCGCTCGAAGCCTTTCCGTCAATGCGCCATGCCCGGCGCGATGCGGACTGAGCACAACGTTCGACAGGCCCTGAAAGGGAAAGCGCGATGGCGGCGTGCTCCGGCGCTCCGATTCGACGGCCTCGGGATCCTCTGATTCGGCGAGCGGATACCGCCACCACACATCCAGTCCCGCCGCGCCGAGATGACCATCCCGCAAGCGTTCGAAAAGTGCGCGTTCATCGATGATGGCGCCGCGCGCGATGTTCACGAGAAGACATCCCTTCGGCAGTAGATCGAGGCGCGCCTCGTTCAGCAGGCCGTCCGTCTCCGAGGTGTGCGGCAAGGCGAGCAGCAGGACGTCCGCGCGGCGGAGGACTTCATCCAGCGCCGTTGGGGGATGAACCAGTACATCGTCCTGTCGGCCGGACTTCATCGCTTGGCGTTTCACCGCTTCGACGCGCATTCCCATTGCGGCGCAGAATCGGGCCAGTCGCTGCCCGATCGCCCCGTAACCCAGAATCACGGCCGTCTTCCCCTCCAGGAGCGGCGTGTCATCGTCGGCGTAGCGAAGCCGCCAGTCACCTTGGCGCAAGGCCCGATCGGAGGGCACGATCCGTTTGGCCGCGCTGAGCAGCAGTCCGATCGCCATTTCCGCTGTCGGCGCCGCGTTGTGATGCAGGTTGTGAAAGCTGAGGTGTGGACAGCGCGGCAATAACTCGCGCGTTGTCACGGGCACGCCTGCGAAGGGAATGATGACGGCCCGCAAGGCAGCGCTTGCCGTCAGATCATCTTCGCGCGGCCGACCGTCGACGAGAATGTCGAACGAAGCCGGGCGATCGTCGTCGTAATACATGCGAACGCGGCCCGAAAGGCACTTCGTGAGCGTTGAGCGAAACGCTTCTCGCGGCGCGCGGGGAATGAAGACGTGCAGTTCCGGCATGGCCGGTCATGGTAGCGTGCGGGCTTCGCCGGGGGCGTACATGACACCGCCGCGCTGAACGAGTACCCTTCCGCCATGGCTGATCTCGTACACACCACGATCGAAGAAGGCACCGCCACCCTGACCCTCAACCGGCCGGATGCGCGCAATGCGCTCTCGTTCGAGTTGATCGAAGCGCTCGGCAACGCGGTCGGTGAAATCGAAGCGAACGATGCGGTCCGCGCCCTCATCCTCGCTGGTAACGGCAAATCGTTCTGCGCCGGCATGGACCTCAAGGGCGTGATCGATGATGCGGAAAAGATGGGCGGCATGTTGCGCGGCCTGTCGCAGGTCATGCGGCGAATTCGACGATTGCCGATCCCCACCATCGCTCGCGTGCAGGGCGCAGCCGTGGGCGGCGGATGCGGGCTCATGGTCATGACCGACTTTGCCATCACGCATCCCGAAGCGAAGGTCGGTTACCCGGAAGTGGACCTCGGCGTCTGCCCCGCCGTCGTCGCGCCGTGGCTGATTCGCAAGATCGGCGCCGGCCGGGCCCGCGCGATGCTGCTCGCCGGCGGCACCACCAGCGGCGAGGAGGGCTACCGCATCGGCCTCGCTTCGCACCTGGTCGAAATGGAACACCTCGAGGCCGAGTCGCTCGACCTCGCGGATGAACTCTGCCGCGGCGGCCGCCACGCAATCTCCGTCACGAAACAATGGCTGAACGAACTCGACGGTTCAATGGAAGATGCGATTTTCGACAAGGCCGCCGATCTCTCCGCAGAAGTTATTGCGGGGGAAGAAGCGCAGTCACGACTTCGAAAACTTTTCGCGAAGGCGTGATCTCATCGGCGACGGTCTTCATCCGATCTGATTTTTCATCATGAATGATTCCACAACGATCGCCGTTCCTCCGTCCTCGTTTGAGACGCTTTGTCAATCGCTTCAGGTTGAGTTGGAGACGGCGGAAATCGATCAACTTGGTCGTTTTCTTGTGCTGTTGCTGGAAGCGAACGAGCGATTCAACCTGACGCGTATCACTGATCACGAGTCGGCGTGGCTACGACACATTGGCGACAGTCTCACCCTGCTGCCGCTCATCGCCAGTGCGGAGGCGTCGCGCGTGATCGACATCGGTTCGGGCGGCGGTCTGCCGGCCCTGCCGCTGGCGATCACCATGCCGAACGTTTCGTTCACGCTGGTCGAGTCGACCGGCAAGAAAGCCGCCTTCCTCGAATCAACCGCCGCGACGCTCGGCCTGAAGAACGTCGCCGTCATCAACGACCGCGCTGAAGAGATCGGCCGGGACCGTGAACAGCACCGTGAGCAGTACGACATCGTGACCGCCCGCGCGGTGGGCAAGTTGAACGTGCTGCTCGAGCTGACCATCCCACTCGCCCGGGTCGGCGGGCACGTGCTGGCGATCAAGGGGGAACGCGCGAATGAAGAGATCGCCGAAGCGAAACAGGCGTTGCATGCACTGCACTGTCACGTCATCAACACCCTTCGCACCGAAACCGGCACGATCGTGACAATCGAGAAGCAACGCCGCACTCCGAAGCTGTATCCACGCCGTCCGGGCGAACCGAAGCGCGCGCCGCTGTAATGAATGATCCCGAGAACGTGCGACGGGGTTCCTGAGGTCTCCGCACGGAACTGTCACACGCGAGCAAAGGCGCGATTGACGGGCGGGCGCGAATCACGCCTGATCGGGTTTTTCATCAAACTCGAAGCTCTTGCGCGCCAGGTATTGCGGGCGGCGCATCGCGACGTTGAGCAGAATGCCGACCATCATCCAGCCGGCCACCAGACTCGACCCGCCGTAACTCACAAACGGCAGGGTCAGACCGGTGATCGGCAGGACGCCGATCGTCATGCCGGTGTTGATCGTCATCTGCGCGAAGGTCATGGCGACAATCCCCACCGCCACGAGTCGCCCGAACGGGTCCTTGCACATCCCGGCCGTGATCAATCCCCCGATCGTGAAGAGCGCGAAGAGAGCCCACGTCACAATCGCGCCGGCGAGTCCCCACCGGCAGCAGATCACCGCGAAGATCATGTCGTTGTGCTCTTCCGGCAGGTGGTTGTACCGAATGAGATCCGCCGCTTTTTGCTTACCCACGCCGGTCAACTGTCCCGCACCGACCAGTGTCATGGCCCGCGCGCCCTGGTACCCGAGATCATCCTGGTACCGGTCATCGCCGGTCACCTGCGCAACCATCGCCTGGATGCGACCCTTCTGGTGCGGCTGCAGCAGCGGGTACGTCAGCGGCGCAAGAGACAGGCCGAGAAGAATAATCAGAACGAGATGCTTGATCCGCGCGCCGGCGGCGATCAGCATCGCAAACAGCGTCGGCAGAAAGAGCATTGCCGTGCCGAGATCCGGTTCGACGAGAATCAGCACCAGCGGGATGAACGTGAGTACCAGCGGCAGCAGCAGGCCGAAGAACGTTCGATAGTTCTGCCGGTACCGCAAGTACGCTGCGAGCGCGACGATGTAGGCGATTTTCGCAATCTCCGAGGGCTGAAAATCGGTGAAGTACAGATTGATCCATCTTCGCGCGCCGTTGCGCGGCCGCACGATCGCTTCGGGCACCCAGGGGATGAGCACGAAGATCAGGAGCAGGATGACCACGCCGAGCAGCGGATAGCTCGCGCGGTGAATCCACTTGTAATGCGGCACGGCGAGCACGGTCGCGGCGATCACACCCACGCCGAGGTGCGCGATCTGCCGCACCGCCAGTTCGTGTTCGGTCGTCGAGATCGCCATGATCCCAAGCACGCTGAGAAAGAACGCCGCCATCACGCAGATCCAGCCGGCGTTGTGCCAGTCCACCTTGGGTTTGTGCAGTTCGCGCACGCGGTCGTGCAAACCGGAAGGTGTGTACGACGAGGCCGGTGTGGGGGCAAGGATGCTCACGGCCGCGCCGCTCCTTCCACACGGCCCGAAACACGACCAGCATCCGCAACCGCGCCGCCTTCGAGATACCCCTCATCCTGCAGCGCGCGCACGATTTCGTTGGCGATCGGACCGGCAACGCGACCACCCGACCCGCCGTACTCGACAATGACCGCGATGGCGTATTCCGGTTCCCGTCTTCGTTCCGAACCGACCAGCCCGACGAACCACGCGTGGGAAAGTCCGGTCATCCAACTGTCGGGGACACCGTCGCCGGTCGAATCGACGCGCAAGCCCGGGGCCTGCGCGGTGCCGGTTTTGGCCCAGTTGATCACGCCGGGCACGTTCATGATTCGGTGCGGCGGCAGATCGCGGTCATCGAAACGGATCTGGTAACCCGTGCCGAATGACTCTTCGACGGACTGGCGCAACCCTTCGAGAATGACTTCAACGAGTCGCGGCGACAAGGGCGAATGCTCGCGCGATGATCGCGGTGTGAGGCGCTGCTCATCCCGCACAAGCGTGGCATCGCGCACGATCCCGCCGCGGGCAATCGTGGCGTAGGCATTGGCGGCCTGCACGGGCGTCCACGTGACGGGGCCCTGCCCAATCCCCATGATGACCGACGCAAAGGCCAGGTCTCCGCGCCGCCGGATTCCTTCGACCGCTTCGAAGTCGGGCACGGTGCCGCCGACTTCGCCGACCCTGACCGTCGTGTCTCCATCGCCCGGATGCTCGTGCAGCAATCCGAGGTCGAGCGGCTGCCCCAACCCGAAGCGGGTGAACCAGTGGCCAAGCGAAGCCAGTCCGAGGCGATCGCCCAGCGTGTAAAAGTAGATGTTGCAGGACCGCGCAATGGCTTCCGCCGCGCGGAGCGGACCGTGGTTCTGATATCCGAATCGCTCGCGGTAAATCCAGCAGCGCGCGATGTTCTGGTGCTCCTCGTAGTAGTGCCCCGTACATTCGATCGGCTGGTCGATCGCGTGTCGGCCCTCTTCCACAGCAGCGGTCAGAACGAGCGGTTTGATAATCGACCCCGGCGGGTAGACCGCTTCGACAGCGCGGTTCACCCAGGGAAAATCGACCGTGCGGCGGGAGACGCTCATGCGACTGCCCATCTCCATCGTGGGCATGGAAACCATCGCCATCACCTCGCCGGTCTGGACATCGAGCACAACCGCCGCGGAATTGAGCGGCCGGCCGATCGGCAATTGATCGTTCTGATGCCAGGACTGCACGCGGGTCAGGCCGAGTTCATGCGACAGCAACGCCTGAACGCGCGCCTGCAGGAGAATGTCGAGCGTGAGATCGAGGTCCTTGCCCGGCACAGGTTCGACACGTTGCTGCTCGCCGGTGTCGCGCCGTTCGTTGATCACGCCGCGCTTGCCGCGCAGTCGATCTTCAAAGGCCAGTTCGATGCCACGTGAACCGACGATGTCGCCCGGCCGGTAGCCGCCGAGATCGATTTCGCCGGTCCTTGGGTGGACGAAGGGACGACGGTTGACGTCTTCGGCCCAGATTTCATCGCGGACCGAACCGAGGATGTGATCGGCGATGCCGTCCACGCGCACCAGCACCGGCGTCTCGGAGCGCAGCGGTCGCGGCAGGTGTGCGCGATTGACGACTACATCGATGCTGCCCCACGGGTTCTCCCGGCGGCTGGCATCGTGCACTTCGACGATCCCTTCCAGGTCGCGCGACAGACGCTGGAATTCATAGGCAACCTGCGCATCCACGCCGGGCAGAATGACGTGGTGTTCACGTTGCTCCCGGATGGGGCGAGGGCGAAAACTGCTGCCTTCATCGTCGGTGCCGAACCGGTTCTCCCAACTGACGCGCTGCTGTTCCCAGACAATCGCGGCGAGAGACTGCACTTCCGAGCGAATGGTGTCGCGGCGGCGTTCCAGTTCGAGTTCATCGAATTCGCCATGCCGCTGAATCGCGCTCCAGAGCCGATCGGTCATGGTGATCCACGCGTCTTCACGTTGATCGATCTCTGATTCCCGTTCTTCGGGGCTGAGCTGATTCCAGCGGTTGGAGCCGATTTCACGACGGGCCTGCCGGGCGGCGCGGTCGCGGATCCAACTGCCGGTGATCACGTCATAGCGGACCGCGACATCGTAGCTGGCGCGGTCACGGGCCAGCACCCGGCCGTGGCGATCGCGAATCTCCCCCCGATAGGTCGGCAGGTAGATCCGGCGGTCCAGCCGGGCCTCGGCTTCGCTGCGGCGATCAGCGCCCTCAACCACCGAGAGGCGCAGAATCTGCATGCTCAGCGCTGCGACGATCAGCGCCATGACCACCACGAGCAGCACGAGCCGCCGGTGAAACATGCTGGGAATGAGCTTGCGACTGTCCATGCTGTCCTGATGCGCAGCCGGTGCGCGTGATCCACTCCGTTGGGTCAGGGCGTTCGCTCAAACAACCTTCATCGGCCAGGACGGCCGACTGCATGGAGTTTAGGAGGATTCGGGACGTATGGGACGTTGTGATCGGGATTTCGTGCGATCCCGGCGGCTGGTCTCGGCTGGTCTCGACTGGCGACGGGCGGTCCGGGGCTTCATGGTGCTGAGCCCCAGTTTCTCGGGGTCGGTGCTCGATTCTCAGACGTTGAAGAGGAAGTGCACGACATCGCCGTCCTGCATGCGGTAGGCCTTGCCTTCCGATCGCAGTTTGCCCGCCTCGCGGATCGCCTTCTCGGTCTTGTGCTGGACAAGGTCATCGACGTGGTAGCACTCGGCCCGGATGAAACCACGTTGAATATCGCTGTGGATCGTCCCCGCCGCCTCAGGGGCGGTTTCCCCCTGGCGGATGGTCCAGGCCCGGACCTCCTTCTCGCCGGCGGTGTAGAACGACGCCAGCCCGAGCAGTCGCTGAATCGCCCGCGCCATTGTCCCAACCGCCGGTTCGGTGAGACCCATCGATTCCAGCATCTCGGTGCGGTCCGCTTCATCCAACTCCGCCAGCTCCGCCTCCAGCTTCGCGCAGAGCGCGACCGCCTCCGCGCCGGTCTCCGTGGCGTGATCGCGAACCTTCTGCACGGCATCGCTGTCCCCCGCAAGGTCATCCTCACCGACGTTGGCGACGTACAGCACCGGCTTGGCGGTCACCATGCCGTAGCTCTTGAGGATCCCCTGCTCCTTCTCGCTCCAGTCGTCGATCACCCGGATCGGTCGGCCGTCTTCGAGCACGGTGGTGACCTTCTCCAGGACCGCTACGCGGGTTTTTGAATCCGCATCGCCGGTGCGGGCAGCGCGGCCGGCTTTGTCCAGCGCGCTCTCCGCGACGACCATGTCCGCGAGAACGAGTTCACTCTCCATCTGATCGATGTCCTTCGCGGTGTTCACGCCCCCGCCGTCATCGAAACAGCGCACAACGTGGCAGACCGCGTCGATCTTGCGCACGTGGGAGAGAAAACTGTTGAGCTTGGACGGATCGCTGCCGGGCGGCACCCCGGGAATATCCACGAGTTGAATCGTGGCGGGAATGATCTTCTTGGTCGTGATGAAGGACGCGATCGTCTGCAAACGCGGATCGGGGATGTGCGCCACGCCGAGGTTCGGCTTCATCCCGCCGGTGGTGAAGGCGTCGGGTGATGAACCGATCAGCGCGCTGAAGAGAGTGGTTTTCCCCACGCCGGGCAGGCCGACGATTCCGCATTCCATGAGTGTGATTCCTTGGTGACTCGAAACTTGAGAAAGTCGAGCAGAGTAGCGTCTGCGCGGCGTGCGGTCGAGATCACCCGCTTATCCCGGAAGCCATTCGGAGCCACCCGACGCGCGATCAATCGTCGGGCAGGCCGAATTCCTCCGGTGTGAGCTTGATCCCGAAGCCCGGCCCCTGCACGCGGAGAATGTTGTCGCCGTTCTCAAACGCCCAGCGTTGAATGTCCGGATCGTACGCCACGCGGACAGTGTCCAGTGGCCGACGATCGAATCCAAAGAGGGTGATCGACGCCACGTGAAGCTCCTGCGGGTACTCATTGACCACGAGTTCCGGCGCGCGGAGAGTCGTTAGATGTTCGAGCAATTCCTCGACATCCTCCGTCGACACACGACGATCATCGTGATCCGGCGCGATCCAGCGATTCAGAGCCCGTTCGAGATGGAAAACGCCCTCCGGCCCGTCGATACGCAAACGCCGAACATCCGCCGCGTGCGCGCCCGTTCCGGTCGGATCGACCAGTTCGCTGAGCGGAGCAAACAGCCGCACGATCGTCTGGGCCGGCAATCGAATCACCGCCGGGCTGCCTTCGAGTTTGCCGTAACGATCCTGTGTGCCGCCACCCGCGGGTGAACCGACGAGCAGCCCCTGTGAGAACTCGACGCGTTCGGGATCATCATCGTTATCTGCACCATCGCTTGCGGATGGTTGATCCGACCGCGGCACGAGACGGCTGCCGACGATCTCAATCCGGCCGGCCGGCGCGTGAAGCCCGAACCGCGCGAGGTCGCCGGGTTCATCGAGCACGAAACCGCCGGCCCGCGCGCCCGCGAGGCCCGAGATGTACTCCTCGATCCGCTCACGATCAGCGCGAGTGGAGACGGGTTCGCGCAGGAACCACTCGCGTCGGTCGCGTTCGATCACCACGCGCGCAGACCCTTCCTCGCGCACGATCCGGTCGAGTTCGATGCTGACATCGCGGAAGAGCGTGCGATCACGCCACTCACGCGGATCGGTTTCGAGGATTCGCTCGTGCATGTTCTGGCTGGCGACGAAAATCGCATCGTCTTCAACCGCGCGGATGTACGCGCGGCCGCCGATGCCGCGTCGCCCGAGCGCGTACTCAACTTCGCCGTCCGCCCAGCCGTAGCGAATGCGGACTTCACCGGGCTCCAACCCCAGCCCGGCCGGGGTGAATTCCTCGCTGAATGAGGCCGCGGCGATCTGATCGTACACGCGGACTTCCCGCGCCGCGTTGATGAGCTGGCGAATTCGGTACGCATCCAGCGGATAGGCGAACGGTTCAGTCTGCTGCCAGTTGCGGCCGTCACGTTTGAAAATCATCGTCCGGCCATCGCGGTAGCGGAGCTCAATGCGGGTGACTTCATCCGTCGGCATCTCTGCAGTTCCGGGCAGTGCGGCGTCCGTCGGCCCGCTGCGTCGAGCCGATGCATCATCCGGCTGGGTCAGCCAGACCACGACGAGGATGAACGCGGCCAGTAAGATTAGAAAGATTGTGGAACGCCAGGACATGGTTAGAAACTCAGGACTGCAGATGGGGAAGCCGTCAGTTTGTGATTCGCCTTTCCGACAATTCGTAACAGAGAGTGACTGACGCGTTCAACCTTGAGCTCTCAATCGCGCCGATCAGCATCCTAGACGCGCCGCCACGCCCAGACGCCCATCGCCAGAAGAAGGCAGGTCAGCGGCATGCCGATCACCAGGCCCAGCATCCACGCGCGATGCGCGCCATCGCTGATCTCCTCCAGCCGCGCGACCTCCTGGCTTGCGGGGCTCGGGGCAATCAGATCATCGTGGCCGGCCAGCCACGCCACGGAGGCCTGCATCAGTTCGTAGTTGCCCGGGCTGCGCAGGACGGTTCGGGTCGCGCCGATCTGCTCGGCCGCATCGGCAACGAAGCTCAGCATCCATCCGCCGGAACCGATGAGTATCGCTCGCTGCGGTTCATCGCGCAAGGCGTGCGGCCGTTCGACCGAAACCACGATCGGCACGGCCTCGGTAAACCTTCGCTCATCATCGGGTGGGGATTGCGATTGCGGGTCGGCCGACCAGTCCGACTCCAGCCAGCGATTGCGGCCGGGTTCCACCTGCGCGAGCACCGTCCGGGTTCCTTCGATCTCTTCCACAAAGCGCAACGGAACGGGTACACCGAAGTACGTCTGCAGCCCGTGCACTGCGCCGGAGATGGGGTGGCCTCGTTCAAATCGTTGCAGGTGCTGGTGCCGCAGCACCTCGCGGCGATCGGCGCCGGTCCGGATCGATTCGTAAATCACGCTCGACGTTTCTGCCGTCACGCCGAACGGTCGCGTGAGCTT
This sequence comes from Phycisphaerales bacterium, assembly GCA_007693845.1. Classification (GTDB taxonomy): domain Bacteria; phylum Planctomycetota; class Phycisphaerae; order Phycisphaerales; family SM1A02; genus SKZB01. The sequence goes on from RECV01000119.1 coordinate 16,000, forward strand.
CGCCCACGGGTCCGGCTGACCGTAGCGCGGCAACATGCTCGGATAGATACTCACCAGCACTGATTCGCCATCGGCGATGAGATCGCGCGCCGTTCTCAGAAGCTCGACTTCCGAATCGCTCGGTTCCAGTCCGGTTCGTTGCGGCGGCGCGATGATCACCCAGACCGTCGGCTGACCATCCTGCCCCGTAGGGCGATCATCCCGGTGGACGCGCCACTCCTCCACGTCGTAGCGAGCGCTGTGCAGCAGGGTGGCCACGCCGACCAGATCAACGCTGCGATCATCCGGCCGAAAGAGCGAGCGGTCTTCACCGTGCGCGAAAACCACACGTGGAAGGGTGTCGGTCAGCAGCGCGCGGATGGCGGAGGCAAAGAGTTGCTCGCCTCGAAAACGCTGATCGTAAGTCAACTGGCCGGTTTCGAGCTGCCGGACATTCTCCGGCGGGAAGAGCTGCCGACCGGGAATGACCGCTGCCCGTTCCGGCCCGAGGACGACCGCCGCTTCGCCTTCAGCAAGCTGACGGCCGATCGTCGCCAGTTCAAGTTCGGGCAACTGGCGAAGCGGATCGGCGGTGCGCATCAGTCGTTGCGCCCAGTCGTCGTACTCACGCCGCGACTGATTGAGAAACGATCGAATCTCGGGCGGCATGCCGGGATTGCGCGCAAGCAGTCGCGCCTGCTCCGCAAGTTCATCCATCTCATTGGCGTACACCGTCAGGGCCTGCACCAGTGTGCTGCGCGCGAAATCGTAGTCGGGGATCGGCCGCTGCTCCCCCACCGCGCGGACCTGGTCCACTTCATCCAGCACCTGATGACCTTCCTCACCCAGCAGCGCGAGCACCTGCGCCCGCTGCACGATTTCGTTGACACCGTCATCGCGACCGGCCATTTGCGCCAGCTCCTCAAGCTGGCCGGAGTGTTGCTGCGCGTACAGCAGGAGGTCTTCAAACAATGCGCGGCCGCGGTCCAGTTCTTCATCATACATCGCCACAAGATCGGCGTAGGCGCTGCGCAATCGTGACAGCAGAGATTCGTAGGCGACCACACTTGCCGGGTCGGTCGGGTCAATCCGTTCGATGCGAATGTTGGGTGCGGCGCGGGTGATTCGGTCAAGCACTTCGTCGATCTGCCGCCGGAGCGAGGCGTCCTTGTCCTCTTCGATGACGAGCAGCGCGATCGTCCAGTCGCCTTCGAGATCGTTCAGAATCTGTCGCGTCTGTTCGCTGAGGGAATACGCCCGGGTCTGCGTCGCATCGATGCGCGATCGCAACTCGCCGCGCTGGAAGAAGACGTTGACTGAGATCAGAATGATCGCCACGCTGAGCAGCGAGAGCAGCAGCTTGGTTGCGGTATTGATTCGTCCGGGCTGCCGGGCGGTTTTGCTCATCTCAGGACCTCCGCACGTTCAACGAGAAGACGGCCGCAACAAGAAAGAACGCGGCCACGGTGAGGAAGAAGACGACATTGGCGGTGTCGAGCAGGCCGATGGTGAAATCACGAAGCCGCACATCCGGGTCGAGCAGAAAAACGATACGTGACCAGGGATCTTCCAGATGCTGCGGCAAGAGCTTGGTGCCGATTCCCAGCACGAGCCAGAAGAACAATGCCATGAGGAACGCGACCGTCTGGGAGTTGGTCAACGTCGAGGCCAGGGTGCCGCACGCCAGGTAGGCCGTGCCGGCCAGCATCAGACCGAGATACCCGCACGCGATCTCACCGTAGTCCGGCCGGCCGTAAACCTCCAGCGCGATGACGTAGATCAGCGTCGGCGCGAGGATGGCGATGAGCATGCCCGTTGCGCCGAGGAACTTGCCCAGGACGACTTCGATCTCACGAACCGGGCTGGTCATGAGCGCTTCGAACGTGCCCAGTCGAAACTCCTCCGCGAAAAGGCGCATCGTGATTGCCGGCGCGACGAACGTCAGCAGCCAGGTGCCCAGACCGAAGACGGTGCGCATGGACGCGACTTCCCCCGATCCGAATCCGGCAAAGACGAACACCCCGCCGGTAATCAGCAGAAAGAGCGCGATGATGATGTACCCGCCGGGGGTGAGAAAGTATGCACGCAGTTCGCGGCCGGCGATCGCAAGCGTTCGGTTCATGCGGCGGCCTCCTCGCGCGCGGCGGCTTCCGCTTCACCCTGTGCTACTTCACGCACAAACAATTGTTCGAGCGTGGCCGATTCACGGCGTAACTCCCGAAGCACGACCTGATGCGAGATCAGCGTGCGGGCGATGGACTCGCGTAAATCGTCGGCACCCGGCTTGGCCGAGACGGTCAACCGAAACCATCCGCCCGTGAGCGCTTCCTGACGGACGGATTCAACACCGTCGATGCCGCGAACCAGATCGCTTGCGTTCGAGTCATGAATCTCAAGGCGATACTCGTGTATTCCGGATTCGTTGCGCAGGACATCAGCGATGGTGCCCTGCGCGCGGATTCGGCCGCGCGCGATGAGGATGATCTCATCGCAGGTCTGTTCAACTTCAGGCAGAATATGCGTAGAGAACAGAATAGTTCTCGACTCACCCAGTTCACGGATCAGTGAGCGAATCTGGCGGATCTGATTCGGATCGAGGCCGACGGTCGGTTCATCGAGAATCAGCACCGGCGGATCGTGCAGCATCGCCGCGGCCAGGCCGACCCGCTGGCGGAAGCCCTTGGACAACTGGTGGATCGGTCGGCGACGCACGGAGGCGAGTTGGCAACGGTCGCAGACATGCTCGATGGCCCGATGGATCGCGGCTCGGGGCATGTCAAAGAGACGGCCACGGTACCGCAGGTATTCAACGACCCGCATCTCTCCGTAGAGGGGCGCGGCCTCGGGCAGGTACCCGATTCGCTGCCGAACCGCCCGCCAGTGCTGCTGAACGTTCAGTCCGTCGACGAAGACCGCCCCGTCCGTTGGGGGCAACAGCCCGGTGATCATGCGGATCGTGGTCGTCTTGCCCGCCCCGTTGGGACCCAGAAAGCCGACGACACGGCCGGGCCGAATCGAGAAGTCAATTGAATCGACAGCCCGGGTGGGGCCGAAGACTTTTGTGAGGTCTTTCGCTTCGATCATACTTGTCTTGTCGGATCGAGCATGCATTCGGCCGCAATCACCGTGCGACGCTGGTCGGTTGAAACGTCTATTTTCACATCTCACGCCGGGTTCGTCCAGCGGGACATTGCACTGGATACGCCAGAATGTCTACACTGTTCTGTTCTTGAGCACTTCAGATTGACGAATACCCGTAGGAATGACTTCGACCCGCACACGACTGATTGTGCTGAAGGGAGCCGGCGCACCGGATGCCGAGATGATCGGTGCGCTGCGAAAGACCTACGAGGTGGTTGAAGTGGAGGATATCGACTCTGCCCGCGCGTTGATCGCAGAGTCCCCTGACCTGCCGACGCTCTGCCTCATCAGTCAGGCCGGTGCGTTGAGCCGCGCCTCCGTGCCGCGCGGCACATTGTCGATTCTGCAGCACATCGGCGAAGGCGTCGGTGTAATCGATCCGAGTGGCGATCTCATCTGGGCCAGTTCGAAGTTCAAGCGGCAACCGCGGGAGATCCGCGAACAGTTCGTCGAACTCGGCCGGGAGGCCTACGAGTGGTTTCGGCGGCTCGGGCCGGAGCAGAACGGCGAGCGCGATCAAATCGGGCAGCGACAACAGTTCGGCTTCGACTTCGGGCAGAAGACCTTCGAACTTGAAGTCACACCCGTCGCCGCCGAAGCCGGAGACGGCGCCCCGGAGATCGCGGCGATCATCGGCGTGCTGTGGGACGTGACCGCGAACCGGCAACTGCAGAACAAGCTCGATGCGATCGATGCGGCGGGTTCGGAGCTGATGAAAATCGAGTCCGCCACGATCGCGAAGATGAACATGGCCGAGCGACTCAAGTGGCTTGAAGAAAAGATCGTCCACTATGTGCACGAGCTATTGAACTTCGACAACTTCGAGATTCGCCTGCTCAACAAGGAGACGAAACAGCTCGAGCTGGTGATTGCCGTCGGCCTCGCGCCGCTCAAGATCGGCGAAGCCATGTACGCTGACCGCGAGGGCAACGGTATTTCCGGGTACGTCGCCGTCACGGGCGAAAGCTACATCTGCCCCGACACGCGGGATGACCCCCTTTACCGTGAAGGCCTTGACAACGCACGCAGCGCGTTGACCGTGCCGCTGTTTCTGCACGATCAGGTCATCGGCGTGTTCAACGCCGAGTCCTACACCGCGAACGTGTTCGACGAAAACGACCGACGATTCGCGGAAATCTTCGGCCGGTACGTCGCGATTGCGATGAACATCCTCGACCTCATGGTCGTTGAACGCTACACCACCAACGAACAACTCGCGGACAATGTGATCCGTGAACTGAATGATCCGCTTCACGACCTCAGCGACCGCATCGATTCGCTGACGAACCGTGAGGATCTCCCCAAGGAGGTCCGTGCGGAAATCACCGCCCTGCGCGAAGTTGCGGAGAATATGCGGAATCGCGTGGTTTCCTGCGCCCAGGGCCCGAGAACCATTCTCGGCGCGGAGCAGGAACTTCGCCGACATGAGATTGACCCCCAACTGCAGGGCAAGCGCGTGATCGTTGCGGATGACGAAGCGACGATCCGGGAGACGATTTCCTCGATTCTCAGCCAGAAGGGCTGCGATGTCATCATCTGCGCCACGGGCGGCGAAACGATCAAGGAGATTGAGCGCGAGAGTGAACCGTTCGATCTCGTGATCTCCGATATTCGCATGCCGGATCGCAACGGCTACGAAGTGTTCCGGGCGGCCAAGGCCAAATGCGAAGAGACGCCCGTCATTCTTATGACCGGTTTCGGCTATGACCCGCATCATTCCATCGTGCGCTCCTCGCAGGAAGGGCTGAGCACGTTTCTCTTTAAGCCCTTCCAGGCCTCGCAACTCGTCGAGGCCGTCGGCGCCGCGCTGCATCCGGAAACGGAGACCGAGTCGTCCGCCGAGCCCGGCTCGTCGAAAGACGCACGGAACTGAAACGCTTCTCAATTCAGACGCAAGGCCGCAGAATCGGCGTTACCGGCGGGGTGTTGATTTGCGCTTTTTGCGTTTGGAGATGCCCGCATTGGACCGCGCTTCGCCGGGCTTCGGCTTTTCATTCTCAACATCGCGTCGTGAGAACTTCCGTCCGTCGCCGTAGTCCGGCGCGTCCTTGATCTCCGCGATCCGGTCGCGCAGTTTCGCGGCCTTTTCGAACTCCAAGCCCGCCGCCGCTTCGAGCATCTCCGCCTCAAGCGTCTCCAACAGCTCTTCCCGGTCATACTCCTGCTCCGGCGCGGGGCCGGCCACGGCCTTGAGCGCCGTGCGACGGGCCTTGAGTTCCAGCTCGATCCCCCGGCGAATGGCCTTCTTGATGGTCGTTGCGGTGATCCCGTACTTCTCGTTGTAAGCGACCTGCTTCTCACGCCGGCGATCGGTTTCGTCGATCGCGGCCTGCATCTGCGGCGTGACCACATCCGCGTACATGATCGCCTTCGCATCGACGTTTCGAGCCGCCCGGCCGATCGTCTGAATCAGACTCGTCTCGCTGCGCAGAAATCCCGTCTTGTCCGCATCGACGATGCAGACCAGCGAGACTTCCGGCAGGTCCAATCCCTCGCGCAACAGGTTCACCCCCACCAGAACGTCAAAGTCGCCCTGCCGCAGATCGCGCAGAATCTCCAGTCGTTCGAGCGTGTCGATTTCGCTGTGCAGGTAGCGCACCTTCAGGTCCTGCTCGTGCAGATAGTTGGTCAGATCCTCCGCAAGTTTCTTCGTCAGGACCGTCACCAGCACGCGATCGCCACGCTCCACGCGATCCTTGCACTGCTCGATGATGTCCGGCACCTGACCACGGGCGGGCTTGATCTCGATCACCGGATCAAGCAACCCGGTCGGACGGATGACCTGCTCGACGATTTCACCGCCGGACTTTTCGAGTTCCCACGGACTCGGCGTCGCGCTGACGAAAACCAACTGCGGGACCATTTCCTCGAACTCCTCGAACTTCAGCGGCCGATTCTCCATGGCGCTCGGCAGACGGAAGCCGTGATCGACGAGCACCTGCTTGCGGGCGCGGTCGCCGTTGTACATCGCCCGGACCTGTGGAATCGTCACGTGCGATTCATCGATGAACATCAGCCAGTCGTTCGGATCGCATTCCGGGACATAGCGGAAGTAGTCGAGCAGCGAGTACGGCCGCGCGCCGCGCGGCCGGCCGTCCATGTGCGAGGCGTAGTTCTCGATGCCCGAGCAGTACCCCACTTCCTCGATCATCTCCAGATCGTACTTCGTCCGCGCTTGCAGCCGCTGCGCTTCGAGCAGTTTGCCCTCGTGCCGCAGTTCCAGCACGCGCTGATCCAGTTCCTCGCGGATGCTTTTGAGACACGCTTCGAGCTGATTGTCCGGCATGACGTAGTGCACGGCCGGGAAGATGAATACGTGCGACTCCTGCGCGAGCACTTCACCCGTGACCGGATTGATCAGTTCAATCCGGTCGATGTCATCGCCGAACAATTCCACGCGCACGGCAAACTGTTCGTAGGCGGGGTGGATCTCAATCACATCGCCGCGCACACGGTACGTGCCGCGCTTGAATTCGATCTCGTTCCGCACGTACTGCATATCCGCCAATGCGAGCAGCAGTTCGCGGCGCTCGACGGTTGTTCCCTTGATGAGGGGCAGCACGCGCTCTTTGTACGCGGCTGGCGAGCCGAGGCCGTAGATACACGACACCGACGCCACCACAATGACATCGCGCCGGGAGAGCAGGTTGCTCGTTGCCGCAAGCCGCAAGCGGTCCAGATCGTCATTGCGCGAGGCGTCCTTTTCAATGTAAATGTCCCGCTGCGGGATGTACGCTTCCGGCTGGTAGTAGTCGTAGTAGCTGACGAAGTAGCTCACGGCGTTGTTTGGGAAGAGCTCCTTCATCTCCTCGTACAGCTGGGCCGCGAGCGTCTTGTTGTGGCTCAGGATCAAGGTCGGCTTTTGAATGCGTTCGATGACGTTCGCCATCGTGAACGTCTTGCCCGTCCCGGTCGCGCCGAGCAGGGTCGAAAACCGCTCCCCCTCGCCGATCCGCTTCGAAAGCTGTTTGATGGCGGTCGGCTGATCACCGGTCGGCTGGTACTCGCTGACAATCTGAAATCGCTGATCCTGCGGCATGCCCTGCATTGTAGGTGCCCGGCGGATCGCGATCCGAGGGGCAGGCGAACGGGTGCTGACGCGGCGGACTAATCATCGAAGATCGCGCGTCGAATCAGCGTGATCGACGCCACCATCGTGGCGATCAGCACCACGCCCGTCATCGGCGCGATGGTGAATCCGAACGTGAGATCAACCGCCACCACTGCAACTGTGATCGTGATCGCCGTGATGATGATGCCCATGACCGCCACAATGATGCCATCCATCCCCGCCTGCTCGTTGGCATCCTTCGAGAGTACAGCACCCGCGACGCCGCCCACGATCGCCGTCACGATCAGCAAACCGATGAGAAGAAAGATGCTGATGATGCCCGCCGCCTGGCGGATGGTGTCTTCGAGCAGGATCTGGAGCAAGCCGAGAACTCCCGCGACGATCAGGCCGAGCGCGATCGCCTTCAAACCCTGAATCTTCGCGAGGTTCAGCAGACCGCGTGCCGGGGTCCAGTCATCGCGCCGCACTTCACGGCGAAGCTCGTGAATCTCAAACTCGTAGCCGCACTCGGGGCAGGTGCGACCATCCTGCGCCACGGTGGCGACCAGGTCGTAGCCGCATTCCGGACAGAGCGGATGTCGATTGGATGTATGACCGATTCTGGACATGGTCGAACTCCCTGTTTTGGCCGATTCAACTCGGCTCGCCCAGCGGGATTCTGTCAAACGCCACAACGGAATCCCCTTCTATTCGCTTCATCTCGCGCCGCATCACTTCTCCCGCAATCGAACCACGCCGGGCTCGATCGCATCTTCTTCGTCCGCATTTCCGTCCTGTTCCGCCAGTTCGCGCAGCGTCAATTCATGGAATCGCGCCAGGGGATGCGGACCGAATGCCTTTTCGTGCTCGCGCCAGGCATTTCGGCATGCATCCGCATCACCGGCCTCAAACGCATCCACCGCCCGATCAAGTTCAGCCCGTGACTCGGCAGTCGAGGCCTCCGATTCGCCAGGCAGCAATTGATACACCTCCACCGCACGGCTCTGGCCGACCACCGACACGCGCCCGAACCGGAGCAGGTTGAACTCACCATCAGCCGCATCCTGCGCGGAAAGAAGCTCTCGGGTTCGACCGTCGAGCAGCACGTTTGTCCCCAGTTGCTTGTTGGCGGATTCAAGTCGTGCCGCGAGATTGACCGCATCGCCGATCACGGTGTAATCGTTGAGCGCGGGGGGCGCGCCGCAGTCGCCCACGATCACCGCACCGGTGGCAATTCCGAGACGAACGCCCAGCGACGGGCGCCCTTCCCGGGCGGCTTCCTCGTTGAATTCACGCAGCACGCGCTGGCACCCGATCGCAGCGCGGCAGGCCTTGGCCGCTTGTTGATCGTCCGGCGTGAAGGCGGACCAGAAGGCCATGACGCCGTCACCAAGGAACTTGTTGACGTACGCATCGTGTCGAACCAATTCGTCGGTGAGCGCGCCGAGCGCGTGATTGAGCGTTCTCACCGTCTCTTCGCTGCCCAGCGTTTCCGTCAGGCGGGTGAATCCGGCCAGATCGGCGAAGACGATCGTCACTTCGCGTTTTTGCCCGCCGACTGACAACGCGCCCGGGTTTTCCACAAGATAATCAACCAGTTGGGGCGAGACCCGCGCGCGGAACTGGCGCGTGATGCGGATCCGTTCACGTTGGTAGAGCGCGGCTTCCACCGCCATGCCGACCACCCAGATCAACGACAACGTGCCGAGCGGCGAGGCGAGCGGGATGAGCCAGTCCCCTCGCGCAAACAGCGCGAGGTTGACGCCGCCGAATCCGAAACCGATCAATAACAGGAGCAGCACCGACCACAGCGGTGAGAACACGGCAGCGATCAGCGTCGCCGCCACGCCCGCCAGCGCGATGATGGTCAGTTCAATCCAGCGCGGCAGGAATCGCACCGACGCGCCGCTCAGGGCCATATCCGCCGCAATGGCGTGCACGACAACGCCGGGCGTCGTCGCCCCGAGCGGGGTGGCGACGAAGTCCGCCACGGCGCCCGTGGCGGTCCACCCGATGAAAACCAATCGATCATCCACCCGATTCCGAAGTTCCGATTCAATCTCCGCCAGATGATGCTCACCTTGTTCGAGCACGCTCTCGGTCTGCCGCCAGAGTTGGCTGAGTTCGACGTGCCGGCGAAACCCATCGTCAGCCAGGGAATCCGGGTCGGGATCGTCCATCAGGGTGAAGTCCACCTCATCCCGGACCTCTTCCAGTTGCCCGCGCGCCTCTTCAAGCGATGTAGCCGTTTCGGGCAAATCATCCAAGGAAAGTTGCGCATACCCGGCAATCGCGCGTGAAAGTTCGAGGAATGTCTGCAGATTGCCCGCATGGGCACGGCGCTGTTCGGCGAGACTCACCACCGCGGCGATGGAGAGACGCCCTTCCCCGGCGGTGTTGTCTTCGCCCTGCCGGCCGATGTGCATCCAACGGTGTTGCGATGGCGCATCCGCCGGCGCGGTGGGCCAGTTGATCCAGAGCCGGCCGTGATGCAGCGGAAGTCGGCGGTCCGCGAGATGAAGATCGGTCTCGGTGACCGTCACATCCCGCGGCGTCAGTTCCAGATGCTTGGCGACGGCGGCAACCCCGAAGGGCAGGGCCCGGCCGCCCGGCGCGGCAAGCTTCGGAATGAAACTTCGCTTGCGGCCGTCGGCATCGGCCAACTCATTCACGTACCCCACCGCGTCGGCGGAGCGCGCAATCACGGTCGTCGGCGCGGCGTCGTCGATCCCTCCCCGATGGTCATCCGCGCGGAGATGCGGGCGCAAGGATCGCCACGCCGTGTGCTGATCCCACCGGTACCGGATCAATCGCAATTCAGGAAAGGATCGCAGGTGGCCCGGCCGCCCCGGCGTGACGTGGTCGAGAAACTGTTCAAAGGTGAACTCATCCGCATTGTTCGCGTTCTCGATCTGCCCGATTGCGCGGTGCAACGCGTGTTCCTTGATCCACAGCGCATCGGCGTGGGCTCTGGTGCGCCGCTCGCCGCTCACTTCTGCTTTGTCGAGCGCCCGTTCGATATCCATCCGAACATCCTGCGCCAGGATATCGAGCAACCGGTCCCATTCCTCGGGTCCGCTGCCGCGCCCCCACGCCCCGCCTGGCGTTTCCGCTCCAGTATCGCCTATGCGGACCGCAAGGATGGCGGAAGCGTCACGTAACACCTCCGCGAGACGCTCATCGGATTCGCCGTTTTCCTGCGGTTCGCTGAACAGCAGATCGAGCGCGATGGTGCGCGCTCCGGCCCGGTGCAGTTCTTCCACCACATCGGCGAGCACCGCGCGATCCCACGGCCAGCGCCCGACGGACTTCAGCGCGCCATCGTCGATATCAACATGCACGATTTCGGGGCGGAGCGGCCGCGGAGCACGTGGTGCGTGGCTGAACCGCGCATCAATTGCCCAGCGTTCCCAGGGTGAATCGCGGTGAGAGCCGACCACGGCCTCGGTCGCCAGGACGATCAGCGTGAGCAGCAAACCGATGCCGAGTGTCAACAACGAGGGACGGGTCATACTCCGGCATCATACAACGTCGCTAAGCGGAACACGGTGCGATCGTTGCCGCAAGGCCTGAAATAGATGCGTGGAGACATTCCAAGAGAAAGTCCTCCCGGAGAGGGAGGACTCAATGTCGAACGGAGCGACGCATCTGCGGAATGGACGATCGTCAAGCGCAGGTTACTGGAAGTTCAGATTGTCGATAATGAACTGCTCGAACGCGCCGGATTCAAACTGCTCGATCAGCGCTTCACCGAAGATGTTGACACAAAGTGAGGCCTGCTCGGGCGACTTCGTGATCGACTGACAGAAGTTGATGACCTGATCAAAGATCCCGATCCAGTCCGACTCGGTGTAGGTTTCGGACGCATCACAGATCGCCATGATGTTGCTGAACGTCTGCCCGAACTGTTCGGGCACGGCTGAGACGAGCTCCGCATTTAGGAGGCCCGTTTCGAAGGACTCGAAGATCGGCGTCAACTGTTGACAGATGAAACCGACCAGCAGGGTAAAGAGTTCCTCCCCGCCGTCGGGAGCGAACGGATCCGATGGATCGAATGAATCAAGGAAATCATCACCGTCATCGACGGGTGGCTGGGTGAAGATCGGCAGGTCAAACGTATCCTGAACTGATGCGAGCGCGACATCGACCTGCCGTTGGTCCGCGATCGGATTGCGTTCGAACGCTTCGGCCAGGTCTTCGACCATATCCGTGTCTTCGAGCGCGGCGGTGAAGGCGCGCGGCGGGCCGACGGTCTGGAAGAGTGCCGCCAGAACCGGGTTCTGCTGTCGATCGCTGGAAATCGCAGCACCGGAGAGCAGCACCGTGACCCGCGAGAGAAAATAGGTGAGTTCGATTGAGGCCATCTCGTTCGTGCGTGCCGCCACGACCTGCGTGCCGTCCAACCCGCCGTACCGCATGCCGAAACCAGTGCCCCGCACGGCCAACGTGGTGGAAGGCGTGGTCACGGTGAAGTCGTTGGTCAGTCCGATCTCATCGACCTTGAAGTCAGCCCGGCCGCGCTCGATGCCCGCGCGTGTGCGCAGCGTCGCGCCGTCCTGGACGATCTCGGGCAAGGTCAAACGCGTGTTGCGGTCGACCTGAATCGTCGCGTTCTTGCCGACGCGCAAAATCAATCCCGCCCGGCCGCCGGTCCGGATCATCGCGCCGGAATCGAGGACATCATCCACCTCGGCGTTCCGCCAGGCAGCTTCAGCATCGGGCCGCCACTGCGCACGACCGGTGACGCTCATCACCACGGCCTGAAGACGGCGCTGCTCGCCCTCCTCCAGGGGTTCCGCCAGAGCCCGGGCTTCTGCGCTCAACGCCTCGGCGGCGCGTAGCACCTCGTCACGGACTTCACCCGCATCTCGAACGGTGACCGGCGCGGGCGGTGCCGCTTCCGCCTCATCATCGTTGTCATCCATGGGCACCACGCCGGCACCGAACATGACCGCACCCGCCAGCAGGCAAGCGATCCAGGTCCCACCCGTTCTCCAGTTCATTGTTTCCATTTCACTCATTCCCTTTCCGGGAGGTCTTCCCGAGGATTCGCACGATTCGTCCCTGCGGATCAGGGGAACCGGCCGATTCGATGCAATCATGTGGCCTCGTCGGCCGGCGCGACCTCCGTCGCGGCCCGATTCTCTTCCTCTACTTCCCTGGCTTCGCGCGCCCGCTGGGCGCGAATCACTTCCATCCGTTCCTGCACGCGGCTGAGCAGATCGATGAACTCCAAACCCGTCATGGACTGATTATCCGTCCGTCGGGGCAGAATCTGTCGAAAGATTAACTCGCGCGTGGCGTAGCGTGGTGAAGGGCCGAAAACGCGCATGGTGAGCCCGCCCTTGATTTCCAGCATGTCGCAGACCGCCACCGCGATCATGCCGACCGTGGCCGACTCGTTCGGGGGCAACTCTGCATCCTCCTTGACCCAGCCGCGCTGGCGGGCGCGGTTCACCCGGCTTTCGTAGTCCGTCGGCAGGTCTTCATGGGCCTCCGGTTCGGCGGCCATCAGCAGAGCATGGATCGCATCGTGATTCGTCACGACACGTCGCCGCTCGAGCGCATCGAGAAAGTCCAGCTCATCATCCGGCGTGGCGTAGGAATCAACGACCGAACTCTCCGCCGTGGTTCGCTCCATCGCGCAGCCGTTCTGCAGCAGAACCCCGAGCAGAAGGAACACACCGAGGCAGAATCGGATCATCGTCAACTGATCAGAAGGCATAGGTCACCCCCGTGTAGAAGAAGTGTCGCGCGCCGTCCTCATCGCTCGGGATCGCGCTGCCGGGCAGGAAGACGCCATAGCGGACGGACAGACTGACATCGGAAGTCACGCGCCAGTCCATGAAGAGATCGATCTCACTGCCGACGAACCGCGAGTCGGTGGTCGTGCGGATATTGAGCGGGGCTTCACGGTCGGCCTTGAGGAAGAGGAAGCCGCTCATGCCGACCCGGAGCCAGTCATCGCGCCGCGCGGATTGAAACGGCGAAGTACTGAACGTCAGACGAAGTGAAAGCAGGTTGCTGATGTCCGGCGCGAGGGCGAGACCGGTGTTGACGTAGCCGAGTGAGTTGAACGCCCGGTCAGTCGTGCCGGACTGATTCCCGCCGAACGTTTCACCCGGTCGGACTCGGTCGCGGTCTCCGGATCCGCCAACGAACTCGAAATCGACGCGGCTGTCATTGACATCCCGCGCAAGCCAGCTCAGACCGAGCAGGCCGGCCCAGGCGCGAATCGGTTCTCGGGTCTGCTCGACCGCCATGCCCGTCGCCGGATCGAATGAGTTACTCAATCCGCGCCCGCGCTGATGCACCACCTCGGCGCGGTAACGCATCTGCGGGCCGAGGTTGCCCCGCACCCCCAGGCCGTAATATTCCGAGTCGTACTCGAACTCGGTGGGGAAGGATCCGATCGGCGTCACGAACGTGCGTTCATCGTTGTTGCGGTCGCGCTGCACGAGGCCGTAGGTGTACGGCCGGAAGCCGGGGTTGCCGCGGTACTCGAGCATCCCGCCGAAGAATCGCCGCTTCGTATTGCGGTCGAAGTCCGGCCGGGTGGCGTCGAAGTCCACCGTGCTGGACCGTGGGGTCACGCCGGCAAGACCGATGAGGCCAAAATTGAACGCTTCAACGTCGACGAGGGCGGCATACATTTCGTTGCTGAGCGTGAGGCCGGAACCCCAGGTCACGAACTGCCGGCCGACCCGAACGGTGAAGTTGTGATCCAGTCGCTCGCCGGTCTGCGCGCGGTGCAGTCCACGAAGATCGAACTGATACCAGTACCGATCGCCGATGGGGGTGATGAAACGATCACCGCGTCCGTCGAAGCTGTCGCCGGAATTGAAGTCGTTGTAGCGAAACCGGAGTCGTCCGAAGAATCGGTGCGCGCCATCGAGGTCGAGTTGGGCAAAGAGGATGCCGTCGGTCTGCCGAAGGATTCGCGTGCTCCCGCTGCGATCGTCGATGGCGAAGAATCCGAATCGGATCGACCCGCCGTAGTCCAGTTGCATGCGTTCGGCAATGGGCTGATCGGCGGGGATGCTCAGACGCAGTTGGGTGTCAATCTCGCGGAGTTGCTGCTCGAGTTGCCGAAGCGCGGTCTGGTCGGCCTGGCCGAACGCGGTGGCAGGCCACAGCGCGAGCACAATGCCCACGACGGCCAACCTTCGCGCGCAGCCCGCCCAATCGAATCTCTGCATCACGATCTTCTCACTTTTCGCTGGTGGTACGTTGCACATGACACGTCACGATGCGGCTCAATCATCAAGCCGGACCTGTGTACCATGTCAAAGCTGCTGAAGAATGTCAATGGACGGGCGAATGGAGACGATTGTGCCCGCAGATTGGAAACAGGCCGCCGATCATCCGATATCCTTGCACCTCCTCTGGTTATCTGATCTCGCTCCGGAGCGACATTTCGCATGGAACTTCTCATTCTCGGCGTGGGTGACGCATTCACCCGCAAGAATTTCGGCACCAGCGCCCTGATCCGAACCGATGCCGGGCTGGTGCTGATTGACTGTCCGGACCCCATCCACCGTGTGATCGCGGAAGCAACCGAACGCGCCGGCTGGTCGGTCGAGGCCCATGACATTCACGATATCATCATCACGCATCTGCACGGCGATCATTGCAACGGTCTCGAGTCGTTCGGCTTTCTCCGGAGAATGACCCGCGCGAACCGGCCCGATTTGCCGCTGCCGCGCCTGCACTGCACGCAACCGGTCGCCGACCGGGTCTGGTCACGGCTCGCGCCGGCGATGGACTCCCCCATGGCCGACGGCCGCCGGAGCACGCTTGAAGACTACTTCGACCTGCGACTTCTCGATCCGGACACGCCTTCCGAGATCGCGGGCGTCACGATCCGCTGCCGCTTCACCCGACATCCGATTCCGACCATCGGCCTGCTGCTGGAACACGGGGGCATTACCATCGGCTGGTCGGGAGATACGCCATTTGAATCCGATCACATCGACTGGCTGAGCGGGGCGGATCTGATCGTGCATGAATGCAACCGTGGACCCGCCCATACGCTATTGGAAGAACTGGAAGACCTGCCGGAAGATCTGCGGCGGAAGATCCACCTGATACACCTGCCGGACGACTTTGACGCCGAAGGCACCACGATGCGGGCGCTCCGCGCGGGTGACGTGCTGGCTCCGGCGAATTAGCGCAACGTGAACCCGATCTTCATTCTCATGGCCCGCCTAGAGTCTTAGCATGGTTTGCATGTGCAGAGGGCCGCGATCGCCAGCCGCGCCGGACCGCGCGGTCTATCGAGCGGCATGAGGAGCGAGACCGTGTCGCAGGAGTTGACCGATACCATCGTGGCATTCGACGAACTGGGGTACCGCGGCAGCGGTGCCGCACTGGATCCCGAACTGCGCCCCACCGGCGCGGGACCGATCGATATCTCCCGCTATCCTGGACGATTAATCGTGGTCGAGGGTACCGACGGAGCGGGGCGTTCGACGCAGATGGCGCTGCTCCGGGAATGGCTCGAAGCCCGTGGCTACGGTGTGGCGCACACCGCGCTGACCCGGTCGCGTCTCGTCGGTGAAGGGCTGCGCAAGGCCAAACAGGGGCACACGCTTGGCCGGCAGACGATGGACCTCTTTTACGCAACGGATTTTGCAGATCGGCTCGAGAACCAGATTCTTCCCGCGCTGCGGGCGGGATTCGTCGTTCTGACTGACCGGTACATTTACTCCGCGATGGCGCGTTCCATCGCCCGGGGCGGTGATCCGGATTGGGTCCGCCGGGTGTACGCCTTTGCCCCCCAGCCGCACGCGGTCTACTACCTCAAAATCGATGTGGACAATCTCGCCCCGCGAGTTCTGGCCAAGGGTGGGTTCGATTATTGGGAGTCCGGCCTGGACTGCCAGGAGGAAACGGACACCTATCATTCCTTCGTGCGGTATCAGAAACGATTGCTGAGCATTTTCGATCAGATTGCCGAGCAGCGGCAGTTCGCGGTGATCGATGCCAACCGTGATGTCCTTCCGGTTTTCCGCGACTTGAAGTCGGGGGTCACCGAGATCGTTTCGAGCATGCAGGGAGGCACGGAGTGACCCCACCCAAAGCGCCCGGGAAGTGGATTGATGGTTTGCACGCCGCCATGCCCGTCACTGAAGCAGCCGAGCGCGTGCTGAGCATCCGGCTTGATGCTGTGTGCGATTTACTGCCGATCGCGCAGGAGACCTTTCGGGATGATCCCAAGGCGGCTCACCGCCTTCGCGTTGCAACCCGCCGCTGCGAAGCCGGTTTGATGGTCTTCCGCCCCTGTCTGAAGCGCAAGCAATACCGCAAGATGCGAAAGCATCTGCGGCGCATTCGGCGAGCGGCCGGCGCGGCCCGCGTGTGCGATGTTCATGCCGGTCTCTTCGCCGACCGTCTGGACCGCGATGTCTCCAAGAACCGGGCCGCACTCGAATACGTGCTCAAGCGAACGCTGGATGAGCGAGGTGAGGCGCAGCAAGAGATTGACGATGTCGCGCACCGGTACCGGGGAACGCGATTGCGCAAGCGGGCCGCCAAACTGCTGAAGAGCATCCGGGAACCGGATTCCGAAGAAATCTCCGCCTCCGGTCAACCGACAACATTGTTGGACCTTGCGCGAACGGAACTCACACGCTTGATCGACCGCGTCCAGGAGGCCGGTCAGGCGGATCTACAGATCGTCGACAATCTGCACGAATTGCGCATCCGCATCAAGCGACTCCGATACGGCATGGAGGTGTTCGCCCCATGCTTCGATGACCGGTTTGGCAATGAACTGTACAACCGGGTCGAATCGCTGCAGGAACATCTCGGCGAGTTGAACGACACTTCGGAGATCATCGCGCAGATTGATTGGTATGCGGAGGAACTGGCCACCGGTTCGAAAACCGCCCGCAGTTCGCTGGATGGGAAGAGCAAAGGGGCGGCAACGAAAATGCTGGCGGAACTCGATTCGCTCCGCACCCAGTACGACCGCGAACTGAACAAGACCGTGAAAGAGTTCGGAAGCTGGTTCAGTGACTTCCCGCTCGGTGAACTTGTTGAAGCGTTGCGTGGCTCCCTTGAGAACGGTCATTCCGACCAGACTCAAGGCACGACATCATCCAACGGCGTATCTGCCGCCCCGCAGAGCGACGAGGCGGTTTCATCGTCCACGTCGTCCCGGGACGTCGCGTCATGAGTTCAAAGTCACTGCAATCCGACGCTGCGCTGAAGCGTCTCGCCGCCATCGACATCGGCACGAACAGCGTGCGGCTGATTGTGGTTGAAGTTGCCGAAAACGGCCGCTACCGGATGATCGACGACGAGAAAGAGGTCACCCGACTGGGACGGGGACTGCACGAGACTAAGCGTATGCAGGCGGAGCCGATGCAGATCACCGCCGAAGTGATCGCGCGCATGTGCGAGATTGCCGAGGGCTACGGCATCACCAAACTCCGCGCGGTCGGCACTTCAGCCGTGCGTGAAGCGGAGAACCGGGAGGAGTTTCTTGATCTTGTCCAGGACCGCGCGAGCATTCGTCCGGAAGTGATCACCGCCGAGGAGGAAGCCCGGTTCGCGTACCTCAGCGTGAGTTATGCGTTCGACATTCGGCCGTTCGACGCCGCAGTGGTCGACATCGGCGGCGGCAGCACCGAAGTCGTCCTCACTGCGGGCGGGGTAATCGACCAGATCTATCCGCTTCCAATCGGCGCGGTTCGCCTGACCGAACAGTTGGAGGGCAGTTCGGGGCCGCCCGAAGTTCGCATCAAGGCACTCCGCAAAAGTATCTCCCGCATGATTCGGGCCGGGCTCGGCAAGCTCGACATCCAGCCGCAGATCATGTTCGGCACGGGCGGAACGTTCACCGCGCTGGCCCAGATTTCCTTCTACCGAAACAACATCGCCCCGAAGGACGACTCGCATCCCTTCACCCTGCGCGGCTACGAAATCAAGCGATCGGAAGTGCGTCATCTCTTCCGCTGGCTCAGCTCACTCTCCCCCCGCGCCCGAGCGCGGATACCGGGATTGAGTGCCGATCGGGCCGAAATCATCGTGGCGGGAATTGCCATCATCGAGCGGCTGATGCGGCACCTCAAGGTCAATACGTTGCGCGTCCATGACCGCGGGATTCGGGACGGCCTGATTCTCTCCATGATTCAGGAACTGGTCCCCCGCGCCGAACCGGTGGGCGAGGTCCCTGCGGATCGCCTGCGCGTAGTGCGGCAGTTCGCCTCGGCGTGCAAGTATGACCAGCCGCATAGCGAGCACGTCGCTGGGCTGACGCTTTCGATTTACGATCAGTTGATCGATCAGCTCGATGCGCAGGCGGAAGACTGGGCCCAACCCGAAGCGCGTGAACTGCTGCACACCGCCGCGATCCTGCACGACATCGGCTACTACATCAACTACGCCCGGCATCACAAGCACAGTTACCATCTGATCACGCACAGCGATCTGCCCGGCTTTACGCACCGCGAACTCGAAGTCGTCGCCAACATCGCGCGATATCATCGACGCGCCCGGCCCAAACTGAAACATCCAAACTTCGCCAAGTTGAACACCGGCGATCGCGCTCTGGTGAAGATACTAAGCGGAATTCTGCGGCTGGCGGACGGCCTTGACCGCGCTCATTCTCAGTTTGTGCGCAACGTGCGTGTGGAAGTAAAGTCCGCCACGGCGTGGTTCTTCGTCGAGGCGGATGCTGATCCGGTCGTGGATATCTGGGGCGCTTCACGCAAGTGCCGCTTGTTCGAACGCAAC
>RECV01000129.1 GCA_007693845.1 Phycisphaerales bacterium
GCGCGAGGGCATCGTCGCCGCGGCGGCGCAGGTCGATCAGGTCGAGATCGATGCCGTCGGTCAATCGTTCGGTGGTCCAGCCGGTCAGGCACGACCGGGCATGTTCATCGGCGAGGAGTTTCGGCGCGATGAACACGAGTGCTTCGGTGACCAGTCCGCCGGCGAAGAGGCGTCGCAGGAGACCCGATCCCGCTTCGGTGAGCACGTTGGTGACGTCTTCCTCAGCGACCAGTGATCGCAACACCGGTTCGAGCGATACTTCTTCGAGCGATACTGCGGCCGGGTCTTCGTGCATGGCGGGCACGTGCCGGATCACCACGCCGCGGCGTTCCAGTTCCTGCCGGGCGGATGCTTGCTGACGAATGGCCGCTTCGGTGGTGTAGATGATGGTCGGCACTTCATCTGCGGTGCGGACGAGTCTGGCATCGAGCGCCGTTTCGAGTTTCGGGTCGATCACGACTCGTTTCGCGGTGCGCCGCAGCCGCACGTTTCGTGCTGTCAGCATCGGGTCATCGTGTTGCACGGTGCCGATGCCGGTCAGGATCGCATCGACGCGTGCCCGGCGGCGGTGGACCGTATGCCGACTGCGTGGCCCGCTGATCCACTGGCTTTCACCGGTGCGGGTCGCGATGCGGCCGTCGAGGGTTTGCGCCCACTTTGCGATGACCCAGGGCAGGCCGGTCGTGACGCGGTGGGCGAAGGGGGCGCTGACCCGAATCGCTTCGGGGCAGATTTCGGTGATGCGGACCGCGATGCCGGCTTCCTTGAGTCGCTGAATGCCGCCGGAAGCGACCGGGTTCGGATCGGGCCGGGCGATGACGACTTCCTTCACGCCGGCTTTGATGAGCGCTTCGGTGCACGGCCCGGTTCGGCCGGTGTGGTTGCAGGGTTCAAGCGTGACGTACGCCGTGGTGCCCCGGGCGGCGTTGCCGGCACGCCGCAGGGCTTCGACTTCAGCGTGCGGTTGGCCACAGGCGGTGTGATAACCCCAACCGACCACGCGATCGTCCGGATCCACGAGCACGCAGCCGACCGGCGGATTGGGTTCGGCCCGCCCGATGCCGCGCGCCGCGAGGCGGGCAGCGGTGAGCAGGTGGTGGTGATCGCGCTTTGCGGCGGCTGGGTTCATACCGATGGCATGGTACCGCCATCGTTGGTCCGCGAGATGTGGCGTTCTTTCTCTCGGGTGACTTGTATCGACAGGAATTCGAACTGCGGTGCCGGTCGTGGTGAAGATCGCAGTTCTATCGACCGATAGTTATCGGTTGACCTGCAAATCGCGGGCAAGGGTTCGTTGCGCAGAAGGTGGGCTGACCATGACCGGTTTCAAAGGGAATCGCAACCTGCTGGTGATCGGTGATGGGAGCATCCTCGGTGATGGTGATCGGTCTCAACTGCGGGCGGACGGCTGGCAGGTGACCGTCGTCACTCCCCTCAATGTGATGGGGTGGGATGTGATGGGGTGGGCGGCCGGAGCGTCCTGCCGCGGCCTGACGCAGGATTCCGAATTCAGCCCGGGCGGGGTGGACGCTGGTACCTCTTGCGCCGATGAAGAATCCGGCGGGATGCCCGATGGGTTCCTGCCCGATGCGTTTCTGCCCGATGCGTTTCTGGTGGCTTGGCGCGCGAATGACCCTGCCACGCTCGAACTGATCGCAGCGCTTCGGCGTCGTGCGGCGGAGGGGGCGGGGGCGGCGGTTCCGATTCTCGTGCTCGCCGATCGAGTGGAAGCGAGCGATGCGGAGGCCGCAAGCGCCGCCGGCGCGGATGATCTTCTGATCGCGCCGCTGGCGGAGGGCGAACTCCGGATGAAGCTCCGTTTCGCATGCGCGAAGCGTCAGACTCCACCGGCTCAGACAGACGCCCGTTTAATCCCGGGACCAACGCAGGATCTCGGCCAGATGTTGGCGATCTTCTGCGCTCCGGGTGGGCACACAACATCCTGTTCCTACGTGTCAGATGAACTCTGCGCTCTGTTTGGCTATACCCCGGGTTCCATGCGCGAAGTCCACGGCAACCGGATACTGGAACTGATTCATGCTGATGACAGAGCGCGCGTCGTGGAGTCGACTTCGCGTTGCCCGGGGGTGGGCAACCGGTACGAAGTGGAGTATCGCGTTCATGGGGCGCACCAGACTCTCAAATGGGTGCGGGAACGTGGAAGCTGGCGGTTTAATGAACAGCAACAGATGTGGGAAAGAGTGGGCTATCTCATAGACATCACGCATGAGAAAGAATTGAAGGAAGCTCTGCGGCGGGAGACTCAGCAACTGACTGAGCGCAAGAAAGAGATGAACGTGGTTCGGATGGTCTCAAACGCGCTGCAGTTGCCCGGTGCTTCAATCGAGACGAAGCTGGAACGCATTGCGGATATTCTGGTTTCCGGTTTCACTCGTCCGGACCTGACGTCCATTCGGATTGAGTACGGCGATCGGTGGATCAACTCACGGTCCGATGCGGGCTCGCAGCGCGTCTTTTGCGAGACCTTTACGCTGCCCGGCGGTGTCCGGTTTGCGATCGAGGTTTCGTTCCACGCGCATTATGGAGATGCCCCATCGACAACGCCGTTTCTCGAAGAAGAACGCGAGATGGTGCGGTTCGTGGGCAATCTCATCCGCACCTGGATCCAACTGGCATTGTCGGAAGCATCGATACGGGAGAGCGAGCAACGATATCGTGTCTTGGCTGAGACAAGTCTCGACATGATTTCGCTGCACAAGGCGGATGGCACGTACAGTTATGCCTCACCGGCCTGCCGCGAACTGCTTGGCCGCGAGCCGAACGATCTGGTCGGTCTCAACCCATATGAGCTGGTTCATCCGGATGATCGAGAGATTGTGCGGGAGAGTCATGAACGGCTGCTTCGGCATGGGATGTCCACGCCGGTGACCTACCGATTGCGGCATGGCCGCGGTGACTATATCTGGGTTGAATCAACCACCAAGCGTCTGGAGGACCAGACCGACCGTATCGTCGTCGTCAGCCGTGATGTCTCCATTCGCAAGCTGACGGAAGATGCTCTGCGTGGAAGCGAAATGATGCTGCGCGACCAGCGCCTGGTGCTTCAGCAAATCATCGGGAACATTCCGCACGCCATTTGCTGGAAGGACCGCTACGGCCGATACCTGGGCGGGAACGACCGTTTCGCCGAACTGGTGGGCGTCAGCGACGGGCAGGCAATCATCGGTCGTGACGACTCGCAGTTGAACTGGCCGCAGGAACAGAGTGAACGCATCGGCCGGCTTGATAAGGAAGTGGTGAGAACGGGGACTCCACTTTTGGATCTCGAAGAACCCCTCGAAACCAATGATGGCAACACGCGGATCATGCTGACCAGCCGCGTGCCCTGGTCCGATGCGGATGGACAGGTCATCGGCCTCATCTGCATCCGGGCCGATATCACCGATCGCAAGCGCAGCGAAGATGCGATGCGCGAGAGTGAGGCAAATTTGCACGCCATCACCTCGCAGCTTCCCGCCGTTCTCTGGACCACTGACCGCATGCTGCACCTGCAATCACTGAACGGCGCGATGATCGGTTACTTCATCGATGATGCCGGGCAGATGATCGGGCGCCATGTGAATCGTTTGCTCGAGTACTGTTCAAATGATGGCGCAGGAGCCGTGCAACAGGCGCACGAGCGAGCGTTGCTGGGCCAATCGGTCAGTCTTTCACAGAAGTGGGGCGAGCACGAGACGGAGATCTTCGTCGAGCCGCTGCATGATCAGGAAGGACAGGTTACCGGCTGTCTCACGTTGGTTCTCGATGTGACCGAGCGGAATCAGGCCCGCCTTTCTGAGCGTGAACGCGAACACATGCGCGAGGCGATCGCCGCGATGGAACAGGTTCTTGGCGTCATCGGTCACGAACTGCGGACGCCGCTCACCGGCCTCCGCGCGATGTCCGAATTTCTGCTCAGCGATGTGACATCGCCCGAGCACGGGAACTTTCTTCGCAGTATCAACGAGGAAGTCGTGCGGATGTCCGGCATGGTCGACAGTCTCCTCGAAGCGGCACGGATCAACAGCGGCCGGGCCCAGTGGAATTGGACCGTCTGCTCGGTCCGAGAACTGGTCGAGGGCGCGGCGAGTCTCATTCAATCGTTGATCGATCCGGATCGCGTCAGTCTGATCAGTCATGTCGAGTTGAAGTCCGATGAATTCGCAGGCGACTGTGATGCGGTCCATCGTCTCTTGGTGAACCTGCTGAGCAATTCAGCCAAGCACACCACCGAAGGCAGGATCGAATTGTCTGCCCGTGAAAAGCAAGAGGATGGCGAGCGCTGGATTGAGTTCGTGGTTCGTGACGATGGAGGAGGTATTCCGCCTGAGACCGTCAAGAAGCTTGGCGAAGCATTTGCGCTGAACTCGGGGGTCATCGGCACGAGCCATGTTCGTGGAAGTGGATTGGGGCTGTCGATCTGCCGCGGCATTGTGCACGCCCACGGCGGACGAATCAGTGTGGATTCAACGGTCGGTGTAGGAACAACGTTCACGGTTCAAATCAGGGCAGATCTTCCCGGGCCGGTGAAAGCGTCGGCCGATATCTGCCCGATCGAGTATGAGGGTCAACATGTCTAAGATCATGATCGTCGAGGACTCTGCCGTCATCAGTCAGCCCATTGCCGCCACGCTCAAGCGGGAAGGGTACGACGCCGTGATCGCGGAACACGGGCAGGACGCGATTACGAAGCTGGCGGACGGTTTGCCGGATGTCATCTTGCTTGATCTCGCCATGCCGGTCATGGACGGATTGACCTTCCTGAAGACGATTCGCGCCAACAGCCGGACGAAGGCCGTGCCGGTTATCGTGCTGTCCGCGGTCACTGAGAAGCCGAAGATCGTCCACGCGGTCAAGCTCGGCATTCAATCGTACCTGCTCAAGAGCCGATTCTCGCTGCAGGAATTGCTGCAACAGATTGAAGCGTGCATTCAGGGAAAGGCGAGCATCAAACCGGCGGCGGCCCAGCCCGCGACGCCCGCTCCGGTGGCGGCCAGTCCGCCCGCTGCCCAGGTTGCTGTTGAGAAGCCCGTCGGCAATGACGCCGCGCCATCCCCGGCCGCGAACATCGCATCGTCCGCCGTCCCGACTGATAGCGCGGCACCGACGAATCCGGTCGCAGCTCAAGTGCTACAGGATCCCGTTGAGGCGTTGAAATCGATCAAGCCGCTGATGACCCGGTCGGAAGTCATGGCACAAATCGAATCGAATGCCGAACTGAAGGGGATGTCGCCGGCCGTGACGCAAGTGCTCAAGCTGACCGGCAATTCCCGGTGTTCGATTGAGCAAGTCGCCAAAGCGATCAGCACCGACCACGGGATGGCGCTCAAGATTCTCAAGCTCGCCAACTCAGCAGTGTATACGCGCGGCGAGCCGGTCGATTCCATCCAAATGGCGGTCATGCGGATCGGACTGGATCAGATTCGGCAGACCGTGCTCAACATCGCGGTGGTCGAGCAGTTCAGCTCAAACAAAGTCGGTGGAATTGACATCGGACAGTTCTGGGAGCACGCCATCGCGACCGGATTCATTGCATCCGAATTGGCTTTTTCGCGGCAGGACAAGGACATTGACAGCGCGTTCACGATGGGACTGCTGCACGACATCGGCCGGGTGTTCTTTGCCGATCAGTTCGGAGAGATCTACCAGCAGGTTCTGGAAACCGCGGAGAAACTTCAACTGCCGGTGGAACAGGTTGAAGCGCGCATGCTGCTCTACACCCACGCGGATGTCATGGACCGCATTCTGCACGGCTGGAAGTTCCCGAAACAGCTCATCAACCCGGTCGTGTTCCACCACCTCTCGGCGGGGAACATTCGCCGCAGTGCGCCGCGCGAAGTGACGGAAGTCGCTTCACTCGGACTGGCCAACCGCCTCGCGCACGCCATGATGCTTGGAAGCAGCGGCAACGAGACGATCTATCCGATTCACGATCTCTGCGAACTGTTGAAGCTCGACCCGAAAGTGCTGACCACGATTCGCGGCAAGGTGCGCGATGAGTGCGACAAGGTCAAATTCGCGTTACTGGCCAACGCGAACATGGGTGCGTGGACACCGTTGCGGCAGATGCACCAGGAAGAAATGCAGACCGAGTTCAGACCGCTCTTTGCCAGCTCGGTGCCTGGATTCGATTCCTATGGGATCTTCTGCGAAGAACTTGCCGCCACGCCGTTTGCCGATGAGGAAGCGGAGGCGGAGAAGCCGAATATCGGGGTGATCCATATCTCCAACGCGCGGGAGCGCGTGGCGGTCACAAGTGCGTATCGCGCGGCGGAGAGTCAGGCGGGGGTCTCCGGACTTCCGCTGATCATTCTGTCGCCGGCGGGCAAGCTGATGCCGGAGTCTTCGTTGGTCAATGGGCGCCGGGTCCAGTCGCTCTCGACCCCGTTCCGGATTGCCCGGTTCATTGATGCGGTCAATCGGCTGGCCGAATCGGCCGATCAACAGAAGGCGGCCTGATGTGTCCGGTCGGCTGAACCGAATCGAAATCCGGAGCGGTCGGTCCGGTGATTGCGCAAGCTTGTTTGCCTTGGCCTATCATGTCGGGATTCGCAACCGCGGTTCTGGATGAGCCGCGGAGGTAATCGTTTCGAACTCTTTCTGTTTGTTCAGGATGCCGTCACTGATGACGACCGCCACGCAACCCCAGGCCGAGGAAAATCTGGCTGCCAAGCTGCCGCCGGACACGCTCCAGCAGTGGCTGCGCGACATGCTGCTGATCCGCGAATTCGAGGTCCGCACCATGCAGGCCTACCAGGACCGCAAGATCGGCGGCTTCTGCCACGTGTATATCGGGCAGGAAGCCGTTGCCGTCGGCTGCACCGCCGCCGTCGAACACAAGGACCCCATCATCACCGCCTACCGGGATCACGGTCACGCCCTCGCGCGAGGAATGGATCCACGCTACGCCATGGCGGAGATGTACGGCAAGATCGGCGGCTGCGCCAAGGGCAAGGGCGGCTCCATGCACCTCTTTGACAAACCGAACAACATGTTCGGCGGGCACGGCATCGTCGGCGCTCAGTGTCCGCTCGGCACCGGGCTTGCCTTTGCCACCAAGTACGAAGATGAAGTCATGAAAGGCGGGACGAACACCCGTGTCACGCTCTGTTTCCTCGGTGACGGCGCACTGAATCAGGGTGCCTTTCACGAAGCGATGAACCTCGCCGGCATTCTCGATCTGCCAATCATCTTCATCTGCGAGAACAACGGGTACTCGATGGGCACCGCCATCAGCCGCGGCACGACCATGGGGCATAACATCACCAGCAAGGCCGCTGGCTACGGCATGGAAAGCGCGATCATCGACGGCATGGACATCTTTACCGTCTACAACGGCATGAAGCCGCTCGTCGACCGTTGCCGCGATACCAGCCGTCCCATCTTCGTTGACATGCGCACCTATCGGTACAAAGGGCACTCGATGTCCGATCCCCGGAAGTACCGCACGAAGGAAGAAGAACAGCAGTACGAATCGAACGACGTCATTGACAAGCTGGCCAACTGGCTCATGCAGGAAGGCCATCTGACGGAAGATGCATACGACAAGCTGGTCAAAGAGATCCGCAAGGAGGTTCGTGCGTCGATGAAGTGGGCGGACAACTCGCCCGAGCCGGACATCAAGGAGTTGTACACCGATGTCTTCGTTGAAGAGTGGGGGCCGTTCCTGGGAACGAGTCCGCCCCAGATCGTGAAGGATGCGGAAGGGGCGGGGAATGATGAAGATGATGATGAAACGCGCGAGGATGACGATGATTGAGCTGCCCGGACGAAGTGCGGGGGATGCTCTCGCCCGCGAAACGATTGCTCCAGGATGTTTTCTCTTGACTGCTGACCCCTTTTAGCCCCAGTTGACTACCGGTTCCACCAGCCCATGCCCCGCGAAATTGAATTCCGAGAAGCCCTCCGTGAAGCGATGAGTCAGTGCATGCGCGATGATCCGCGCGTCTTTCTCATGGGCGAAGAAGTTGCTGAGTACAACGGCGCGTACAAAGTCAGCAAGGGCATGCTCGACGAGTTCGGCCCTCGCCGCGTGATCGACACCCCCATCAGCGAGAACGGTTTTGCCGGGCTCGGTATCGGTGCCGCCATGATGGGTCTGCGCCCGATCATCGAGTTCATGAGCTGGTCGTTCTCACTCGTTGCGGCGGATCAGATTCTCAACAACGCGCCGAAGATGCTCTATATGTCCGGGGGTCAGTTCGGGTGTCCGATCGTCTTTCGGGGCAACAACGGTGCCGGCGGGCAACTCGGGTCCACCCATTCCTGGTGCGTCGAATCGCTCTACGCCAACGTGCCAGGCGTCAAGATCGTGTTGCCCACCACGCCCTACGAAGCAAAGGGGCTGCTCCGCACCGCGATTCTCGACCCCGACCCGGTTTTCTTCCTCGAATCCGAACGCATGCTCGGCATGAAGGGCGATGTGCCGGAAGAGCCCTACGAAGTGCCTTTCGGCAAGGCGAGGATCGTCCGTGAAGGCACGGACTGCACGATCGTGAGCTTCGGCCGGCCGGTGCACTTCTGCATCGAAGCCGCGGAAACGCTGGAGAAAGACGGGATCGATTGCGAAGTCCTCGACGGCCGCTCGGTCCGCCCGCTCGATATCGATGCGATCGTCAAATCGGTGCGCAAGACGAACTACTGTGTGGTGGTTGATCAGGCTTGGCCCTTTGCGTCGATTTCTTCCGAGATCGCCTCGCAGGTGCACAAGCGGTGTTTCGACGATCTCGACAATCACGTGCACCGCGTGAACGCGGACGATGTGCCGGCACCGTACGCGTACAACCTAGAGCAGGAAATGCTGCCCAACGCGCGGAAGATTGTCGAAGCGGTCCGCTCCGCCACGTATCAGGCCTGATCAGACCTGATGCAAGCGATGGAGGGGGCGGCGCGATCCCGGTTGATGCCGCGTCCGTTCGACGGTTCCGCGCCCTTAGCTACAATGTGGTCATTGGACGACGCCGTGGACTTTCCGCTCGTCGCTCCGTCGCTTCTTCGTTTCCTTCTCGAGGTCTTTCCATGTCTATCGACATCACCATGCCCCGCCTCTCGGACACCATGGAGTCCGGGACCATTCTGAAGTGGAACGTCAAGGAGGGCGATGAAGTCTCCTCCGGCGACGTGGTCGCCGACGTTGAGACGGATAAGGCCACCATGGAAATGCAGGTCTATGACGACGGCACGATCGCCAGGATCGTCGTCGATGAGGGGGACACCGTCGATGTCGGGACCGTGATCGCCATCCTCGCCGAAGAAGGCGAAGACCCCAGCGGGGTCGATTCATCGTCCGAATCTTCGGAGAAGAAGTCGAAGAAGAAAGAGGCCAAGGCGTCTGACGATGAAGACGAAGAAGATTCGTCGGATGAAGAGAAGAGCACCGCCACCGCGACGAAAGATCGCGATGACGATGAGGATGACGACTCCGAGGAAGATGATTCGGATCGCGAGTCGAAGTCGAAGAAGAAGGACGATTCAAAGAAGGAATCTCGCCGTGAGGACTCCGAAGCCGAATCGGACGACCGCGGGGAGAAGGATTCCGATCGATCCCGCTCCGATGAAGGCGCCGGTGGAAACGGTCGCCTGCGCGTCAGCCCGGTCGCGCGGCGGTTGGCCGATGATCATCAGATCGACGTCCGCAACATTCAGGGCAGCGGCCCCAGCGGGCGCATCATCAAGCGTGATGTCATGAACGCGATCGAATCCGGCGCGGAGACGCGGGCCAGCGTGCCGCCGGGCGCAAAGCGGAAATCAACCAGCGACGTCGCGCATCCGATCGTTCCCGCCGCGGCGCAGGATGAAGATCAAGCGCCCGGCCCGCTCGAAGAAACGTCCATCAAACTCTCCAACATGCGGCAGACGATCGCCAAGCGGCTCGTTGAATCCAAGACCACGATTCCGCACTACCAGGTCACGCTCACCTTCAACATGGACCCGCTGCTTGAGTTGCGCAAGACGCTCAATCAGCAGCTTGAGCCGCAGGGCGTGAAGCTTTCGGTGAATGACTTTCTCGTCCGCGCGTGCGCGATCGCCATGCACCGCCACCACGAGGTCAATGCCTCGTGGGGTGAAGACCACATCAAGGTGCACGGCGAAGTCAATGTCGGGATCGCCATCTCGCTGCCCGCCTCGCGCGGCGGCGGACTGGTCGTCGGCGTCATCCGAAATGCGGATCAGATGGGGTTGCGCGGGATCTCCGCGGAATCCAAACGCCTCGCAGAGAAGGCCCGCACGAAGGGCCTGACCACGGAAGAGATGAGCGACTCGACCTTCACGATTTCGAACCTCGGTATGTTCGGCGTGGAGCACTTCACCGCCATCATCAATCCGCCCAATTCCGCGATCCTCGCGGTCGGTGCTGCGATTCAGAAGCCGGTGGTTCGTGACGGCGCTCTGGCGGTCGGCCACGAGATGCAGGCCACGCTGTCTCTGGATCATCGTGTGATCGACGGCGCGATGGCGGCGGAATACCTGCGCACGCTCAAGCAGATCATCGAGAACCCCGCCTCGGTTCTGGTCTAGCGCGCTGCCCCCGCGAAGCCGGGTCTGACAATACCTTTTCGAAGCCGGGTCTGACGACCGCAGGGAGGAAGACCCGGATCATCGAGCCGGCGTCTGCGCGCAGACCCTCACCCGCACCTTCCTCACTTCGTTCGTCAGGTGCGGCTTCAGAATCCGCCGGCGCGCATGGTGTCGAGCGACTTCGGGAACGGATAATTTGCGAACACGCCCGTTGGCGCGAGTTCCCACATGCCGAGCGAGGGATACACATCGCCGCGGTAGCCCGCTTCGAACATTGTGCGCAGCACGGATTCGAAGCTGGGTTCATTGCCATCGCGCCCCATCAGCCGGTTCGACTTGGCGCCGAGAAAGCTCACCGAAGCGCAGGGCAGACGGTCATACCGGTTCTCGGTCATCTGCGCGACCTTGCGGAAGCCCCGGCCGAGATCATCGAGCGTGAAATGGTTGCGTCCCGGCGGCCTGAGCAGCGCCAGCACCGTGACCGCATCCATGTCGTATTTCAGGACGAGCACTTCGTTTTCGGGAATCGAGCCGGCGAAGGTCTTTGCGTGGGTCGTGATCGATTTGGCGTTCCACTGACTGGTGGGCAGGAGTTCCGCGAGTTCACCGATCACGCCGTGGCTGTTGTCTTCGGGGTTCACGCCGCAGATCAGTGTGCGGTACCGGTGGGCGAGCAGATCGGCGAGCAGGTGCTGGCCCCATTGCATGCGAATCCGGTCGCGGTCCTTACTGGCCACGCGCGGGTCGCCGGCAGGCAGCATGATGATCCGATCAGAACGCTTGTCGGCCTGAAGCAGCAGTTCACCCTCATCGTCGTACAGACGCGGGGTTTCGGTGGGGGATTCACTGGCGGCGGAACTCTGCGGCACAATCGACTCCTTTCGTCATTCTGACGAACCGCCAGTATACCACATCCCCCGATCCTGCCGGGCGGATCAGCCGCGCGGCTTGAAGAGTGCGGCATCGATGATCGACCAGATATGGATGATCCAGCCGAGAACGAAGATCCACAGTACCGCGGCGAGAACAAACATGATCAACGCCATGAGCAGGCGGCCCTGCACGAGTTACCCCAGGCCGGGGATGAAGAAACTGCAGACCGCGGCAATAACATTGCCCGTTGAACCCTGTCCCGACATCGGCGTTACTCCCTTCTCGTTGGCGTTCTCAATCAGCCGGCGGTGCCGGAGAGTTTGCGCACGGTCATCATGAAGGTGCGCTTCATGTTGGTGTGCATGCCGTAGACGATCACGGAGTACGTGACGGCCGCGATCGCCGCGCCCACGGTCAGACTGACGCGGCCGCTGCCCACGCCGGTGCGCATCGCGCCGGGCATTGCATCCGCCGGATACACCAGCGAGAACAGCAGGTTGATCGGGCTGAAGGCATTCAGCACCGCGCCGATGATGCTCAAACCGCCCCGGCCGGCAAACCCGCAGATGCTCACCACGCCGAGAATCGCAATTACGACGCCGACCGCGCCGATCACCGATCCGATGGTGCCTTTGCTCTTGATCGACCATTGCAGACCGACCATCACGCAGAAGGCCACGAATGGAATCAGCAGCAGCGGCAGGGCGATCGCGGCTTCGGGGAGAACGACCTGCATCTGCACCGTTGCCGTGTCCACCGTGTCCTGCACGTAAACACGATCCTCGCGCCCCAGACCGCTGGTCATGACGTAGATCGCCACCATGAACATGGTGACGATCGGGACGAGCATCATCGGCAGGAGAAACTGGATCAGGCCGCGCAGTTTGCCGGCAAGATAAGGCCCCGGTTGAATCGGCGTCGTCAGAATGATGTCAAGTGAGCCGTCCTCGCGTTCGCGGCTGACGGCGGTTGCGCTCATGTTGAGCGCTGCGAGCACGATGACCACGATCTCCGCGCCGACGATTGAAGCGATGGCTGCCCGGAACTGCGTCGCATCGATCGTGCCGACATGCAGGAGCACGATAAGGAAAAACCCGGCCAGCACGCCGGCGGCGCCGAAACCCCATCGACCGAGGACTGCGGGCAGCGACTTGCCTCGCGCCACGGCTTCGCGCCACGCCACGGGATTGTTCCCCACCGTGCGGGCCGGCCGTTCGAGCGCATCCTTCGCCCCGAGGCCGAACATCCGCCGGTACCACGGCACCGTGCCGACCCGAGCGCCCATCAGCCGGACACGCAACGTGGAAAAGGCGATCATGATCGTGCTGAGCCCGATGCACGTCCAGCAGAAGGCGGAGATCGGATTCGACAGCCACCAGCGAACGAACCAGACGGTGCCGATCAGATCGATCGCGTCGTGCGGGATGTACATGTTCGACCGCAGCAGAACTTCCAGCGCGAGGAATGGATTCAGCGGCGTGACGAACGTAGTCAGCATCTCCGAACCCCCGGGCGTGGCGGGCGTGCGGAGTTGAAGATCAATCGCGTACGTGACGAACAGGTACATCACGACGGTGATGTAAAAGATGAAGACCGCGCGTTTCCCGGCGGTGCGCGTCGCGCTGAGTGTGATGGCAATGGCGGCGACGAGCAGCGCGCTCGTGCCCGCAATGGCGTAGCTGGCGAAAATGTCGTGACCCGGCACCCCGCCGAAGTACTGCGTGACCGCGAAGAGCGGCAGACTGGAAAAGAGTAGCGCGAGGATGAAGAACAGACGGCCGAAAAGGTTGCCCAGAATGATCTGTAGCGAGTTCAGCGGCGTGGTCAGCAGGATGTCCCACGTCTTCGGGTTCGCTTCCTGCGCGATCGCCCCGGCCATGAAGACCGGCGCGAGCAGGCAGATGAGAAAGACCTGCAGGTAGCTGACGAGCGCGAACATCGATGCGCCGCCGGTGGCGAGATCGCGTACGGATGGTGCGCCGCCGCCCAGCGAGTTGAGCAGCGCCAGCAGCAGCACGACGATCATGATCCCAAGGTATCCGGACCGGATATACAGGTGCCGCATGCGACGTGAGCCGCCCTGGATCAGGCGCATACAGATCGGATTGGTCGGCAGCAGACGCAGCAGCCAGTTCACAAACGCAGGCATACCGGAAATAGTAGCGAATCCCGGCCGGGCGGGTTTGGGTTCTCTTGGAGACCGTTCCTTGAAAGGCTCATGCGGAGCGTGTCGCGGCTTGGTCAGTAAGATGGAGGAATGGCTGGCACTGGGGCAGGGGGGGCAGCATCGCTAACATCGTTTCCTCGACCGGATGTGCCTTGCTTGACTGTTCCCTGAATCCTGAGAGCTGGCTGGAGATACATACGTGACAGATGAGGTTGTCATTCGTGAATGTCGCACGTCGGATCTTGACGATCTGCCGCACATGGTGCGCCGCATGACCGGGCGCAAGCACGACTACGCGCTGCTTGCGGAGCGCGAAGGTAAAGTCATTGCCGCGGGCGTGTACCAGCCGGACGGCAACGCGACGGAGCCGTCCCATCCGCATCTGCGCGTTCAACCGGTTGCGGACGCGTCGTCACTGGAGTCGAGTTCCGCCATGATCGATGTCCTGCCCCAACTTCTCGACCGGCTGGTGCAGCACGCGCGCGAGCGCCAGGATGAGCGGGTCACCTTGTCGTGGGATCCGATGGATCAGGCCGGATTGCGGGCAGTCGAATCCGCGGGCTTCCGCGCTGCGGGGGGTGGGCCGTACCGCGAGCTCGGCGGGGGGATCGTCCAGTACGTCACCGGTTACGATGATGCCAGCGGCGCGGTCATCGATCTGCAACGGACGCTCTGAAGCCGCTATCCTGACCCCGATGAGTCAGAGCCGATACGACATTCGATTTACCGGCCGGGTGCAGGGCGTGGGCTTTCGCATGACCGCGCAGCGGGTCGCAAGGGATTACACGGTCGCGGGCTGGGTGCGCAACGAGCCCGATGGTTCGGTACGGTGCGTTACCGAAGGCGAGACCTCCGAATTGGACCGCTTCGTTGAAGCGGTTCAGCACGCCATGGCCGGCAACATTCAGGACACTCAGATCCAGCGGAGCACCGCGACCGGTGAGTTCACCGAGTTCTCGATTCGCCACTGAGACGCGCCGGCGTCTGCCCCGATGAACGGCTCATCGCTGGCTCATCGCTGGTCATCGGACATGATCGGATCGAACTCACGTGGCCCGCGTTCGCGTTGAGCCGGTTCCCGATCGACTTCGGAAGTAATCTCAACGAAGTCCGGATCGACGTAATCAGGGTCAAGCCGCGGATCGGGGACGGGGCGTCCACCGAGAAGCTCCCAGACCTCGTTGAAGAAACGATCCGCTTCGAGTTGAGCGTGCATGGGGACGGCCGCGCCTCGGCTGAGGAAGGTGGCTGCGGGCGGATCGCCCTCATCGAGCGTGATCTGGAATCGCCACTGGCGGCGTTCATTGATCGGCCGGGCCTGCGGACGGTGCAGCGTTCGACGGGTGACGCGGTAGACCTCCAGCCGTGCGGTCTCGGGGTCGGTCCAGACCTCGTTCTCCATGACGTACCAGTCGTCGTACTCGGGTTCTTCCGCCACCGTGTTGATGGCGGTCCAGACCGTGCTCCGACTGTGGCCGGGGAACGACTCCTTGACCCGGAGGCATCCGGTCAGGGTCAGTGGCAACAGGGTCAGGAGCAATAGGACGATCAGCCGTGGGATCATGCCACATAGATTCGCAGAGCGGGCCGGTAAGTCAAGGGCCGGGAAGCAGCGGAATGGCCGGAATCGGAAGAGGAGCGGCCGTCCCCCGCCCAGCCCGTTCGGAGGTGCGGGGGTACCGGCTCGGAAATCACGCTCGACATCGGATCGGCAGCGTGGTATGATCCCCGATTCGATTTCCTCCCCAGAAGGTGCCTGAACAAGGGTACGAGACTGCCATGATTGAAGCGCTCAAGAACGACGACATCGTCAAGAAATTCGGCGGCCGATTCAAGCTGACTGCGCTGATCCAGCGGCGGTTGAAGGAACTGGTTGTTGATGGCGCCCGGCCACTGGTGGACCGGGAAGGGCGGACCGATCTCGAACTCGTCGTTGAAGAAATCCTTCAGGACAAGATCGCCCCCGATTTTTCGGAAACGGGATATATCCCGACCGTCGTCAAGTCGATCTGATCGGCGAGAATATCGAATCATCGTTGATCGAAGGAGTGCCGCGTGGCGACCGAGGATGTCATTCCGACTGAGGTCTTCGGCGGACGCAGTTTCGTTGTCGGGTTAACCGGCGGGATCGCCTGTTACAAGATGGCATACGTCGTCAGCGCGCTCGCCCAGGCGGGGGCGAAGGTCACGGTGATCATGACCGAGTCGGCCACTCGCTTCGTCACACCGTTGACGTTTCAGGCCCTTTCCGGACGTCACGTTTACACCGATCAATGGACGCATGTGGAGTCGCAGGACCCGCAGCACATTCAGCTGGCGCGTGCTGCCGACCTGATGCTGATCGCGCCGTGCTCGATGGACATGCTCGCCAAACTGGTTACCGGCCGAACGGATGATGTTGTTTCATTGATCGCCTCGGCGGTGGACCGGTCCCGGCAGCCCACGCTTCTCGCGCCTTCCATGAACAGCGTGATGTGGCAACAGCCGGCCACGCAGCGAAACCTGGCGCAGCTTGCTGAGGATGGTTTCAGGATTCTTCAACCGGGGACCGGATGGCAGGCGTGTCGCACTGAAGGGGTGGGCCGACTTCCCGAGCCGGACGATCTGCTCCGGGCGATCGCAGATCATCTCACGCCGCATCAATCCAGAGAAGTGTGAACGAGATGGGCGGGGCGGGGGAGTGACATCAGGTACCGCGGTTTTGGGGGACATCCATCGTTCGGTGCGATCGCTGAAGACCGGGATTCCACTGTCCATGTTTGGCGCATCTCGTTTCCGGGTATGCGCGCACGGACCTGAAAAAATGCCCCTCCCGAACCAACGAGGTACGAGAAGGGCTGGAAGTAGGGCAATCGTTCAACGTGACCACGCCTCGACGGGCCACCTTTCTCCCAAGGCGCAAGGCAAGAATCATCCCTCCCCGAATTTGGTATCGGTCATGTCATCACGGGGATCCTCGTGTGGATCCAGATTCAGGCCGGATTGATCGTGTATCACCGGAAAAAGAATGTCATGCGTGGCTCCTTCTTTCCCGTTCCTTGGGTGAAGTATAACCGCCAGGCAACGGACATCGAAGTGAATTTCGTGAGTTTACCGTTCATCACTGCCCCCTGAGACCGCTCATTCGGAACTCGCGGCGGACCGGGTTATCGGGCCGTATGTCGACCAAAACGGCGGTGCTGGCCCCCAGCCGGCCACGGAACTCGGACTTTGTCTGCTTCGCCAAGTCAAGCTAAATCATACAGTTGCGCGAGATTCGTCGCGGACATTTGAGAATCCGGCATCTATCCGCGCCACGTTCCGAACCTAGCCGATACTCGCCGTTGGAGGCAACAGGAGGCAGAGACACATGGAGCTACGACTCGGACATGTTCTTCTTCAATCGGGCATCCTCACCGCGGAGCAGGTGGAGCAGGTGCTCGCCCGCCAACAACGTGATCGCAAGCCGTTCGGCCTGCTGTGCGAACAGATGTTTCAGCTTGATCCCAGCGTGATTGAAGAAGCATGGGCTCAGCAGTATGCATCCCTCACGCGGAACATCGAGCCGGCCATTGAAGTCTTTGAACCGCGCGCTTTGGAACTGATCACCCGACGACAGGCGTGGCAGTTCCGCGTCCTGCCCATTCGTTTCGACGATTCGGAACTCATGATGGCCACGACGCCCATGCACCTCCGCCGCGCGCTGCGTTTCGCCAGCGAAGTGATTCAGGTGCCGCTCTATCTGGTCATGGCGGACCCCGAAGCGCTCGGCGAAGCGTTGTGCAAGCACTATGCATTGCCCGGCATGACGCCCCAGTCCGTGACCGACTGGGCCATGGATGATCTGCTCGCCGCCGTCACCGGCCGCAAAGCCGGCTGACCATCGTCAACGGCTCGGGCCGTCCCGAACTATCTCTGGGATGAATTGAATCAACACACCTTCGAAGCCGGCCCTCAGGCGCCGGCTTCGATCGCGTGTGCCTTGAGCGCATCAAGGTCAGCGAACTCCAGCGCACCGATGTGCGTGGCTTCCAGTATCACGGGCGGCGCAACGTCGGCTTCGTACGCTTCCTGCCATCGCTGCGCGCACAGACACCAGCGATCGCCCGGCCTGAGGCCGGGAAAATCGAACGCCTTCATCGGTGTGGTCAGGTCATTGCCCTGAAGCCGGGTGAAGTCCAGAAACGCCTCGGTCATTTCGGCACAAACGACATGAACCCCCATGTCGCCGGGCCCGGTGCGGCAGTATCCATCACGGTAATAGCCGGTCATCGGATCCGTACAACAGGGTTGCAGCGGCGTCCCAAGAACATTGCGTGGCAGGGAGTCGGACATCACACGATTGTAGCGCCGCGATCACCGATCGGCGAGGCATCCGGTCCCCGTCTTGGCTTCGCTGGCGAGCGAATGATGTCAACGTATGATGTCCGCCGACCGGACGATGGTGGACGAGCTTCACCGGTGTGGAGGCGGCATCGTCCGAGAAGAGATGAGCGAAGGAGAGATGCACATGCTTCGACAGGACGAGAACGCCGTCGCTTCCGAGGTTGCCGGCAATGATGTCAACGGACCGGAAGAAGAAACAACGAGCATCATTGATCTCGTCACCGATCCCGAGGTTGCGCTTGAACTCGCCACCAGCTACATGATCCCCGGCATCAAGGCGCTGCTCATCATTCTGGCCGCCTGGGTCATTGCCGCCTGGGTCCGGCGAATCACACGGACCGGGATGGATCGCGCACGAATCGAACCGACGATCAACCGCTTTGTGTCCAATGTGGTGCGCTGGGCGATCCTTGCGCTCGGCCTGATTCTCGTTCTCGGGGTGTTCGGCGTGGAGACCGCCACCTTCGCCGTCGTGATCGGCGCGATGGGCCTCGCCATCGGCCTTGCGCTGCAGGGCACGCTCGGCAACGCCGCGGCGGGGCTTATGCTGCTGATTTTCCGCCCGTTCAAAGTCGGTGATGCGGTCAACGCGGCGGGGGTCTCCGGCAAGATCGTCGAGATCGAACTTTTCTCCACCATCATCGACACCTTCGACAATCGGCGCCTGTTCGTGCCGAACGGATCGATCTTCGGCGCGACAATCGAGAATGTGAACCATCACCCGACGCGCCGGGTTGATGTGCACGTCGGGGTCTCTTATGAAGCTGACATCGCGCAGACGCGGCAGGTGCTGAAGGAAGCTGCGCACAGCATCGAGGAAAAACTCGAAGATCCCGCCCCCGCCATCGTGCTCAACGAGTTGGCGGATTCATCGGTGAACTGGACGGTGCGCGTCTGGGTCAACACGAGTGATTTCTGGCCGGTCCGCGACAAACTGACTGAACGTGTCAAGAATGCGCTCGACGAAGCAGGCATCAGCATTCCCTACCCGCAGATGGATGTCCACCTCAAGGGCAAAGTCACCGGATGAGCGGAATGGGCTTGTTCGTTTCGTTCAGAATCTCCAATTGGAGGCAACCATGCTGACCGCTTCACGCCATTCAACGTTGCTGGTGATCTGCTTGGGTTTCTTGATGTTTCCGCTCGCTGCGTGTGAAACGACGCGTCCCTACGCGTCTTCACCGCCGCAGGATCAGAGCGGCATCGATCGCAACCACGGCTACGCGCTGCTCTACGCCACGATCGAGTCCGAAGCACGGGTCGATCAGGTCTTGATGATCAAGAATCCGCGCGAGGAAGTGCGTGATCTCCTGAAAGAGATCGGCGAGTTTGCGCGCGAGGCGCGAGACGTGCTGAATGAATGGGCGGAGCAGGATGATTCGCTCGGCTACGACGAACACGGATTGCCCTGGGTTGAAGCCCGCACGCGCGATGCGATCGAACGGTCCACCAGCCGCGAGATCATCGCCGCCGGCGGGCGCCTCTTCGAGCATCGCATTCTTCTGACGCAGTACGAAGCGCTGAACTACATTCATCACCTGATCGATGTTTTGCGTGAACTGGATGAGGACGAGCATCGCCTTGAGAAACTCGAAGCCATGGCGTATGACGCCAGGTCACTGCTTGAAAGGGTGGTCAACCTGCTCCGCACGCCCTATGCCGATGATGAATCAGCGGAAAAACCAGGCGGGGCGGTTCGTTACGGATCCTCGATATCCCGAGATTCATCGTCCGTGTCGGTCTCATTGGACGCGTCGCTTTCGTAGCTCTGCTTCAGTTGTTCGCGCAGAATTCGGTCCGCTTCGTCGAGCGGCAGCAGCAGCCGCACATCGACGGTGAAATCAAACTCGGTGAACAAGCCGACGAATCGCGGTCGATTGAACGGCCCCGGTTCGTAGCGATCTTCATTGAAACGAAGTTGGGGCGAAAGCTGGCCGCGAAGGACATACACCTCCGGACGGTCCTCCTCCGCGCGATCCCGCATCTGCATCAAACGGTGCGCGGTGCTGCGCGAAATCGCCAGGTCGAACGCATCGCCGTAAACGATCGCCGGCTCATCGTACTGAACGACCTGCACGCGCGCGTTAACGCTGCCGCGGTTCGTCGGATCAACGTCCACAATCCGTACCGCCCACACCACGGCGTGGCGACGACGGTTGACGTCAAAGTACCAGCGATTGAGCGCCCGGTAATAGGATTCACGATCCCGCGATCCCACCCGGCCCGGCGGGCGGTCATCCATGGCTTCGGCGTGCTCCTTCTGAAGCTGCCGGAGCAGCGCTGCCGGATTGTGCGCCGGCCCCTGATCCGGTTCTCCCGTTCGCGTGGTCGGCGCATCATCACGAGCGTCCCGAGCCGGCGGCGTGCCCGGTCGCTCGCGGTCAGCGAGTTCGCGTTCCAGTTCGGCGATTCTCTGTCTGGCCGTCTCGAGTTCCTGCGTGAGCTCGCGAACCTCAGCGCGAAGCCGCTCGTTCTCACGGCGAAGGTCGTTGTTGCTCTGCGCAGTCGCGGCTGAAGTCAACGCAAGGAACGCCGCGAAGGCGATCAGAAAAATCGGTTTCATCCATTTCATGGCAATTCTTCCTGTGGGAACCGGATTGAACGAACACGCGAGCCGGCAGGAGGCAGGATATCTGACGACCGAGAATCAGGCGGAATCGCGGAGATCGGTTGATCGTGACCCCGATCTTCGGGCCCGCAGCCCGCACTTTCTCCAAACAGGTCCGGATTGATTGATGCTTTGCCGGTATAGATGCGATACAATGGAAACAATCGGCACCGTCAGGCGTCTTTCCTGAGAACCTGATCGTCTGGTGCTGGTTTCAGTGTCGCCTCTCATTCCGGAAGGACCGACCATGCACGAAATTCGTCAACTGCTTCGCATCGCGGCCCGTCGGCTTGAACTCGGCCAATTCCTGAAGCACCTCCATCTGGTCGCCCTTGTTTTGGCTTCGGCGACCGTGGTGCTCATGCTGCTGGATCGGCTTCGCGCGGAAACCGTTCTGCCGTGGGCGTGGCTGCTGCCCGTCATGATCGGGGCCGGACTGCTTGTCGCGCTGATGCTTTGGAGCCGGTCGCGGCCCAGTGAATTGCACGTGGCGGTGCAGGTTGATGAGCGGTTGGACCTGCGCGAAAAGCTGACCACCGCGCTTCAGGTGGCGGATCGCGATGATCCCTTCGCCCGCGCAGCGATCGAAGATGCCGTGCGCACTGCCAGCGACCCGCGGGTGCGCGAAACCGCGAAACGCCGGTTCAACGTTGCCGCGCCTTCCGGCTGGTGGGCGAGCCCCGCCCTGATCTTCCTCGCGATGGTGGTTTCGTTTCTTCAGCCGATGAATCTGTTCGAGCGTGAGCAGCCGGAAGATCCCGCCGTCACGCAGGCCCGCCATGAAGTCCGTGAAACGCTCGATGCGGTCATGAAAACGATCGAGGAATATCCGGAGTTGAGCGGTGAACTGTCCGATCTGCTCGGCGAACTTACAAAGGACGGCACCGATCCGGATGCGCTTCGCCGGCCGGAAGACGTCCGCCGTGATGCGCTTCGCAGAATGAGCGATCTCAATCAGCGACTGGAAGACATTCTCGGCGGGGAGAAGGGCAAGACCGCCGAAGCCCTCGAACGGTCCATGAAGAATCTGAAGCTTCCCGAAGACGGGCCGGCCAAGGAATTCGCCGAAGCGCTCGCGCAGGGCGACTTCAAACAGGCGAGAGAAGCGCTTCAGGACCTGATGGAACAGCTCAAGGGCGATGAACTGACGCCCGAGCAGCAGCAGCAAATGCAGGAACAACTCGCCCAACTCGGCGAACAGCTCGAACAGATGGCCCAGCAGCAGGAGCAACTCGAAGAGGCCCTGCGCGATGCCGGCATGGATCCGCAACTCGCTCAAAATCCCGAAGCGCTGCAGCGCGCCATCGAGCAGAATCAGAATCTCAACGAACAGCAGCGCCAACAGTTGCAACAAATGGCACAGGCGCAACAGCAGGCCAACCAGATGTGCCAGAACCTCGCGCAGGCGATGCAGGACATGGCCCAGGCGATGCAGGGCATGGACGGCGAGGCCGGCGAAGGCGCCGGACAGGCCGGGGAAGCCGCGATGGACGCCCTCGCGCAGATGGAGATGTTGCAGCAGATGCTCGATCAGGCGCAGGCCGCCGCCGAAGCGTGCCGCGGCAGTTGCCAGGGACTCGGTCAGGGACTCGGCATGTCGCAGGACTGGTTGCGAGCGATGGGGCAGGGGATGGGCGATCGGTCAGATCAGGGCAGCGCCGGTTCACGACCCTCCGCGCCCACCCCCACGCGCACCCGAAAAGTCAGGGCCGAGGGCGAAACCGGCGAGGGGGACATCATCGCCCGCATGCTCGTCGACGGACCGCAGGTCGTCGGTGAATCACACATCAATCCCCGGCAGATCGTCGTGGAAACCGTCGAAGGCCTCGAGCAGGCGATCGAAGAGGAGCGTGTGCCCAGACGGTATCACGAAGCGATGAAGCATTACTTCGGTGAACTGGATCGACAGACCCGCACCGTCGCGGAAGGCGACGCCCCGGCGTCTGCCGCGAACGAAGATTGAATCAGCCGGGGGTATGGCGTGACCGGTGTGCACTGTTCTCAACAAGGATTCGTGTCCATGTGTGTTTCTCATGGAAAGCCGCGACTGCTCTGGTGCGCGGTGGTGCTGTTGGCGTGCCTGCCCTTCCTGAACGGCTGCGGCGAAAAGGGCGAGGAAGTCATTGTCTACATCTCCGCGGATGAGTACGTGGCGCGCGAAGTCGTCCGCGCGTTCGAAGATGAGACCGGAATTCGCGTCCGGTTCGTGGGCGACACGGAAGCGCAGAAGACCACCGGACTCGTTGAGCGTCTCCGCGCGGAGCGCGACAACCCACAGGCCGATGCGTTCTGGTCCTCGGAGGTTTTCCTGACCATCGCGCTGGCCGACGAGGGCGTGCTTACACCCTATGAATCACCGATCGCCATCGACTGGCCCGAAACCTTCCGCGATGCGAACTCGTACTGGTACGGTCTCGCCGCACGGGGACGGGTGATCGTGTACGCGCCGGACCGCGTGCCGGAGGCGCATCGGCCGCGCACGTGGCAGGATCTGACCAATGAGCGTTTCCGCGGCCGGATCGTCATGGCTGACCCACGTTTCGGGACGACGGGCGGACACTTTGCCGCCAAGAAGGTTTTCTGGGGCGATGAAGTGTAC
The DNA here is from genome assembly GCA_007693845.1 of Phycisphaerales bacterium. Taxonomy (GTDB): domain Bacteria; phylum Planctomycetota; class Phycisphaerae; order Phycisphaerales; family SM1A02; genus SKZB01. The sequence continues at coordinate 23,131 of RECV01000129.1, forward strand.
ACCGAGTTTCTTCACGGTCTCGCCGCGAACGAAACGCGCCTGCTTGCCAGCGGTAACGCGGGTGTGGTCCGCGCGGTTGCCGACGGTGAAGCGGATGTCGGTATGACGGACACCGATGATGTCTGGGCCGCACAGGCGCAAGGGCTCAACGTCGAACTGATTTTTCCTGATCACGCTGAGGGTGATGAGCGATCCACCGGCATCGGGACATTGCTGATTCCGAACACGGTCGCGATCGTGGCGGGAGGGCCGAAGCCCGAGAATGCCGCGGCATTCGTGGACTTCATGCTCGCCGGTCAGGCCGAACGGATTCTTGCGGAAACCGTGTCCGGCAACACGCCCGTTCGTCCGGGGCTCGCTGCGGAGTATCCCGATTCGGACATTCCCGATCCGCTCGCCGTCGATTTCCACGAAGTGGCCGCCGCCTTTGAAGACGCGGTCAGCCAAGCGATGCGCATTTTGCGCGATGGTGAAGAACGGTGAAGCGATCCGAGCGGTCAATGCGCTTCGGGCCGGCATGATCTACCATAACCCCCGATGAAGCAGGCCCGCGATTCCGACGAACGGATTGTTGCCGGGCGGATCGGCCATCCGCTCGGGCGCTGCCTGCCGCCACTCCTGCCGAGTTTGGCGATTGGGTTGTTTCTCCTTGCGGGCGTCCTTCCCCTGGCGGGCGCGGTGGAAGTTCTTCTGACGCAGCCGGGCTCGGGCTACGAAGCTCGCTCGCCATGGCAACTGCTGGCGACGAGCACGTATTGGGCAGGCCTTGTCGCGCTGCTCGCGGTGGTGATCGGCTGGGCCCCGGGGCGCTGGCTGGGCAGTCTGGTCCAACGCGGCGGCTTCATCCCACTGGCGGTCTTTCTACTGGTGCCGATCTGTCTGCCGGCGTACGTGATCTTCTTTGCGTGGTGGCAGTCCTGGCCGGCGGATACGTGGCTGTACCGCTGGGCGGTGGAGCACCAGCAGGTGCAACTGGTGCGTCACCTTACGCTGCTGCTCGGCATGACGTGCTGGTCGTGGCCGATCGTGAGCTGGTGCGTGGCGGCGTCGATGATGCAGACGCCCGCTCAGCGCGAGGAACTGCTCGCGATCGACGGCGTCTCGCGAATCGGGCGCGCGATCGACCGCTTCCGCCGTGACCGCAGCATGCTCACGCTGGGCGGATTGATCGTCTTTATTGCAACCTTCAACAACGTCACGTGTTTCGACCTCGCGGAGATTTTTACAGTCGGCAACGAGCTGCGCGCGATGAAGGCGACCGGGGCGAATGAGCGCGATGTGCTCGTGGCGGCGTTGCCCGCCGCCGGACTGACCATGTTTGGCGCGATCTTGATCTGGATCATGCTCGGTTCGACGCGCCGCCACGGTGAGTCGGCGGTGCGCGCCGCAGCCGCCGGATGGTCCGCTCGGGTGTGGACCGTTGTCCTCTGGACGATTTCGGTGGCGATCCCGCTCGGCCTGCTCGCGCGGAATCTCTGGCAGAGCCCCGGCGGCCGGACGCCCGCCATGCAGTGGCGCGAGTTCACCAGTTTCTACGGCACGGGACTGATGAACACGGTCATCATCGCGCTGATCACGGCCTCCTGCGCTGTGGTGATCGCGATGGGGCTGGCGTGGATGTGGCAGGATCGTCGCGCATGGGTGCGCGGCCTCGCGCACGCTCAGGCGATCGTCTGGTTGATCCTGGCCGCGGTGCCCGGGTCACTCATCGGGGTCGCGCTGATCGCAACGTACAACCGCCCGATCGCATTCGCCGGTGCGGGGGTGGATGAACTGATCTACCGTTCGCCGGCGATCCTCATCCTGGGGCATGTCGCGCGGTATGCGTTTCTGGGCGCCCTGTTCGGGCGATGGATGGCGATCCGCGAGCCGCGATCGATCGTGGAACTGCGGGCGATGGATGGCGCACGCCGGCTCCCCGCGTGGTGGCGCTCCGCGCGGCCGCGTATCATGGCAATGTGCGCAGCGACCTTCGCGATCGTGTTGGTCATGTCGCTGAGCGAGATTCCTGTGACCGCCATGGTCCGGCCCCCCGGGTTTGACGCCATTACGACGAGCATCCTGAACGACATGCACTTTCAGCGGCCGCAAACGGTCATGTTCGCCACCGGTATCTTCTTCATGCTTGCGCTGATCGCGGCGTGCGTGACCGCACTGCTTTGGCGGCCGACACGACGCGTGTTCCGGGTTGTCTCCGTCAGCATGCTCGCGATCGGCATGATGCTCGTGCTACCCGGTTGCGGCGAGATTGACCCGGAGAACGTGGACCCGCTGCGCACCGAGATGACCTTCGGCATTGCCGGCCGCGCGCTCGGGCAGTTCAACTATCCGCGCTCGATCGACATCGATTACGACCGTGAGGTAATCTATATCGTGGATCGCTCCGGTCGTGTGCAGCGATTCGATATGGAGGGCAATCCGCAGAAGGCGTGGACCTTGCCGGATTTCGAACTCGGCCAGCCGACGGGAATCACCGTGGATGATCAGGGCCGGGTGATTCTGGCGGATACGCATTACTACCGCGTGCTGATCTTCGATCACGATGGCAACGAACTGCTTCGGTTCGGAGAGTACGGATTCGACGAAGGGCAGTTCCTGTACACAACGCGCGTCGGTGTCGGGCCGGAAGGCAAGCTGTACGTCGGGGAAACGGGTGGCAACGATCGCATTCAGGTCTTCAGCCCGGACGGCGAGTTCCTGTTCAGTTTCGGGCAGTTCGGTGCCGGGGAGGGTGAACTCAGCCGGCCGCAGGGCATGGCGTTCAACCGCGAAAAGACGCGCCTCTACGTCGCGGATGCGTGTAACCACCGGATCGCGGTCTACGAGCCGGACGGCACGCTGCTTCGCTACATCGGCGAGCCGGGCCGCGGTTTGGGACAGTTGTCCTACCCGTACGATGTGCTGGTGCTGGAGGATGAATCGTTGCTGGTCGTCGAGTTCCACAACAACCGACTTCAGAAGTTCCGCAAGGACGGCACGCCGGTCGGACTCTACGGCCGCATCGGGTTTCGCGATGGCGAAGTGCAGTATCCGTGGTCGGTGGCGGGAAATCTCGATCGCATCTACGTGGTGGATTCGGGCAACAATCGTGTGCAGCGGGCGCGAACGCCGTGAGGCGTGATTGGATATTCGTGAATCGGTCACCGGCGATCGGATGCGTGGCCAGTGGCGTATCGAAAGAGAAGCCGGGGAGAGAATCCAATGCGCCCAGTTGCTTTTTGCGGGCGTTCGGTGCGGATTTGCCTTACTATTGCCCACAGCAAACGCCCGTTGCCTGACCTCGCCAGCCCATCTTTCGGGAGCTCGCCATGGACGGAGGATTGCCGCTTCAGTTTGAACAGCCGCTCGGGCTGCTGTTGTTGCTGCTGATTATTCCGGCGCTTCTGATCGCCCGGCGGAGCGTGGGGATGCAGTCGCCCGTGCGCGCGACGGTGATCTTTTTCTTTCGCGTCCTCGTGATCCTGCTGATCACCGCGGCCCTGGCCCATCCGAACTGGGAACAGCGGGGGGAAGGACTGACCGTTACGGTGGTCCTGGACCGCAGCCATTCGATCCCGATGCGATTGCGCGATCGCGCGGAGCAGTTTCTGCGTGAGGCCAGTGAGCACCGTGAACCGGAGGACCGTCTCGGCTCGATCATCGTGGGCCGCGATGCAACGATCACCGCGATGCCCGATCGGCTCTCTGCCGTCACCAGCGGGCTCGACGATGTGGATCGCAGCGCGACGAACCTCGCAGGGGGACTGCGTCTCGCGCTGGCCATCGCGCCGGACGATACCGCGAACCGGATCGTGATCGCTTCTGACGGCAACGAGACAATCGATTCAGTGTTGTCAGCGGCGGAACTGGCGCGCGCGAACAACGTGCCGGTCGATGTTCTCCCGCTGGAATTCAGCTACGAGAACGAAGTGCTCTTCGAGCGGATCATGGCGCCGGCCCGGGCACGGAAAGGGCAGACCGTCAACGTGCGCATGGTGCTGCGCAGTCAGCGCGAAGCGTCCGGCATGATCTACTTGCGCAAAAATGACGAGCCGCTTGATCTGGACCCCGATGAACCGGGGATGGGCCGGCACGTTGAGCTGTCACCCGGCGTGTCGGTGTTCCCCGTGACGATCCGGCTGGATGACCCCGGCCCCGCGCAATTCAGCGCGACCTTTGAGCCCGACTCCTCGGATATGGACACGCTGCCCCAGAACAACCACGCGATGGCGGTGACGTTCGTGGCCGGCGAAGGGCGCATCCTCGTGCTTGATGATTCGGAAATCGAATCCGCGAATCTCGTGCGCGCACTGCAGGAAAGCGATCTGGCGGTCGATGTCGAACCGCCGCAGGCATTGGCGGGAGGGCTGGTCTTTCTCAGCGCGTACGATGCGGTCATTCTCGCCAACGTGCCACGCTGGGCGTTTGACGATGAGCAGGATCGCATGCTGCACGCGTACGTTCACGATCTTGGGGGCGGCCTGATCATGCTTGGCGGGCCGGAATCCTTCGGTGCCGGCGGATGGATTGACTCTGAAACCGCGCGAGTCTTGCCCGTGCGTCTGGACCCGCCGCAGACGCGACAGATGCCGCGCGGCGCGCTCACGCTGGTCATGCACTCCTGCGAAATGCCGCAGGGCAATTACTGGGGACAGGAAGTCGCCCGCGCGGCGATCAACGCGCTGAGCCGGCAGGACTATATCGGCATCGTCGAGTACGACTGGCGCGTGCGCGATAATCAGGGCGCGACCTGGGCGTTTCCGATTCAGGTAGCCGGGAACAAGCAGGCCGCCATCGCCGCGACCCGGCAACTGGTGGTCGGCGACACCAAGGACTTCGGCCCGCTCCTGCGCATCACGCATGAGGGCATGCAACCGCTCCGCGCCGGCCAGAAGCATGTCATCATCATTTCCGACGGCGACCCCCAGCCGCCCCCGCCATCACTCCTTCGCCAATTCGTGCAGGATAAGATCACCATCACCACCGTCATGGTCATCGGCCACGGCAGCGAGGCGGATCGGCAGAAGATGCGCGCGATTGCGGAGACGACCGGCGGTCGGTTCTATCACATCATGAACCCGAACCAACTGCCGCAGATCTTCATCAAGGAAGCGCAGCTTGTTTCCCGATCACTGATTCAGGAAGGTGAGCTCTTTCAGCCGCAGGTGGTCAGCCGCCTGCCCGGCCCGGTGGAAGGATACGACGCCGTGCCGGCCGTGGATGGATACGTGCTGACCGCCATGCGCGAAGGATTGAGCCAGACGCCGATTGTTCTCGCGACCAGCGAAGGTGAGGATCCGATCTTCGCGCACTGGAATTACGGCCTCGGCAAATCGCTGGCGTATACCTCCGACGTGATGGGCCGGTGGGGTGAGCGCTGGGCGACCTGGGCGGAGTTCAAGGCGTTCTGGACGCAGGCCGTTCGCTGGTCGATGCGGCCGAGTTCGCCGGCCAACTTCAACATCAACACGCGGGTCGATGGCGATCGGGCCGTGGTCGAAGTCGAGGCGCTCGATACCGATGCGTCGTTCCTCAACTTTCTGCGCATGCGGGCTGCAATGATCCAGCCCGACGGCAGCGCTGAGCCGCTGACCTTGCAACAGGTCGGCCCCGGGCGCTATCGCGGTGAGTTCGAGATCAGCGATGAAGGCGCGTATCTGATCAATGTCAACTACGCCGCCGGCGCGGATGAAGAAAGCCAGGGCAATCTGCAGGCGGCGGTGACGGTGCCGTATTCGCAGGAGTATCGCGCCGTTTCGCACAATGCGGCACTGTTGCGTCAACTGGCGGAGATGACCGGCGGGCGGGTGTTGTCCGCGACGGCGAATCCGGCCGACGCATTGCTCTACGACCGGGCCGCGCTCGAAGTGCCCCGAAGCCCGAAGGCGATCTGGGATCTGCTGGCGATCCTCGCCGCGATTCTGTTCCTGTTCGATGTCGCCTCACGACGGCTGGCGATTGACGGCGCGAAGGTTCTCGCCGCGATGCGGAGCGCGGTCGGCCGACGTGATGAGGTGCAGGGCAGCACGGTTGAAGCGTGGAAAAAGGCGCGCGGCCAGGTCTCGCACCGTAAACCGACAGCGGAGAAGAAGGACGCGGACGCGCCGGATGGTTCCGCGCGATTTGAGGCGAGCGATGAAGACGCCGCCAGCGCGATCGACGTCGGTGCGGCAGAGTCGGCCGGCAAGGGCAAGTCCGACCCGAACGCGCCGTCCAAGCCGCAATCGAAACCCGCCGACACGCCGCAGCAGGATGAAGGCGAGTACACCTCTCGTCTGCTTGCCGCGAAACGACGCGCCCAGCAGCAGAAGGAAAAGGGCAAGGATGCTGATGGCAGCGGGGGAGGGAACACGTGACGATGACGGTGGCGGCGGACTTCTCCAAAATCAGTGCAGCGCTGGGAACCTCGTTCAATGACATTGACTCGGCGAAACGCGCGTGCGCTTCGTTCCGGGAGGTTTATGCCGAACTACGCCGCGCGGTCGGCGAGATCATCGTCGGTCAGGAGACGATCGTCGAGCAGGCCTTGATCGCGCTCTTTGCCGATGGTCATATTCTGCTTGAAGGCGTGCCGGGACTGGGCAAGACGCTGCTCGTGAGCACGCTCGGGCGCGTCTTGAGTCTGCCTTACGCGCGGATTCAGTTCACGCCGGACATCATGCCGGCTGACATCACCGGCACCAGCATCGTGATCGACGATGAGAAGACCGGCAAGCGCACGTTCGAGTTTCGTCCCGGGCCGATCTTTCACCAACTCGTGCTCGCTGATGAAATCAACCGCGCCACGCCCAAGAGTCAGGCGGCCCTGCTGGAAGCCATGCAGGAACGTTCGGTGACGACGGCCGGGCAGACGCATCCGCTCGTGCGGCCGTTTTTCGTGATGGCGACCCAGAACCCGGTCGAGCAGGAGGGGACGTACCCGCTGCCGGAGGCGCAGCTCGATCGGTTCCTTTTCAAGATCGTTGTGCCGTACACCGACCGTCAGGAACTGAACACGATTCTCGAACGTACCACGCGGAATCGTGAAGTTGACCTGCAGCCGGTTCTGGATGGTGCGTCGATTATGCACGCCCAACGTTTGGCGCGGCGGATCGTCGTCGCGCCGCAGGTGCAGGATTACATCATCCGGCTGGTGCTCTCGACGCATCCGACCGGGCCGCTCATTTCGGAAGAGCTGAAGACGTTCATTCGCGTCGGCGTGAGTCCGCGCGGCGCGCAGTCGTTGATCTCGGCCGCCAAGGTCAAGGCCCTCATCGACGGCCGATACGCGATCGCGATTCGTGATGTGCACGAGATCGCTCGTGCGGCACTTCGACATCGGATCGTTCGAACGTTCGAAGCTGAGGCGGAGAACGTCACGCCGGACGATATCATTGAGAAACTGATCCGCCACGTTCCCCGTGAAGCGGACTGAATGCAGGATTTGACGGGAGCGATATGAGCCAGTTCGGCGTGCCAACCGAGACCCCGCCCCGACGTGTGGATGAGCTGATCAGCAGTGAGCTGATGGCCAAGCTCAACCAGGTCGATGTTTTCAGCAAGAAGATCTTTGCGGGCAAGCTGCAGGGTGAACGTCGCAGCAAGAAACGCGGGCAGAGCGTGGAGTTCGCGGACTACCGGCATTACACGCACGGCGATGACCTGCGCTTCGTCGACTGGAACATCTTCGCCCGGCTCGACAAGCTCTTCATCAAAATGTTTCTCGAAGAGGAAGACCTTTCACTCGTCATCGCTATCGACAGCAGTAAGTCGATGCACTGGGGAAATCCATCCAAGTTCATCTACGCTCAGAAGCTGGCGATGGCGCTCGGGTACATCGGACTCGTCAACCAGAATCGGGTTTCGCTCTTTTCCTTCAACTCCGGCGGTCTCTTGCCGCTGACCAATCTGCGCGGCGGACGCCGCGTGCAGGAAATGGGGGCGTGGCTGCTCAAGCTGGAAGCCGAAGGCGGCAGCGGTTTCGACGACGCCATGCGGTCGATCTCCATGACGCGCCAGGGCAAGGGCGTGATGCTGATCCTGTCGGACTTCCTGTTCAAGGAGGGCTACGAAAAAGGCCTGCGCTATCTCGCCGGCGGGGGATACGACACGTTCTGCATGCAACTGCTTTCGCCCGAAGAAATCGATCCCGGCGCGGCCGGCCTGCAGGGCGATCTGCGCCTGACCGATATCGAGGACGATGACGTCGCGGAAGTGACCGTCAGCGGCGCGCTGTTGAAAAAATACAAGGACAATCTCAACGCCTACTGCGGCAAACTGCGCGAGTTCTGTGTCCGCCGCGGCATGATGCACATGACGATCGACTCGAAGACCGACCTCAACGTGCTGCTCATGGACTATCTGCGTAAACGGGGGCTGTTGCGGTGAGATTTCGGAATGTCGAGACGGCGCCAAGGCCGGGTGATTCACTGACGCTTCAAGCAGGGGGACAGACCGCATGACGTGGCTGACGCCATTGACGGGATTGATTCTTGCCGCCGCGGTGATTCCGCCGCTGGTGCTGCTCTACTTTCTGAAACTGCGCCGCCGCACGCAGAAGATCGCGTGCACGATTCTCTGGCAGCGATCAATCGAAGATCTGCAGGCCAACGCGCCGTTCCAGAAGTTACGCCGGAACATTCTGCTGCTGTTGCAACTGCTCGCGCTCATCCTGCTTGCGCTGTCCGTGATGCAACCCCAGGTCCGTGCGGGGGATCTGACCGGCGGCAAAACGATCTTTCTCATTGACCATTCCGCTTCGATGAACGCGACCGACACCGCGGACGGTCGCCCGCGCCTGGAACACGCCAAGGACCTTCTGCGCGAGCGCATTGAAGCACGGTACAGCCGCGGGTTGCTAGGCGGTGATCCCGGTGAGTCGATGATCATTGCGTTTTCCGACCGCGCGGAGATCGTCGCCCGTTTCACGAGTTCCCGCCAGCAACTGCTGCGCGCGGTGGACCGCATTCAGCCGACGCACGGCGAAACGAAGATCGAGCAGGCGCTGGAACTCGCCCGTGCGTACACCACCAACATCGTGGATGAAATGGGCGAAGCGCGTCCGACCGGCGAGCCGGCCGACCTGGAGCTTTACAGCGACGGCCAGATTGCCGATCTCAATCGCCAGGTGCTGCGCGGCGAGACGTTGATCTACCACGCCTTCGGGTCCGATGCGCCGGACAATGTCGCCATCGCCGCCATGTCCGTGGAAAGGCCTTTCGCCCGGCCGACGTTCATTGAAGTCTTTGCTTCACTGGTGAATTTCAACGAGAATCCCGTCACCTGTGATGTGCAAGTGTCCGTCGACGGGACCGCGCTCGGGATCCGAACGATCGAGATCCCCGCCGGGCGGTTCGACGAAGCGGCGGACCTGTTCATCCCGGGCCGGAACAACGTCGTGTTCGCGCCGTTCGAGCAGCCGCGCGGCGCGGTGATCGAGGTCGCGAATCTGCGTTCAGATGATCTTGGGTTGGACAACGTTGCGCAGCTTTCCATTCCGCCGGCCAAGCGACTTGAAGTTGCGCTGGTCGCGCCGAAAAGCTTCGTCATCCGCTCCGCCCTGGAAGGCATGCCGCTCGAACGGCTTGATGTGCTCACGGCACGGCAGTTCGATGAACTGGTCGAACACCAGCAGACCGATCGGTACGATGTGATCGTCCTGGACAGCCATGTGCCGGAGACCATGCCGAACGGGCGCTATCTGGTGTTCGGCGATGCGCCGCCGGTCGACGGGTTGAACGCTTACGGCGAAGGCGGCCGGCAACTCATTCTCAATGTCCGGGATGAGCATCCGGCGATGCGGTACGTCGATCTGAACAACCTGATCATTCAGAGTTTCACTGCTCTGCAGCCGGATGACGACGTGCGCATCCTCGCTGAGGGAAGCGCGGGGCCGGCCATCGTTGCCGTCGATCGGTCCGGACTCAACATGATTTACGTCACGAACGATGTGCTGGACAGCAACTGGCCGATGCTGACGAGCTTCATCACCTTTGTGTTCAATGCGGTTGAACACCTTGGCCACATCGGCGAGAGTCTGGTCAGTGAAAGTCTCCGACCCGGGGAGGCGTTGACCGCGCGTCTGCCGGCCGGCGCGCAGGACATCGAACTGACTCTGCCGACGGGTCGTTCAGAGCGGTTGACCCCGCCGGACCCGACCCAGATGAGTTGGGGGCCGATCCGTCTGACCGGACCGCACGTGTTGAGCTGGACCGATGCGGCCCGAGGCGAGCGGGAGACGCGTGCGCATGCGGTCAATCTGTTCAGTGAAACCGAAGGCAACCTGCGCGTTGTGGAGGAGTTGAGTTTCGGTGAGGACCGGATCGCGGGCCGTCGCGCGGGTGATGGGCGATACACGGCACTCTGGCCGTACGCATTGCTGCTCTGCCTCATGCTGCTCATGATTGAGTGGTGGGTGTACCACCGAAAGATGACGATCTGATTCGACGCCACATGCTTCAATGTGAAAACCCCCGGCCGTTGGCCGGGGGTTCGATGGTGCACTCAGAGCCGACCGCGTCGCGGCGTCTTGGGGGAGTAACTCAGTCGCATGAACCCCAGTTCTCGAGGAGCAGCAGCAGATCAAAGACGTTGACCGTGCCATCATCATTGAGGTCAGCGGCGCAGCCGGGGCAGGCGCCCCAGTTCTCGAGCAATTGCAGCAGATCGAACACGTTCACCGTGAAGTCGTCATTCAGATCGCCGGTGCAGGTCGGGGCTGGTTCCTCGCAGATATCCGCGGTACCGCTGCCGGTGGTGTCGTCACAGTTTGTGCCGGGACCGGCCCAGCTTCCCGCGACGTTGATGCAGCTTTGCTCGGTCAGACCGATGCAGCTTCCATTGCTGAGGCAGCAGGCGCCTTGTGGTTGCGGGCAACTCGTAGACTCACAGGTCGAGCTATTGCCCTGGAAAGATCCGTCGAGGTCTTCGCATTCTTCGGGGCTCACCTCATCGACACAGCTTCCATCGGGGAGGCAGCATGACCCGCTGGGGAAGCAGACGATGTCATTGCACTGAACGCCTGCGCCCTGCCAGATGCCGTCGACGATATCGCAGATTTCCTCGGTGAACTGATCGCACGCGCCGGTGACTTCAATGCAGCATGCGCCGACCGGATCGCCACAGGCATCGTTGGAACAATCTGTTCCGGAGCCGAGCCAGGTGCCGCCCTCGTTGATGCAGAAGGCTTGGGGGACCGGCGTTTCGCAGGAGTCATCATCGTAGCAGCAGGCGCCAAAGAGGTTGATGCAGTTCACGCTGGAACAGGGCACATCTTCGCCGAGGAACAGACCCTGTTGCGCTGCACATTGACTTTCGGTCAGCACCTCGCAGAAGCCGGCGGGGAGACAGCATCCGCCGCTTACCGGGGGTGTGCAGGAGAGCGAAGTGTAAGTCGCGCGCATCACCCAGTCGCCGGAGGGGGCGCAGGAAATGCCAAACGGGCCGGTGAAGTTCTGGAAGGAGCTGAAGCCGGGCGCACACCCGAATGAGCCGCAATCAATTGCAAAAATCCAGTTGAGAGTCGGCTGGCTGAGCCCGACCGTCTCCGGATCTGTGGCTGGAAACGCATTCGAGGCGGGCGGCGGCGAGCTCAGGCAGCCATTGCCCGACTGGTTGTTGTGCTTGTCGATCCGGTAGCCGATCGAGAACGCATTGTCCGGATTGGCGAGCACGAAGATCTGATCCGGATCGCCCGGATCAACGGCAACTTGAACATTGACCCCGCTCGTGCCGGGCGGCAACTGAATGTGCGGGA
>RECV01000099.1 GCA_007693845.1 Phycisphaerales bacterium
ACCTCGATTTTCAAAGAACACCGAATCGCACCTCAGGAAGGAAGCGAGTTCTCCCCATGAATATTGATCAGGCCCGCCACGACGCCGTCGCCGCAACCAGCGACTGGAGCGCGAACCGTCTGTCGAATGCTCAGGCCGGCACTTCCACCAAGAAGCCCGTGGATGAGTTCTTCGGCCACGATTCTTTCAATCATCAGACCATGCGCCAGCGATTGCCGAAGGACGTGTATCGGCGGCTGATGCAGACGATCGAATACGGCGAGCCGCTGGACCTCGACGTCGCGGACGTGGTCGCCAGTGCGATGAAGGATTGGGCGATCGAGAACGGCGCGACGCACTACACGCACTGGTTTCAGCCGCTGACCGGCCAGACCGCGGAAAAGCACGATGCATTGATCTCACCGGACGGCAAAGGCGGCATGGTTTACGAACTGTCCGGCAGCGCGCTGGTCCAGGGTGAGCCGGATGCCTCGAGCTTTCCCTCCGGCGGTCTGCGCGCCACCTTCGAAGCCCGCGGTTACACGGCGTGGGATCCGACCAGCCCCGCGTTCCTGATGCGCGGCGAGAATTCGGTCACGCTCTGCATTCCCACCGTCTTTGTCTCCTGGACCGGTGAAGCGCTCGATAAGAAGACTCCCCTGCTCCGTTCAATGGATGCGCTCTCCAAACATGCTCAGCGAATCCTGCACATCTTCGGCACCGATGCCAATGTTCGCCGGGTGCACACGACCGTCGGCGCGGAGCAGGAGTTCTTCCTCGTTGACCGCAATCTGTTCTTCGCCCGACCGGACCTGTTGAGTTGTGATCGCACGCTTTTCGGCGCGAAGCCGCCGAAGGGACAGCAGTTGGCGGATCACTACTTCGGCTCGATCCCCGCGCGGGTCCTGGCGTACATGACGGAAGTGGAACGCGAACTGTACCGAATCGGCGTTCCGCTGAAGACGCGTCACAACGAAGTCGCGCCGGGTCAGTTCGAAATCGCGCCGGTCTTTGAAAACTCCAATGTCGCGGTCGATCACCAGATGGTGCTGATGGAATCGCTCCAGCGGATCGCGCCGCGATACGGTCTTCAGGCAATTCTGCACGAAAAGCCGTTCGACGGCGTCAACGGATCGGGCAAGCACAATAACTGGTCGATGTGCACCGACACGGGTGTGAACCTGCTGGACCCGAAGGACGAGACGCACACGAACATGCAGTTCCTCGTCTTCATCTGCGCGGTCATCCGGGCGGTGGATCGGCACGCAGACCTCTTGCGGGCCGCGATCGCCAGCGCGAGCAACGATCACCGCCTCGGCGCGAACGAGGCGCCGCCGGCCATTATCTCGATCTTCCTCGGCGACATGCTCACCGACATCATCGAACAGCTTGAACAGGGCGTGCCGAAACGCACGCTGAAAGCCAAGCGGCTGGACCTCGGTGCGCTCTCGCTGCCCAACATCCCGCGCGATGCGGGCGACCGGAACCGCACCTCGCCGTTCGCGTTCACCGGCAACAAGTTCGAGTTCCGCGCGGTCGGATCGTCGGCCACCGCGGCCTGGCCGAACACGATCATGAACACGATCGTCGCGGAATCACTCGACGAAATTGCGAATGAACTGGAGAAGACCGTCGGGTCGAAGGCCACCCCGGCCAAGCTGCAGTCAGCGGTCAAGGCGCTGCTCAAGAAGATCGTCAAGGAACACAAGCGAGTGATCTTCAACGGCGACGGTTACTCGGAAGAGTGGCAGAAGGAAGCTGAGAAGCGCGGCTTGCCGAACCTCCACGATTCAGTGGACGCGTACCCCGCGTTCCGTGCGAAGAAGGCGACGAATCTGTTCCACAAGTACAACGTGCTGACCAAGGCGGAGTTGGACGGGCGCACGTTCATCTTCCTCGACAAATACGCCATGCAGATTCAGATCGAGGCGGAGCAGATGGTGCTGATGGCGCGACAGATGATTCTGCCCGCAGCGCTCGAGCAACAGTCACGTCTCGCCGAAGCGCTCGCCTCGACGGAGTCGGTCGGCGGGGAATGCGGCCAGATTCGCCGCCAGTTCGACCTCTTTGCGGAACTCACCAACCGATTCATGGCGCAGATCGAGGCGCTCGATGAAGCGGAATCGAAACGGCCGCCGGAAGAGGTTGATCCCTACAAACGCGCGAAGTACGCCCGGGACAATCTGATTCCGAATATGAAGACGTTGCGCGAACTGGCGGATGATCTGGAAGTCAGAATCGCATCCGACATCTGGCCTTTGCCGACCTATCGCGAACTGCTGTTCATCAAGTGATCCGGCGTGGCGAGTAAGGAAAGGCGTCAACGGCGTTGTGCACCCGCCCCGCGACTGACGCAACCGAACCCGGTACGCCACGCTCCGCTCCAGTTCCGAAGACGGATGCCCCGGGACGCTTGTTCGAGACATGCGGATTCCGCGCTCCGCTCAAAGCGGGGTTCAAACTCCGTCCGCGGCGGCAGACCGGGCCGAGCCGGCATCGTGTGCTGACAGCGGCCGTGGTTGGAGAATTGAGTTGGAGAAGACACAGCGGTCATGGCTGGCACTCCTGCTTCAATGGCGATACCGTCGCCGACAGTCAGAGACTTGAAGCGAACGGCATCGGTCGAACGCTGACGATCGTGCCGTCCGGACTATCGGACGAATCTGTCCCCCGATTCATTAAGACACTACGAATTTCGATTTGTTCCGGTTCCGGGGAATTCTCCAGCCCGCACATCACGCACGGATTACCAGACCGCGGGCCGGGCTCGTTGCCGGTCGTGCGGTCAGTGCTACACTGCCGCTTCGCACGCGGTCGCCAGGCCTCCCTTTCCCCCGCAGCGACCGCGTTTTTGATCCATCCCATGCATCGTCCCGAGGACGGCTTTCGACATGACTACCAAGCGACGCACCAACAGCAAGAAAAAGAGCACCCGGACGTCCGGCCGCAAAACCGGACGAGCAACGAAGTACGTCTATTACTTCGGCCAGACCAAGACCGAAGGCAAGGGCTCGCAGAAGGACTTGCTCGGCGGGAAGGGCGCCAACCTCGCTGAGATGACCTCCATCGACCTGCCCGTCCCCCCCGGATTCACGATCACCACCGAGGCGTGCGCGGCCTATTCCGATGCGGGCGAGAAGCTCCCCTCCGGGCTGATGGATGAGGTGCACAAGAACATCCGCACCCTCGAAAAGGAGACGGGCAAGAAGTTCGGTGCTGAGGATGACCCCCTGCTCGTCTCCGTCCGCTCCGGCGCCGCAGTTTCCATGCCCGGCATGATGGACACCGTCCTCAACCTCGGGCTGAACGACCGCTCCGTCGAAGGCCTCGCCGGCGCGACCGGAAACCCGCGCTTCGCGTACGACGCCTACCGGCGGCTCATCAACATGTACGGCGACGTCGTCATGGGCGTCCACCACCGATACTTCGAAGAGGCGTTCAGCGAAATCAAGCGCAAGCTCAGCGTCGAACTCGACACCGACGTCCCCGTCAGCGGCATGCGCGATCTGTGCGAGGCCTACAAAAAAGTCTACCGCCAGCAGGTGGGCGATCCGTTCCCGCAGGATCCGCTCGAACAGTTGCAACTCGCCATCGAAGCGGTCTTCAAGAGCTGGAACTCCGACAAGGCGATCACCTACCGGCGGGTGGAAGAGATCACCGGACTGGCGGGAACCGCCGTCAACGTGCAAACAATGGTCTTCGGCAACATGGGCGATGACTCCGGCACGGGCGTTGCCTTCACGCGCAACCCCTCGACCGGCAAGAACGAGTTCTACGGCGAATTCCTGATCAACGCCCAGGGCGAAGACGTGGTGGCCGGCATCCGCACCCCCAAGCCGGTGCGCGAGCTGAAAAAGTGGAACAAGAAAGTCTACGCGCAGCTTCTCGAGATCAAGGACAGACTCGAAGCACACTACAAGAACATGCAGGACATCGAGTTCACCATCGAGAACACCAAGCTGTACATGCTTCAGACGCGCACCGGCAAACGCACCGGCGCGGCGGCGGTGCGCATTGCGGTTGAAATGGTCAAGGAAAAACTCATCACCCGGAACGAAGCCCTGCATCGCGTTCCCGCCAACGATCTGACGCAGGTGCTTCTGCCCAGCTTCTCGCCGCAGGACAAGAAGTCCGCCGAGATCATCGCCGAGGGTCTTCCCGCATCACCCGGCGCTGCGACGGGCAAGCTCGCCTTCACCGCGGAGGAAGCCGTTGATCGAACCCGGGACGGCGAGAAGGTGCTGCTCGTGCGCAAGGAAACCAGCCCCGAAGACGTCGACGGCATGCACCACGCAGCGGGCATCCTGACCTCGACCGGCGGCATGACCAGCCACGCCGCCGTCGTTGCCCGCGGCTGGGGAAAATGCTGCGTCGTCGGCGCGGGGAAGCTCTCCATCGACGCCAAGTCGAAGAAGGTCACCGTCAACGGCAAGAGCTACGGCACCAAGGACACATTCTCCATCGACGGCTCCACCGGTGAAGTCATGATCGGCGAAGTCAAACGCTCCGATCCGAAGCTGTCGAAGGAGTTCAACACGCTCATGGGGTGGGCGGACAAAGCGCGCAAGCTCAAGGTGCGCACCAATGCCGATACACCCGCCGACTCCAAACGGGCGCGCGAGTTCGGCGCTGAAGGCATCGGCCTCTGCCGAACGGAGCACATGTTCTTCGAGGGTGAACGGATCAGCGCGATGCGGCAGATGATCCTCGCCGACACCACCGAAGGCCGCGAGAAGGCCCTCAAAAAGCTGTTGCCCTACCAGCGCAAGGATTTCCAGGGCATCTTCACCGCCATGAAGGGCCTGCCCGTGACGGTGCGCCTGCTTGATCCGCCGCTGCACGAATTCCTGCCGAATGACAAGAAGTCACAGCAGGCCATCGCGAAAGAGCTCGGCATCTCACCCAGGAAGGTCGAGCAGCGCGTCTCGTTCCTGCACGAATCCAACCCCATGCTCGGCCATCGCGGCTGCCGACTGGCGATCAGCTACCCCGAGATTCTCGTGATGCAGGTCACCGCGATCGTGGAAGCAGCCATTGCCTGCCGTAAGAAACGCATTCAGGCCAATCCGGAGATCATGATCCCCCTCGCCGGCATGCATCAGGAGCTGGACCTGCTCCGCGCGCTGATTGAAGAGACGATCGAGGACGTCAGAAAGGCCAAGAAATTCACCGGCAAGCTCGACATCCCGATCGGCACGATGATCGAGATCCCGCGCGCTGCGATCACCGCTGATGAGATTGCGGAGAACATGGACTTCTTCTCCTTCGGCACGAACGACCTGACGCAACTCACGTTCGGCTTCAGCCGCGATGACATCAACAGCTTCCTGCCCCGCTACCTCGACAAGGAACTCCTTGAGAAGGACCCGTTCCAGACGATCGATGTCGACGGCGTCGGCCACCTGGTGCGCACCGCCTGCGATCTCGGCCGAGAGACCAAGCCCAAACTCAAGCTCGGCATCTGCGGCGAACACGGCGGCGACCCGGCATCGGTGCGCTTCTTCCACGAGCTCGGGCTCGACTACGTAAGCTGCTCCCCGTTCCGCGTGCCGATCGCGCGACTGGTCGCCGCACAAGCCGCCACCGCGTGACGCGGCTCAGCAGATTACCGTTGCGGGCGAATGAACCGAGCGAGCAGGTATACTGCAGCGGCTCAACCGTCAGGTGGGTCGAGCGACGTCAGAAGCGAGCGCCCACCATTCATGTGTCAATTGCGCGAAAGACTGAATCGCGGCAGATGATCGTCACGATGAGTTCCTGTTTGTCGATTGCGGGATTCTCCGTTCTTCGGAGTGGGCAGCCGGGGCCATAAACGCTTTGACCCTGGCCCGCATTCTTTGCCATCGGGTCCGCTCGGTGGTCAGGGGTACCTTCAGTGCATTCGCAATCTGGACATGCGATAGCCCGCGCAGCCGTAGTTCCAGTATCTCCCGATCACCTTCAGTGAGCTTTGGCAAGCGCGACTCGATCACCGATTGGTTCGGTTCAGCTACTATTTCATCGTGCAGATCCGGCAACTCACGCTTTAGCCGTTGCAACGTGTGCTGACGGCGACACTCGGCCAGGATTTTGTTTGTCGCAGTATTCTCCGCCATGCGAAGAACGTACTTCGCCATATCGTCTTCAGCCAGAGCGACAAGGCGTCCCTCCAGACACATGCGATCAACACGACGGGCACATGTTGCGAAGATGTCCTCGGTATCTACTGCTGTGATGCCTGCAGCCCGGAGTTTTCCACGAACTCGCCGGAGTATCCGTGATCGAAGTTTCAGCATGAACGCGGCCACTTCTTCTCGATGGCCCTGGCGTACCCGTTCCTCGAAATTTGAAGAATTTTCCATTTTCTTCCCAGTAATGTGACGAATCGGCTCGGTTGCAGTTGTTTATACAGTAGAGGCCCGTTCAGCCAGATTCCAGTCCGAAATCACTGCGATCGCCGCTGATGCCTACAGTCGGCTGTTGTTGGCTGGACGTGGTCTCGCGAAACGTGTCAATTCTCGTTACCGCACAATGCTTGGCACTGAACATTTACCGAAACGACTGCGCGTTGCTGAGATTCGGTTTTTATCCAACAGGAGGACACCATGAACGCACAAAGCATTTCACTCAAAGTTCTGGGCTTCGGATGCGTATTTGCATTCGTGTTCTGCAATGTATACTCTGCGCAAGAACAAATGTGCGGGGACGAAGCGCCGCCGGTTTACAGCGAAAGGCTTGAAGTTGACACACAAGTCGATGATGTTCGTCACGTGGACGAAATCCTTTTACGTAATAATGCGCGGGGCGATTATACCGTTGAATTCATGGCCAATCGAACTGATCTACCAGAAGTATCGGAGCGATGGACAGTGACATATGAGTGTGATGATGCGTTTGACCATGTGCAACATGTAGAGATCGACGGTGTATGGAGATATTCGATGTACGTCGAAAATGCTGTCGAAGATCCGGTCATCACGCTTGCGACCCCAAGCGAAAGCGCGACGATTGATATATCTGTAGTATGCAATGCTCCCATTCTGAACGTGTTTAAGACCATTGCCCAATCGATCGCAGCTGAGCGATCTATCGTTTCTGCGGTGGTTGCTGAAATCTCTCTACAGCATCCACTACAAATCCCGCCACAGAATCCTTGGAAACAGTGCGTTAATGTGAATTGCCCTCCCCTTGACCATGTGTCCCCGGAGTGCATTGATCCAGCATTTCAGGGTGACTGTGTTGTCCAGTTTAGTTGTGATTATCGATCTTGCAGCAATTGGCAATGCCACCAAGTGTGTTATTGCAATCATGCGCCTGGTGTTGTTGACCCACAAAATTGCCTGCTTGTCACTTATGCACATGCGGGTGCATGCTTCGACAATGCTATCAACGACTTGACCGGCTGCCTCGACCAACAGCAATGCGATTGACTTGGGCCGTGCAGGGATCGAAGCCCGCGTGACTGATCTGGGGAGAGTACAAGTACCCTCATTTGGATCATGATGAGACAATGGTTGATATTGGTTGCGGTTGCGCTCGTGCTGGGAGGTGCCCTTAACTGTTGTGTTGCGCTTGTCTGCACCTTGCTGGCACAGAATGAAGCCGAAACAATCGAGCGCATGACAAAGGAGGAAGCAACGCAGGTCGGTCGCCGACACTTTCCTCGCGTACTGGATGAATCCGGCATTCCAGTCGGTGAAGAAACCTACCGTGTCTGGCAGGATCAGTTGCCGGAGCTGTATCCAATGGCTATCACCCTCGGATCGGGGCGGCTTGAACGATTCGGGTACCGCGAATCCATGATGGGCGGCCAAACGCCGCCGTTCAATTCTGCGGATGGTCAGAGCTTCATCGGGATTGGTTTGTGGACATTCAGCGAGATCGAAGCGGGCTGGCCGCTCAAATCATTCCGACGATCAACTCGCATTCCAGAAGAGTCTCGCGATTGGTTCGCTCAATACAATACTTTTCGACAGCGAGTTCCAACGGTGCTGAGCGCAGACGCCGAGGAGTTCATTCTGCCGCTGCGGCCCATCTGGACAGGGTTTGTGACAAACTCGATCTTTTATGGCATAGTACTCCTTGCACTCATCATCGTGCCCCGCTCACTGCGGCGACTCATCCGGGTCCAGCGCGGCCAGTGCCCGAGCTGCGCCTACCCCATCGGTGTCAGCAATCGCTGCACCGAATGCGGTACACCCATCGCCCCACGACGTACCGGCGATCAACGGAAGTGAAGGACAGAGATGAACGGGGACAGCGAGTAGGGTGGGTAGAGCGATCGTGAAACCCACCGCTTCGGCGAGATTCGCGCGGAAACGGTGGGTATCGCTCCTTGCGTCACTCCACCCCCCCTACTTGCTAAGCGGTGGCATGGAGCATTGGTCGGCAGCGCGCAACCTTAACTCTCGGGCATCGCGCGAACCCAGCGGTGCTTCGCGCGATCCCCCGGCAAAACCGCGCGATCGCTCCCCAAAACCGCGCGATCCGTGCTCAAAACCGGGCGATCCATTCCCAAAACCGGGCGATCCGTCAGCAAAACCGGGCGATCCGCCGGCAAAACCGGCCGGTTCCTACCCAAAACCGCGCGGTTTTGGGGCAAAACCGCGCGGTTCCTCCAGTTAATCGCGCGGTTCACTCAAAATTTCGACTGCTGTACTTAAGACGCCCCCGCAAATGACCGACCGATCGTTCGCAACGCGGTCCAGTCACCCGCCTTTGATTCAGCGTCGGCGCGTGCCGGGGCAGACGGGGAACGCGGAACCGCACGCTGAATCTTCCATTTCAAGATAAGGAGACAATCATGAGTCACAGCACGAACTTTCTCCCCAATCGTGAGGCGGAACTGGTGACATGGGGTGCCAATTTCGCGCAACTTTTATTGGCATCGCCGGAAACTTATGGGATTTCGCTTGAACAAGCCCAGGCGTTCGATGTCGCATTCGAAGAATTTCACACTGCGTACAACGTCGCCAACAACAACATGACGCGCTCGCCTGCGAACATCGAAATCAAGAACGAGAAGAAGGATGCCATGAAGGATATGGCCCGCACGCTCGCCAAGCAGATTCAGGGGATGCCGTTCGTCACGAATGCGCAGAAGCTGGAA
>RECV01000237.1 GCA_007693845.1 Phycisphaerales bacterium
GACAAACACGGTGCAGAGGAGCATATCGCGCCCGAATCAACTGCAGGGCCCTTCGCGCATAAAGATTCTCGACATGCGCGGCGATCTAACGAACCAAGGTCGTCAGGGAAGATCCGCATATTCCCAACGAAAAACCCCCGGCCGAAGCCGGGGGTGGAGATATCAAACGCGTCGATCTCGTTCCATTGATGCCGTCAGTTACGGGCAAGGGCCCCAGTTTCCGAGAAGCTCAAGCAAGTCAAAGACATTGACCACACCGTCGCCGGTGAGATCGGCCGGACAGCCGGGGCAGGGGCCCCAGTCGCCGAGAAGCTCAAGCAGATCGAACACGTTGACCACGCCGTCGTTGGTCAGGTCGCCGACGCAGGGATCTTCAATATCGGTGGTGAAGGAACCGATGCCCTGAACAATCTGACCGTTCGCACGCACGTACGTTGCGGAGAGATCACCCTCGATCACATCACCTTCGTTGGCGATGAAGCGGGCAATACGGACCTGATTGTTATCGAACGATCCCGCCAGCCCGATCGGATCATCCGGATCAAAGTTGTACCAGCCGACGTTCACGCCGTCGAAACCGCCGTCAAAGATGTCCTGGAAGTTGGGGTCATCGGTGACGTTGAAGCTCGGCGGGAGCGCGCCGATGGTGCGGGTCGCATTGCCGAGGTTGAAACTGGCGGGGAAGGTGAAGTTGCCGTCGTAGACGTTCAACAGTTCATCCGTCGAAGCATCGAGTTGGACAAACACGTCGTACTGAACTTCGCCGCCTCCGATTGACTCCGAAGTGACCACGAGGTCGAGCGCCTCGCTGATGGGCTTTTCGATACCGTCGCACGGGCCCCAGGAACCGAGCAGCGTACCGAGGTCCGCACCGTCGACGAGGCCGTCGCCGTTGAGATCGGTCTGTTCAACATCGGTGCCCCAGTCGCCGAGGAGGGTGAAGAGGTCGTTGAACTCGACTTCGCCGCTGTTGTCAAAGTCCGCGGGGCAGTCATCGACCGGCTCGCCGATGACGCTTCCGTCGGGGAAGGTGATCGTCACGCCGGGGTTGCTGCTCCAGACGAGCACTTCAACGTCGTCAATGAAGTAATCGGTGCTGCAGTCGAACTCCTCACAGAAGGTCGGCGTGCTGTAGACACGAACCTCGATGGCGAGTGCATCGCGAATCGGATCACCCGCATCGAAAACCCAGGTGTGGCAGAGTTCTTCCCAACCGACACCCGACGAGAAGTCGGGGTTACCGCCGGCCGAACCCGCGAAACTATCCACATCACCGGATTGGGCGTACTTGCCCCAGATGCGGACCGATGGACTTTCGCCGGGTGTGTCGTCGTATCCGAAGAAGCGACCGTGGATCACATCACCATCTTCCAGTCCCTCGATATAGGCCACGTAAACGCGTGGCACACTGCCGCAGTGCGGATCTTCCGTGATTCTCAGTGCACGATCGCCGGAGTTCACGAGCCCGTCATCGGTACCGATGTTCTCCCCTGTGATGTTGTCGCCCGCAAATGGGGTCTCGAAACAGTCACCAAAGGGGGAGAAGAAGCCGAGGATATCACCTTTGCCGTCTTCCCAGCCGTACATGCCGCTGACCGTCGGCGCGCCAAGGTTGGCGAGCAGATCATCGACCTCATCGCAGGAATCCTGTGGCGGATCAACCTCATCGGGGAAGATAAACGTGGGATTCGAGCCGCTCGCGCTGCAGACCTCCAGAACGAGATCATCGATAAAGAACTCAGCCGGGAATTCGATCGGCACTCCATCGACCTCGTCAGTGGGTTGGCCATTGAAGCGAATCTGAACGGCAACAGCGTCACGAAGACCATCAGCGCTATCGAAAACAAAGCTGTAGCTGGATTCTTCCCAGCCGATACCGGTGGTGAAACCCGTTCCGCCGGTCGCTCCCTGAGTGGTGCTGTCGAAATCAGCTCCAGAAATCGCATATTGCGTCCAGACGCGGGCACGGTTTCCTGAACCAGGGGTGTTAGGGTACTGGTCAAAGATCTGTGAACTGACGGTAACCACATCACCATCCTGGAGGTTCTCGATTCGACCGACGAAGGCGATACTCGTGCCGCCACCGTCGGTTCGCTCGATACGAAGCGAACGATCGCCGGAGAACACCTCACCGGTTGAACTGTCAACGTTGTCCGCCACGAGCAGACTGTCGCCCGTACCTCCGAATCCGCCGACGGTCGAGACACCATCTTCCCAACCGAAGGATGCGTCGACCTGATCGATGTCGCAGGGATCGGGCCCCTTCTTGACTTCACATTCCGGTCCCGGCTCGGCGGGGTCACCGATCACCGTGCCATCGGGGAAGGTGATGGTGAGATCGGGGTTCGCAGCGCAGAACACTTCGACCATCACATCATCAAAGTAGAAGTCCGTGCTGCACTCCTCACAAGTGACAGGAGTGCTATAGACCCGCGCGGTCACGACCAACGCATCGCGCGTTCCGCCCTGACTGTCGAAGACCCATTCATGATCCAGCTCTTCCCAGCCAATGCCGGACGAGAAGGTATTGTTGCCACCGGCCGAACCGGCAAGATCGCTGGACAGAATTTCACCCTCAACCCCGCTTTGGGCATAGAGACCCCAGATACGAAACGAAGGATAGCCGCTTGAGCCCCCACCCGGTACATCGTCGTAGCCGAAGAAACTCGCGCGGATGACATCGCCGTCTTCAAGATTCTCGATGTAGGCAATGAAGACATCCTGCCCGCCGGACGTGTGCGGCGATTCGGTCACCCGCAACATGCGCACGCCGCTGTTTGGAGTGATGCCCGCTTCTGCGGCGACATTCGCACTGTCAAAGATACTGCCTGCAGATCCGAAAATGGTTCCCACACCATCTTCCCAGCCATAGCTGCCGCTGAGCACTGGTGTGTCCGCCATGGCGGACGTGACCAATGCGCCAGCCATAAGCGTCGCACCAACCGCAGCGACGCAACGTTTCATATCTAACATCATCTACCTCCTTGTGAATCACAATGAACAATGAACTATTCTCAGATCCGCCTCGGTTACCGACCGGATCATCACGTGCCATGACCCTACCACCGCAGGGTGACGACTCGGTAAAGATCGCTCAAAGATCGCATCAGTTGGTGCTCATCAGCGCCAGCGCATGAAGCACGATCGGCGAGTGGTCTTCCTCCAAACCGCTCGATTCCGACTATATCAGCTTGCCGATTCTGATGAAACAGGAATCGGCAGCTTCTGCGCTCTTTTGACTGCCGCGCGGCGGACAACCACGACCTAAGCCGCTCATTGGCCACCGACCGAATGCCGTCCGGTTTGTCTTGACCCGATTCTTCCTCGGTTGACCGGCCTACTTCATCGGCTCCGGGGCCGGCGACCGAGAGGGTGAGCTCGACTCGCGAGCACTGCCAGCGGACGATGATGTTCCTGACCCACGTTCAGCGCTGCCGCCCTGTCCCGTTGGGCCAATATCGCTGGGCATGGGCGTGAGATATATCTCTACCCGTCGATTCTCCGGCGTTCCGCCGGTGCGGTTCGGCACGGCCGGGCGATGTTCGCCGTAGCCGGCCACCTGAATTCGAACCGCGTCGATATTGGCGTTGACCAGCGCATCCCGTACGGAAATCGCGCGGTGCACCGACAGGTGCACGTTGGTCGGGTGGTTCTGGCGGGTCTCGGCCCTGCGGATCGGCACGTTGTCGGTGTGGCCGATGATCCTCGCTTCAAATTGTCGGGCCGCATCGGTGTTCAGAATCTCCGCCATACGACGAAGTGAATCTTGGGCATCGGATCGCAGCGACGCCGAGCCGAGATCGAACGTGAAGTCCGAAGCAAAGCGAATCAGGCCCCGGCGGGCATCAAAGGTCAGCAGATCCGGATACGCCCTTGCCAGGTCCTCAAGAGCGGATTCGACTTCGACCGGCAATGGCCCGAAATCAAGTTCGCTCACGCGGGTGAGCAGTTGGTCATATTCCCTTGCCATACGGTCCACTTCGCTCTGCAAACGGCTTTTCTCCGACTGCAGTTCGTTGTAGTCCATCGAAGCGCGAGCAAATCGATCCCGGACCCGATCGAGGTCGGATCGCGCGCTATCACGCTCGGTTTCGAGCTGATGCAGTTGCTCTTCAAGAGATCGGTTCGCCGACAAGAGGCTGTCGTAGCGATCCTGAGGGACACAGCCGACGGCAAGAATGGGAAGGCCGGCCAGTAAGGTCACAGCAAGGCGTGTGGTCATTCGCTTCATGGGATTCATCCTCAAACGGGTACCAGTCTCGGATGGTCGTCCGGCTGATGACCGGTTCATATTGCACAACCGCGGGGCCAGTTTCGCCCGCTACCATCGTATGTTATGCGAAACCGTCACGGAGCGTCGAGCCGGCTTTGTCAGTCGTATCGGCATTGAGTCAGGTTTTCCATGAGCATCCCGCGATGAACGAACCTCCCACCCTCATCCTGGCCGGTGCGATCGCCGGACGTCCTGAAACCGATCGCCCGCCACAGGCGGTCATCATCCATGAGAACCGGATTCTGACCGTCGGATGCGCTGATGAGGTCCCCCCGCCTCCGGGCGGATCTCGAATCGACCGACATGACCATCTCCTGCTCCCCGCGCTCGTCAATGCGCACGCGCATCTCGACCTGACGCATCTCGGCCCTCAGCCCTACCAAGGGGACTTTCGCGCCTGGATCGACCTCATCCGGGCCGGCCGCGCGAATGAAGACGACGCCATCGCTGATTCCGTCCGGCTGGGGGTCAAACTAGCCCGGGCCGGCGGGATCGGCGCGATCGGCGATATTGCGGGCATCGGGTCACTCATGCCCGGCCTCACCCAACGGGCCGGCGGTCTGCCCGGCGTGAGCTTTGTGGAACTGTTCGGCATCGGTCGTGCCGAATCCACCGCCGCGCAACAGGTGGAACGTCTCGTGGCTGCGACCGCCGGAGAAAGACCTGATCCGACGCCCGTAACGTTCGGCCTTCAGCCGCACGCGCCGTATTCCTGCTCACTGGCCACCTACCGGATCGCCGCCGAAACCGGTTTCCCGCTGGCGACCCATCTCGCCGAAACCCGCTCAGAGATTGATTTCGTTCAGAACGCGCGCGGCCCGTTTCGAGAGATGCTGGAGAGTTTTGGTCTGTGGACCGATCGCATTCGCGCCACGGGGCAACATCCCATCGATCACCTCGCGCCGCTACTGCGCGGACACGCCATGCTGCTCGCGCACGTCAATTACTGCGAAACACATCACCTCGACCTGCTCGCTGAAACCAAAGCAACGGTCGTCTACTGTCCGCGCGCCAGTGCGTACTTCGGGCATCCGGAGAAGGACGCAGCCCCCCACCGCTACCGCGACATGCTGAAGCGCGGCATCCCCGTCGCGCTCGGAACCGACAGCATACTGTGTCTCAACACGCCCGACCGCATCAGCGTGCTCGATGAGATGCGTTTTCTCTATCAGCGAGATCGGACCGCCCCGGCCGTTCTGCTGCAGATGGCGACGCAGTGCGGAGCCGATGCGCTCGGCCTTTCGCCATCCTGTTTCACGATCGCGCCCGGACCAGTGGTCGGCCTGCTCGCGCTTCCGTTCGACCCGGCCGATCCTCGCGATCCATTTGAACAAGTGCTTGAGCGGGATGATCCGCCGGAGTGGGTCGCCGGGCCGTTTCCTTATCCACATGATTCGACAAGTGAATCCTCGCCAAGATCGCAGGGTGCAATCGCGCCATGACGCGGTGGAATCAGTATGCCGAGGATGCGGTCACGGTCGCCCGAGGCCTGCTCGGCCAACGGCTCGTCCGAATCGATCACGACGGCCGGCGCGTGGCGGGCATCATCGTCGAAACCGAGGCCTACCTCGGGCCCATCGATCGTGCGGCCCATTCGTTCAACGGGCACCGCTCGCCACGCAACGAGTCGATGTATCTCGAAGGCGGTCATGCGTACGTCTACTTCATCTACGGCATGCATCACTGCTTCAACGTGGTCTGCGGCCGTCAGGGCGATGGCACCGCGGTGTTGATTCGAGCGCTGGAACCGACGGAAGGTGTGCAGCAGATGCGCGCCCGCCGCGCGGCCGCCCGCCGCGATCACGATCTCTGCTCCGGACCCGCGCGATTGACCCAGGCGCTTGCGATCGATCGCTCACTGGACGGCGTTGATCTGCGGTCAAGCCCGGAGATCTGGATCGAGCGGGCCTCGCCGCCGTCGACCGATCAGGTTCTGGCGCGGCCCCGGATCGGCGTCGATTATGCGGGCGAATGGGCCGATCGCCCCCTGCGATTTCTTATTGATGGCAGCGAACATGTCTCCCGCCGGTAATCCGGTCCGCTGTTTTCTGACCGCATCGCAAGAGGTTCGCCGATAAAACTTGTTGCGCGTGCTCATCGGGTGATGGTGGCCTATCATCAGAGCAGTGATGGC
Source organism: Phycisphaerales bacterium (assembly GCA_007693845.1). Classification (GTDB taxonomy): domain Bacteria; phylum Planctomycetota; class Phycisphaerae; order Phycisphaerales; family SM1A02; genus SKZB01. Next base: position 6,408 of record RECV01000237.1, read on the forward strand.
GGCCGTGCCGCTGAATTTGTTTCAGAAAGTTCGAACCAAGATGTCGCAGACAGAACCGAATTTGAAACAGATGCTTGCCCAGGCGGGCCCGTACCCATTGGCGGCGTACAACTTCGTGCGCGAGGGGCTCGGCTACACCGTCGAGCAGTCCCACGGCAACCACGTTGACGACATGAACGCCCTTCAGTCCGAGGACCATCACATCAATGGTCAGCAACTCTGCCTCGGCTTGCGCGATTATGCCATTGAGCAATACGGCATGCTCGCGCCGGCCGTGCTTTCCCACTGGAACATTCATCGCACGGATGATTTCGGGCGCATCGTGTTCGCCATGATCGACGCCGGCCTGATGAGCAAGACCGACGAAGACACGATCGACGATTTCCGCGCGGTCTACAACTTCCAGGAAGCGTTCAGCCGCGAGCAACTTCTTGCGCATCTGGCCTGCCGGGTGTAACTCCACCAGTAACCACGCTACTCTGATCCGCGACAACATCCGCGGCCGAGTAGCGCCGGACTTGCGTCCCCGAACGGTCCCGGTACGCTTTCGCCATGGGGAACGGCTCGCCCGAATCGCATGACGTCAAGACGCCCGCACTGGCCAAGCTGCACATCTGGCAGTTTCAGGCGGTCCGCGATGTGTTACTCGTCATTGCGCTGATTGCACTCGTCTGGCTCGGTTACGCGATGCGCTCCATCACCGTCCCGCTGCTGGTCGCGCTGCTGCTGGCGTATCTCTTCGAACCGTTCGTTGCGTGGTTGACGCGGCATCCGAAGATCTCCCGCCCCGTCGCGGTCGGCGGGCTGCTCGCCACCGTCGGCACGATCCTCGTGGTGATCGTGCTCTTCGTCACCAGTGTGCTGGTCAACGAAACCACCAAGCTCATCAACGAAATCCGTGAAGGCCGCATGCAGGAACGCCTCGTCGCGCTGCAGGAGTTTCTCCCCGAAGCGCAGCAGGAACAGTTTGAACAATGGTTCAACTGGCTGCTACCGGAACCGGTCACCGATGAGGACGCGGCCATTGATGAACTGCTCGGACAGTGGACCTTGCCGGAAAATGAAGTCGAAGCGGATGATGAAGATGCAGCCGAAGGAGAAGTCGACGAACAGCACGATGCCGATGACGAAGCGGGGGAAGAGATTCAGGAAAGACTGACCGAAGAACACTTGCGCGCCATCGTGCGGGATGAGTTGAGGCAACGCGAAGCAGAAGAAGATCAATTCGCAACCGACACGGGCTGGGGGCCGTTGAACTGGTTCGGCATGGCGCGCGGCGGGGCCGGCGCGGTGCTGAGCTTCATCGGCGGACTGATCACCATCGGGTTCATCCTCTTCCTGATCCCCTTCTACTTCTTCTTCTTCAGCATCTCCTTCCCGAAGATCACCGAGTTCGGCCGCAGTCTCGTTCCGGACAAACGAAAGTCACGCGCGCTGGATCTGCTCGGTAAGATGGATCGCGTCATTGCGGCATTCGTGCGCGGCCAGATCACCATCGGACTCATCATGGGCGTGCTGTTTGCGATCGGCTGGTCTCTCTGCGGCGTGCCGTACGCCATCGTCATCGGGCTCGTCACCGGCATCTTCTGCATCGTGCCTTATCTGGGTGTGATCGGCCTGCCCGTGGCGGTCGGCATGCTGTTGGCTTACAGCTTCGAGCCCGGAACCGGATTCGCGATGCCGGTCTGGCAAATCCTGCTGTTCCCCACGCTGGTTTACACCGCAGTTCAGTTGCTGGAGAGTTACGTCCTCACGCCGACCATCGCGGGCAAGGTCACGAATCTCGATCCGGTCACGATCGTCGTCGCCGTGCTCGCCGGCGGATCGCTCATGGGGATCTACGGCATGCTGCTCGCGGTCCCGACCGCGGCGTGTCTGAAGATCCTGATTCGCGAGGTCGTCCTGCCGAAGGTCCGCGCCTGGACGAAGGGCGAAGCGGCCGATCCCCTGCCGATCGGCGATGAATAAGATCTCATCGATCCCGGAAAAAGAGTGGTATTCGTCCGATCCGTGGGCATAATTCCCTCGGAGGAGATAGAGGTCTTTCCTGAAATTCCAGCCGTCGTGCGCATTGCACCTGCGCGATTCGTGTCGATCGTGATCGACATCGCGGCAGCCGCGGCCCGACGCTGAATGATACCTCCCCGAGAAGAATGACTGACTCTTTCCCGAAAGGTTCCAACCGCATGCTGTTTTCGCTTTCCGCTTACGATCGTTCACCTACCAGATTGTCCATCGCGCTGATCGCCACGGCTCTGCTGTCGAGCACGACCGCGTTCGCAGGTGAGCAACTCGTCGCCACCGTCGAGATCGACGATTTCCAGGTCGGCGCGGCCGGCACGACGATTCAGGTCGAGTTTGATGCCGACACCATCGTCACCGGCGTCGGGTTCACCGGTCTCTGGACCGCCATCGTCGCCGACACCCAAAACGGCATCGCGCCGTGGTCGATCGACCTGGGCGTGACCGTCACCGCGCCCAACGGCGAAACGCTCACGTGGGATCCGATCGGCGGCGAGATCAGCATTGCGGACTATCCGTTGCAGGACTACAGCGATGGCGGCTTCCGCGCCGCCCCCGGAACCGGTCTCTACACGTTTGAGTTCACCTCGTTCGACAGCGGCCCGTGGATTGCCGGTCTGGAAAATGTCAAACTTCATCTCACCAGCGCGACCGACACCGTCACGAAGACCTTCGAGGGTTCAGTCGCGGAAGGGCCGACCTGGATGAGGCCGTTCTCGATCGTCGGCATCTCCGGCCTCGGACCGGTCGTCTACGAAGCGATGGAGTTCACCGTCGATACCTCCGGCGGATACTTCATCGAAAGCATCGTTCCCACCGGCAACAACTTCGCCTACATCTACCGCGGCGGGTTCGATCCGGAAAATCCGCTCGACAACCTGCTCGACTACGGACTCGGCAACGGCTTCGGTTCCGACGGCGCGCCGCAGGGAACGAGCTGGATCGACGCGATGCTCTTTGAGGACGAGACCTACTACCTCGTCGTCTCGCAATGGTCATCCACCCAGCCCGGCCAACCCTACACAAACACCGTCACCGGCCCCGGTTCGTTCATACTGCCGGGGGACGACGTGCTGGGTGATCTCAACGGCGACGGCGTGGTCAATGTGTTCGACCTGCTTCTGCTGCTCGAAGACTGGGGCGCCTGCGACACCCCCGGCGACTGCCCCGCGGACCTCAACGACGATGGCTTCGTCAACGTCTTCGACCTCTTGCTGCTGCTCGAAAACTGGGGCTGAATCACCAACACGGTGCGGTCAAAAAGTTGCAACGCCCGCGTTCAAGTGAACGCGGGCGTTGTTCTTTTCCGTGCAAACCAATTCACGCGCGAGGGTCGATTGTCGAAGGAACCTCCAAGGCGAATCTTTCTCACCCGGAGTTGAACCGGAACGGTTCTTACTTCCGCTTTTTGCGCGGCTTGAATCGGCTCTTGTGGCTTTTGGTTTTCGTTGAAGCGCGGCCGGATCCGAAGCCGGGCAGTCCCTTCATGCCCTCCATGCCGGGCATCATGCTCGCATCGCCCTTGGACATTTCCTTCATGGCTTTCATCTTGCCCATCATGCCCGAGCCGGACATCTGCTTGGTCATTTTCTGAATCATCTCAAACTGCTTGGTCAGCCGCCCGACATCGCTCGTCTGCGTACCGGAGCCCTTTGCCACGCGGCGGGTGCGCGACTTGTTCAGCAGCTTGATGTCATCACGCTCTTCCGCGGTCATTGAGTTGACGATGCCCTCAAGCTGATCGAGCTGCTTGTCATCGACGTTGACATCCTTGAGCGCGGAGCCGACGCCCGGCAGCATGCCGAGCAGTTGCTTCATCGGGCCCATGCGGCGGATCGAGCGAAGCTGCTTCAGGAAATCATCCATCGTCAGCTTGCCCTTGCTCATCTTCTCCGCCATCTTCTCGGCTTCTTCTTCGCTGACCTCCTGCTGCGCCTTCTCAACGAGCGAGACGACATCGCCCATGCCGAGAATGCGGCTGGCCATGCGCTCCGGGTGGAACGCTTCGAGCGCATCGATCTTTTCCCCGACGCCGAGGAACTTGATCGGCGCGCCGGTGATCTTCTTGACCGACAGCGCCGCCCCGCCGCGCGTGTCGGAATCGAACTTCGTGAGAATCACGCCGTCAATGGCGAGACGCTCATGAAATGCCTTCGCGCTGTTGACCGCATCCTGGCCGATCATGGCGTCCACGACAAGGAAGATCTGGTGCGGATTGATCGCGCGATTCACCGCATCGAGTTCGCCCATCAGTTCATTGTTGATATGCAGCCGGCCGGCGGTATCGAGAATGAGCACGTCCATCTTCTGCTGACGCGCTTCGCGCAGGGCCCGCTGGCAGACCTGCACCGCGACGCCGACCGCTTTGCCGTACTCCGCGCACTTGTCCGGCTCGCCGTAGAACTCCACGCGCGCATTGCCCTTGGCTTCGTTCTGGACCTGCTCGACGACGATGCGAAGCTGATCGACTGCCGCCGGTCGCTGCAGGTCCGCCGCGGCGACCATGACGTTCTTGCCGCGTTTCTTCAGGTACGCCGCCAGCTTGCCGCAGGTCGTGGTCTTGCCCGATCCCTGCAGGCCGCTCATCATGATGACGGTCGGTCCGGGATCGACCATCATGATCGGCGTGTCGCCCTCGCCCGTGGCCGGCCCCATCAGATCGACCAGCCGCTTGTGCACGATGCCGATCATTTCCTGACTCGGCTTGAGCGATTTGGTCACTTCCTGGCCGAGCGCATCGCGCTGGACTTCATCACAGAACTCTTTGACAACATCCAGATGCACATCGGCTTCGAGCAGCGCGGTGCGCACTTCGCGCATGGCATCGCGCACGTTGTCCTCCGTGATGCGCCCCCGGCCGGAGAGGTTGCGAAACGCGTTATTGAATCGATCGGAAAGATTTTCGAACATGAATAGGAATCGACTTTCTCGGAGACCAATCCCGATCGAAGCCGCCTTCAGCCCCGATCCGGGTGGTCGTGAATGATGAAAAAGTCAGTGCTGTGACCGCAGCACCACCATGATAGCGGGGATCACACGGATCCGTCAGGAGGGCGTGGCCGCCAGGCCGCTGATCCATCGGCCGCCGCGCGGCTCGCTTGAGTGCGACCCGCGATTTTTCTTAAGAAACCGACATTTTACGTCCCAAGGTCCGAAATAACACGCTCGTACGTCGTACGAGACGCTCGGACGGCGCCCGCGATGCTCGGACGGCGCCCGAGACGCTCGGACGGCGCCCGCAATGCTCGTACGGCGCACGCGGCTCGCGTACGGCGCACGCGAGTCTCGGGCGCCGTGCGCGATTTCGGGACGACGTACGTGGCTCTCGCACGATGTCCGAAAGTCTCGCGCGACGAGTGGAAGCGACGGGTTATGACTCCGAAGGTCCTCCGGTACGGGAGAGCAATGACATCGCGAACGACCGGGTGCGGCACCGGTCAGCCGCAGGGCGCGAAGCGGCTTGTCAATTGATCGGGCACGAGGCCAGGTCTTCGTAGTCCGGCCGATCTGCCTGCGTGCCATGGCGAAACGCGGAGACGATTCGGCCATGATCCACGATGAACACGCCCGGCATCTGAAACGGGTCCCCTGCCACGCGGCCGACGCGGTGTCCTTTGAACAGTGCCGCCATGGAACGCCACCAGACCTTCGGCCCGCCGATCTGCCAGATGTTCCCGCGCTTGAGATTGAACGCGCGATAGAGATTTCGCTCGGGATCGCTGATGCGCGGCAGATCCTCAAGGCCGTACTTCTCGAAGAACGTGCGTGCCTCGCTTTCGGTACTCTGGTGGACAAAGACGATCCCCACGCCGCGCGCTTCGATGCGTTCCCGACGTGCAGCCACTTCCGCCGCGGTCTCATGGCAGAACGGGCATCCCGTGTGTCGAAGGAAAACCACCATGCGCGGCTGACTTTCGGTCAATGACAGCAACGACTCCCCCGTCTGCGCTTTCGCTTCGCGCATGAACTCAGACAGATCTTGAGCAGCATCGCTTCGGTTTCGCTGATCGTCGGTCACGGTCGTCATGCCGGCACTCCCTGTGTGCCATGATGATAGGCGTACGCCCGCCAAAGAATGATCGAGAAGGGCACCCACCAGATGAGGTCGTTGGTGAGTATGGTCAGCCCGGCGATCCACGGCAGAGCACCCGTCGTTGCGGCCTGCAGGAATCCGATCGGGCCAAAGAGTTTGCCGAGCAGACCCACCAGCACGATCGGCCAATGCCGCAGCGGATCGCGCGCCGCGGCGAGATATCCGATGCCGTAGACGCCGACGATCATGCCGACGCACTGCCAGATTTCCGGATAGCGCGGCGGGTCGATCCCGATCAGCGAGAAACCCGCGTTCGGGAAGAGAACCACCCACGCGCCCCAGAGCAGGTTGTAGAGACCCGCGGCGATGAGTGTCCACATCATCCAGGTCGGTGCGGGGGATTGATTTGAAACGCGGGATGGCATGATCGCATGAAACCTTGTGAAGCGGGCATCGGCCCCAACCCCCGATTATGGTTTCGCGGAGACGGCGAGCATCGTTTCATCCGCGCGGGGTTCGTTCCCGTTATGCACGCCCTGTCCGCTCATGCAGCCGATTCAGGTTGAGCTCGCCATCGACGATCACGCCGACCGCGCGGCCGGTCACTTCCCAGTCGTGGAAGGGGCAGTTCCGCCCGGTGGAGCGGAACGCGTTCATGTCAATGGCCCATCGCTCCGCCGGGTCAATGAGGGTGACATCCGCCGGCCCGCCGATTCGGAATTGGCCTAACCCCTTTTCGTCGAGGCCGACCAGACGCGCCGGTTCGATCGTCATCATGGCGATCAGACGTGCCCAGTCGATGACATTGTCGTGAATCAGCGCGCGGATGTAGAGCGGCAGGGCGCATTCGAGGCCGACGATGCCGAACGACGCTTCGGCGAACGGTACGGTTTTCGTCCTGAGCGGATGCGGCGCGTGGTCGGTGGCCAGCACGGTGATCGTGCCGTCGGCGACGGCTTCCTTGAGTTGCGCAATATCGGCGTCCGTGCGCAGGGGTGGGTTCATCTTCGCCATCGGGCCGAGCGATTCACACGCCTCATCGGTCAGCAGCAGATGGTGCGGACTGACTTCGCCAGTCACGATGACGCCCTCCGCGCGGGCGCGCCGAATGATCGCGGCGGATTCGCCGCTGGAAAGATGCTGCGCGTGATAGCGCGCCCCGATCGAGCGGTTGAGCGCGATGTCGCGTTCGATGATCGATTCCTCCGCCACCTTCGGCCAGCCGATCAGTCCGAGCCGCTCACAGACCGGCCCGTCGTTCATCGCAGCGCCGCGCGTCTGCTCGGGGTCCTGACAGTGCTGCATGAAACAGAGATCGTTGGCCCGCGCTGCACGCAGGGCCCGTTCCATCACACCGGCATCCGCAACCACATCCCCGTCATCGGAGATGCCGACCGCGCCGGCGCGGGCAAGCGCTCCCACATCAGTCAGGTCACGGCCCTTTCGATCGACGGTCGCGCAGGCCACCGAGAAGACCCGGGCGCGGCCGGCCTCAACGGCGCGGATGCGCACCAGATCGACCAGTTCCGGCGAATCCAGCGCGGGTGTGGTGTTCGGCATGCAGCAGACGGTCGTGAATCCGCCCGCGATCGCCGCATCCGTGCCCGTCGCAATCGTCTCCTCGTGCTGCGGCCCGGGCTCGCGCAGGTGCACATGGATGTCCAGCAATCCCGGCGTGACGAAGAGTCCTTCCGCATCGATCGTTCGATCGGCATCCTTCGACCCGAAACGGCCGGGCTCGGTCTCGATGCCGACAATGCGCGCGCCTTCGATCAGGAGATCGCCGGGCTGATCAAGACCGTGCGCGGGATCAATCAGATGACCGCCGCGAATGAGCAGACGCGTGGTGGGTTCGGACAACATGGCCAAGAGTGTACCGGTCTCGGATCCGTTGGGAGGAGCGGCGCGTCGGCGACCGGCCGGATTCCCGGCTATCTGATCCGGCGCGCGATCATGACCCCCTGGCGCAGCGGAAAGGCCACCGCTTCGAAGTCGGGATCATCCGCAAGCAGGCGGTTGGTATCATCGGCCGCTCGGGCGGCGGGAGAAGACAGATCATCGATCCACCAACTCCCCGAGCCGAGCGCGTTGTCCATGACCAGCAATCCCCCTACCGCAATCATCGGGCGCAACAACTTCCAATACGTCGGGTAACGCTCCTTATCCGCATCGAGGAACACGAGATCGACCGACTGGGGATCGAGTTCACGTTCGAGTTCGCGAAGTGTGTCGAGCGCATCGCCCCGGCGGATCTCCACCCGGTCCGCCACGCCCGCCTGCGTGAACTGATCCTGCGCAAAGTCAGCGTGCTTTTCATCAATTTCAAGCGTGATGACCTTGCCTTCGGGTTGGAGGCCTCGCGCGATCCAGATGCCGGAATACCCGCCCAGTGTGCCGAGCTCGATCGCCCGGCGGCCTCGGGTCAGACCAGTCAGAATCAAGAGGAGCCGTCCGACGACCGCATCGACCGCGATATCGGGCAGACCGGCTTTGATGGCTTGGGGTTGAAGTTGGGCAAGATGAGCATCTTCCCGGCCGAACACCTCGGCGAGGTATGATTCCGTAGCGTGCCAACGGTCCGGGGTCATCCTGTCCATAACACGGAGTGTAGCGGCGGAAGAATTTTCTTGACCCTACACCTGCTGCGAAGTAGGTTTGATTCAGTACGAACTATCCATTCTCAGGGAATTCACCATGAACATCCCCCGCTCATTTCTGTTGACGGCCGCGACTCTGCCCCTGGCCGGTGCGTCGCTCCTGATTGATTCCGCCCAGGCCGATGAGGTCGTCAACTGGTCGTTTGACATTGAAACCAGTGGCGAAGATGTGTTCTGGACGTCTCCCACCGCGATCGACCCCGATGCCGCGGTATACGAAGGAAATTTCGAACTCACTCTGGTTGAGGTCGATGTCGTCTGGGCGGGAATCACATTTTCTGGGATCGACGTGACCGACGAGATTTCCGAAGAAGACAGCACATTCGGCGACAGCGTGGACGGCCCCGCGCCGCTGGTGCTGGCGGATGACTTCATCCTGTTCCCGGAACCGCCCGAACCGACCACCATTGCGGCCAATCTGCGCGTTGAACTCGATGCGGACGGCTTTGGTCAACTGGAACTGACCGATGTGACGCTCGGCACCTCAACGGTCGATCTCGGCGGCTTCATCGGCACGCAGACGGTCACCATCACCCGCGTGCGAATCGCGGGCGATCTCGAAGTGACCGCCATCGCGCCGACCGAGCCGGACCCGGACCTGAACGGCGACGGCGTAGTCAACGTCTTCGACCTGCTGATCCTGCTGGAGAATTGGGGCGTCTGCCCGGCGGAAGATGCATGCCCGGCCGACCTGGACGGTGACGGCACAGTCAATGTTTTTGACCTGTTGATTCTGCTGGAAAACTGGGGCTGAGCGAATCGCGAAAGTCAGAAGCGGCAGGACTCATGCCAAGACACATGCAGGTGGCAAAGGAAAACCGACCCCGCGAGCGGCGGGGCCGGTGATTGCTGTGCCTTGATGGCCGCTGACGTTGCGGCCGTTGTGGTGCGGATCAATTCGACGAGTTATCCGAGTAGCGCCAGAACGTTCTGAGCGCTGTTGTTCGCCGTGGCCAGGACCGAAGTGCCTGCCTGGGTGAGAATCTGCGCCCGCGTCAGTCGAGCCGTTTCGGCGGCAAAGTCCGTATCACGAATCTGGGATTCACTCGCGGTGATGTTCTCCACGCCGATCTGCAGGGCGCGAATGTTGGTCTGAATCGTGTTTCGCTCGACGGCACCCAGTCGACCTCGGAGCACGGAGATATCCGTGATCGCCGACTCAAGTATTCGCACCGCGTTTGAGGTTTGTCCCGCGACGAGCGAATTGGCCTGTCCGGACTTGATCGAATCCAGATGAAACCGTGTGCCGTCGATGGAGACCCCGCCGAGTCGACTGGCCGCCACCGATTGCACGCCGAATCCGATCTGCTGCGTCGCGGAGATTGTCGGCCCGAGTTGGAAAGTCGCTCCACCCCCGGTGATAAAGAACGCATCGGAATCTCCGACGTTCGTGGCAAAGTCAGAGCTGAGCGTGAGATCCAGACTGAGTGAGGGCGAGTTGAGATTAATGTCCAGCCCATTGCCGGTGGCGAGCGCGCCGTTGACAATGGCGGTGACATCCTCGCCGTTGGCCTGCTGAACGACATTCCCGCCGGGCTCGTCGAAGACCTCGAAGAAATCACCCGATGCGCCGACCCGCTTGACGGACACGAACTGATCGGAGCCGAAGCCCATTGAGTTGAACGTCAGGCCGCTAGTCTGGTCGGTTGCGCTGACGAGTGCCGCGCTGACGCCGGTCGAGTCCTTGAGCGTGTTGACGGCGGCGACAACGGCGCTCATGGCGGTGCCGGAGACGAATGAGATCGTCTGCACGCCAAGGTTGCCCGCCACTTCCAGCGTGACGCTGCTCAGCAGTTCGCCGCTCGCGCCGCCGCTGCCGCCGGCGAGGAACAACGAGGCGGTTTCGGCGGCACCGACGACTTCGACCTGGACCTGCATGTTGTCCTGGTTGCCGAACTGAGCGCCATGAATCTTGGCTCCTTCGACCTTGCTCATGTCGATGCCGGATGTGATGTATTCCATCGATCCGTTCAACAGTTGCAAACCGGCGAAGCTGGCGGTGTTCGAGATCCGGGTGATGGATTCGATCGCGCTGTCCACCTGGAGCTGATTCGCCTCGATCTCTTCCTTGCTCATACCGCCGGTGTTCGCGGCTTCAACCACGAGCGACTTGATCGAGTTGAGCAGATCGGAGACCTCAGCGAGATACCCTTCAGTGGTCGCAATGACCGAGCTGGCGCGTTCGGAGTTCTTCACGGCCTGATCGAGGCCGCGCAGTTCACTGCGCAAGCGTTCGGAGACGATGAGGCCGGCAGGATCATCAGCACCTCGATTGATGCGCAGACCCGTGGAGAGCCGTTGCAACGAAGTTCCGAGGTCATGGTTTGACCGGGCCAGGTTTGATTGGGCGATCAGTGACGAGATGTTGGTGTTGATTCTAGCCACGGCAATCCTCCTTGATTGAGGCTAGGGGCCACGAGCGTTCCGGATGATCCGTCATCTCACATGAACAGCTCAGGATACGGGCGACAAATCGGCGTTGGGCCAGGGTTCTTGCGTTTGAATGCATTACGCGCTCTCCCTTGCCGCAGTGTTGATGCGTCCGGCGGCGGGCATGTTTTTCTTCTGCCCCTTGCCGGACCGGACGGGCGAGCGAACGGTCTCAAGCTGTTCGCCGGTGAGTTTGGCGGCTTGCTCGTTCTCGCGTTTGATGGCTTCGTACACCTCTTTGCGGTGCACGGGAATATGCGAAGGGGCTTTAATTCCGAGGCGGACTTTGTCGCCGCGAATGTCGACAACAGTCAGCTCGATGTCATCCCCAATGATGATCGTTTCGTCACGATGGCGTGAAAGCACCAGCATGCGTAGACTCCTTCCGTGGATGCGGATTCGCGCACCGGATGTCCGGCGATTGAATCCCGGCCGCCGCATCCCTGCCGCGACCTGCGTTCTTCGTGCCACCATCGGTTGATGAAGTGACACCCTCAACCCGTCGCCGGCTCATGCCGAAGCGGCGCGGGCCTGCTCGCCGAGCCGCACGATGGCGTGACGGGTCGTCCAGCGCTTTTCCGCCAGAACCAGTTGCATAGCGCAGTGATTCTTCAGATTGATCACGATCGGCCCCTGCATGTTCGCAGTGAGCGTCTGCTCGTACTTGTTGACGATCACCAGCACCTGGGCATTGTCGAGCGAATCCAGTTGCAGATCGTCCATCTGCTCGCGGCGAATCGTCGCTTCGTACTTCTCCACCCACAAGCTGGGGTCGGTGACGACGAAAGCCAGGTCCGGCGCTTCCAGCGACTGAAGCCAGAAGAAGACGCCTTCCTCATCCGGCTGCAGCAGCACGAAGTTCCGGAAGCTCGAAAAGCCGAGCAATCCACTGGGGAAGTTGATGACGCGATCATCATCAACCGTAACCGTTCCGAATCGAGTCGTTTGCACGTCCATTTGAACGCTCCAGTCCTCGGCCATGTCCATCCTGGTCGTCGTACCCGACTCAACTCCAAGTCGGGACTGACCTCCTGTCATCAGCGGACGCGATCGGCCGGAGATCGCGCCGCTGCTTTACGAACTAACGAAGAAAATCGAGCAAGCTCAGACTGTTCACGCGGCTGGTCGTCTGCAGGCCGGCCAGCAGTTGCTGTTCCAGCGTGGCGAACCGCATCGCCGCTTCCGTGAAATCAAGATCCTGTACCTGGCTCTTCAAACTCATGTCCTGTATCTGCATGTCTTCTTCACGAATCTTGGCATCGGAGAGACGCCGGCTTCGGGCACCAACCTCGCCTCGTACCTGAGCGAAACGATCCAAATCGTCTTCCAGCTTGGCGGTAGCAAACTCGATGCCAGTGGAATCATCGCTTTTCAGGGCCTTGGCAAGAGCCATCAGGTTCGTAATCACGCTGTCAACGGCAACCGTTGCGCGATCTTCACCGGTCAATATTGCGCCGTCGGTCGAGCCGAGCAGCCCCAGGTCCGCCGCCGCGCCCGAATTGTTCATCTTCGTGACCGAGGTTGTCGTGCCCGGCGTGTTGTCGGTCAGCGTGATCCCGTTGCCATCCGCCGCGAGTCCCGCCTCGAAATCAGCCGGCACCGCCACGCCTTCCGCGATCGCCGCGTCGTTGATCATGTCCAGCACATCCTGAACGGTGATCGCGCCGGCGAGATCGACCTCGATCTCCGTGCCGTCCTTCAACGTAATCATGAAGTCCACATCACGGTCCGGGTCCGGCAGGCCGGTGACCGGATCGGAATTGCCCGATTCAATCGACACCCCACGGCCGTTGTTGAAGTCGCTCAGCAATGTACTCGCGCTCAGGGACCGAACGCCGAGTTCCGTGGCGGTGGTTCCACCTGCGACTTCACTGATGCTCATGGCCCCGCCGGAGAGTTCATTGACGAAATTCAGTCGATCGCCCGCCTCGTTGATCTCGACCCGGATGCCGATGTTGAGCGAGTCCACCGCATTCATGATGTCGCGAACCGTTTCCGCGCCGGAGAGATCCAGATCGCGCACCTGACCGGCATTTTCGAGGCGAATCGTGCCGAGCGGAACGGTCACGCCGGAGAGACTGGTGACCGGCGTCATTTCGGTGAGCTTCGGGTCCAGATCCTGGCCCGTGGTCGTGCCGGCATCGAACGCCCCGGCGATCCCGAGGTCCGCCGCGATCGTGTCTGCGGTGAGATCGGTGATGGTGACGACGGACCCGCCGCTCGGAATGATTTCCAGGCGATTGCCCGTGACCGGATCGATCTGAACCACCGCGCCGGGATCGGTCTGTTGAATGGCGGCTTCGAGCGCATCGATGACATCCTGCACATCGTGCGCGGAGCTGAGGTCGACCGCAGAGGTCACCCCGTCCACATCTACGGTGATCGTTCCCTTGCTCACGCCGAGTCCGCGCGCGCCGTTCAGATCCTGCAACCGCGTGGAACCAACCATCTGCGGATCGAGGTCGCGGCTTCCTTCGACGCGCGTGCTCTTCACGCCGAACGCCTGATCGGCACCCACGGTGATGGGGAACGGCCGCGGCAGGCCCATGTCCGTGAAGAGACCATTGCCTTCACCCTGATACTTCCAGCCGCCAAGCAGTTCGACCATGGGCTGCTTGCCACTGGCGCTGCCGCCGAAGAGATGAATCCCCTGGTACTTGCGATTGGCGATGGAGACCATTTCGTTGACCATGGACTCGATCACGACCGCCATGGATTTCCGCGTCGCTTTGTCGCTGGTCGCGCCGACCTGGCTCAGACCGATTTCCTTGGCTTCCAGCAACATGTTGGTCGCATCCCCCAACGCCGAATCGATCGTGTTCAGGACCGACTCGCCGTGACCGATATTGCGGATGCGCTGCGTTCGTCGTTCGATCTGGTCGTCGAGAACGCTGATCGTTCCCGCTTCGGCGGCGCTGTCCGACGGCCGATTGATTTTCTGACCGGAGGCGAGCTGAACCTGAAGATTCAGGAGACTCTGATTGGTCCGGTTGAGCGAGTTGAGCATGATGCTCGAGGCCAGCGTGTTGGGCACCCGCGCCAGATTTGAAGGAATGCTGCTCATGAATCTCGATACTCCGTCACGGAACGAATGCGGCGACGCGGATCAGGCAATGCTGATTAACGTTTGCAGCATTTCATCAATCACGTTGATGTAACGGGCCGCGGCCTGGAACTGTCTTTGGAAGGTCAACAGGTTGATCGACTCCTCGTCGAGTGAAACGCCCGAGACGGCCTGGATCTGTGCGTTCAACCCTTCGCGAACCACGCGCGAGGAATCAACCGCGGAATTCGCAGCGCTGGTGCGCGTGGCGAGCGAAGTCACCGAGCCCTGCCAGAACTCGCGCAGACTCTTGCCGCCCAACTCGCTGAACGGGGTATCCTGCAGTTCAGCAATGGCGTTGGCGGTTTCGTTCGATCCTGAGATATGCCCCGTCCCCGCCGCCAACATCGAGGGATTGTCCTGAACCAACTGGTTGACATTGATGTCGGAAGCATTGGAACCGGTGAAGAACGTGTTGAGCCCGAGTGCCGCCAGCGCGCCGCTTGTGTCATCGGAAAAGCTGATTTCAAATCCCGCCGCGGCGTCGAGCGTCAACGGTCCGCCGATGCCGATCCCCGCGGTCACGTTCGGCACGCCGACGATGTTGTTGATCTTGTCCACGAGGTCGTTCAGCGAATCCACATTGCCATCGACCTTAATTTCATGCGTCGTGCGAACGCCCGTGTCCTGATGCGTCACGTGGATGAAGAAGCTGCCGTTTTCAATTTTGAACGGCAAGTCGGCGGCAGTGGAGTTCAGCGTGTCCGCCGGATCCATCACCGGGTTCGACGCGGTCAGACTGGTGAATCCCTGCTTGCCCTGCCCCTGTGAGTGCAGGCGGTTGACCTGAAAGATGAGCTGGGCGGCAAAGTCGTCGATCACCTGAATCGCGGGATCAACCGTTTCCTTCTTCTGCCGCATCAGTCCGCCGATCTTGCCATCGCGGACGTCGAGTTGTTCCCCATCGTCCTTGACCCGGACACTGACCTTCAACTCACCGCCGACGGTTTCCTTGCGAACCTCGACGCCGCGGGAGTCGCCGCCGAGCACAATCGGCACCGAGTTGACGTGTACGTCGACGTTGCCGTTCGGCTGCTCGTACACGGTGATGTCCATGTACGTCGCCAGATCATTGAGCATCTGATCCCGGTGATCGCGCAGGGAGCTGATCTCGCCCGCACCGGCTTCGGTACTCGTGATCTGCTGATTCAGACTGGCGATCTGGGACAAAAGGTCGTTCGCGGCCTCTTCCGCGCCGCCGAGCGCGCGTGTGATTTCATCCTGAATGCGCAGATAGTCGGTGCGCATGGAGCTGAGACGATTGGCGAGACTGATGCCTTCCTGAATCGTCACGCCGCGCACCGCGTTGTCCTGCGGGTTGTTCGCCAGTTCGGAGAAGCTGTTGAAGAAATTGCTGAGCAGGGTGGAGAGGTCGTTGTCCGTGAGCTCGTTCTGGATCGCCTCGATCGAGGAGAGAAATCGCTGATCCATGAGCGAGGAGTTCTCCCGGCTGAGCGCATCACGAAACCGCGCCTGCATGGCGGTGTCGATCTCCCGGCGAATGGTGAGCAGTTTGACGCCCTGACCGATGAACTGTCCGGGGGCGATCTGCTGGCTGTTGTTCGGCGACAGGTGAGCGGTCCGGCGGTGGAAGCCGGGCGTGGCGGCGTTCGCCATGTTGTCGCCGGCCACCTGCAGCGCCGTCTGGCTGACCTGCATGGCGGAGCGTCCGACCTGTAGTGCACCGTTGAGACTCATGGAAGCGGATCCTGCAAAGCGAATGCCAGAGACGTGGCCGCTGGCTCAGGTTTTCAAATCAACGCAGAAGTCCATCTGCGCGCCGACGGCCACGCGCCCGCTGCTGCCGTACACCCCCGCGCGACTGAGCGCCCAGTTCACGCGCTGCATCACGCCGGCCATGTGATTGGCCAACACCTCCGCCGCGGTTCGCACCACCGAACTGGCGTGCCGAACGTCCTCGACGCGTTCACGCAATTGTTGTGCGGCGTGCTCAATCTCACTCCGCCGGGGCTCATCCACCGCCGCCGCGATCCGACTGACGGACAATGGCTCATCCCCGCGCGCGCCGATCAGCGGCGCGATTCTCCGGAGCAGTTCCTGGCGGTGCCGATCCATCTCCAGAATCCGGCGCGCGATTTCGCGCTCACGATCCGCCAGTTCGCCGATCTTCTGCATCTGCGCTTCGCGCACCGCCTGTCGTTTCTCTTCGAGCAGTTCCAACAGTCGGGCGTGTTCGTGCGTCATGGCGTGCATGAGCTTTTCCAACGCTTCGACGAGGGCATCACGGGATTCCTGCGTACTCATCACGATCTCCTCAAATCAGTTGCCGGTCGTACCGTCATCCCTGAAGATCCATCCGGGCGACGGGGGCCGCTTCGCTCTCTTCAAATCTTGCGGCATAACGGTCCGCGATCGTGTCGACGATCGGAAAGTTGGCTGCCTTCACCACGCGGTCGGCGACATGCTGATCAAACACCGGGCCGAACCGCTTTTCGGCCATATTGGGCGCAAACGGTCCGGTCGCGTTGAAGGTGTTCTCGCGGAGCGTCGCCAGGATCGGGATCACCAGCGACGACGCGACGAACTGCTCGGCCGCCTCCTGCGCTTTTTCGCGCAGCGTCTTTTCAAATCCGCCTTTCGACGACGAAGAATCGGCGCGATGATTGATCTCCGACATCGCCATCTTCAACTCGCCGGCTTGTATCGTTGAGTTCATCATCAGTGCACCACCACTTGCGCGTGCAGCGCGCCGGTCTTTTTCAGCTCGTGAATGATGGCGATCTGGTCCTCGACCGGAACCTTCAGTTGATCGAGCGCCTGCAGCAGTTCAACCAGCTTCGTCGAGGCCCGGCTGCGGCGGTCCGTCGTATCAAGCCCGGTCCACCGAGTAGTTTCAATCAACGGATCGAATTCGTTCGGCTCCGGCTCGGGCGTGATACTCGTGATCGTGAGCCCGCGGTGAGTGATCCCCACCGGCCCGATTTCAACATTCCCGGTCACGAGAATGATGCCCTGCTTCTCATTGATCACAATGCGCGCCTCGGTCTGGATGAGCGACGCATCGAGCGGAATGGTCATCAGGTTGGCAATGAACTGAGCCGGGTATTCACGATCCGCCGGCGGAAGCGTAATGCGAATGTTCTTGGCGTCTTCCACCCGCGCGATTTCGGTGTAACCGTCCAGAACGAATTCATCGTTGATCGAGGAGGCAATCGTCGTCGCTACGGGGTACCCGGCGTACTGATCCTTCAGGACGAGCGTCATCGTGCCGCTCGATGTGACGGGGTTGGTTCGGATATCCACCAGCATCTGCCCGCCCTGCCGCACGACGCCGGCACGCGGATTTTCTCCTTCAATGAAGACCTGGCCGCTGGCGTAGGCCATGGGCTGCAAGTCCGCCGCATCCGGCCGGGGCGGACGCAGCATCGAGACGACCAGCCGCCCGCCGGCCAGACTGCTGGCATTGAACATCGTCTCGACATGCACGTTCAGGCGGTCGCCCTCCCGGACCCCCGCCGCCGGGATTTCCATCGTGACCTGCACGAGGGCGTACGCATCGGCCCGGGCGAGTTCATCCACGCTGGTGATCGGATTGCCCAGGTTGGTGAACAATTGCGCATACGGTCGGGCGGCGACGAGGGAGTCACGCGAACGATCGCCGGTGCCATCGAGACCGATCACGATGCCCATGCCGGTGAGGATGTTTCGTTCCTGACCTTTGATGCGCACCAAATCCTGCACCGAGGTGGCGTGGGACACCGGGTTCAAACCGAGTAGCGCAACAATCGCGCTGATCAGGACTGCGGGAATAAGCAACTTCTGCCGAATCATGCGGGACCTCCTGTCCACAAACCGGGGTTCAATGGAAGGAAGCAAACCGCACGCCAGTGATGGACTCACTGAGATGTCCCGCAGAGATTCAGAATGATTCGCACGGATGGCACATCGACCAACCGCCCGAATTGGCGACGGTGAGTTGTTGACGTTTGCTCCGGCTCAATGAATCCGTGAGGGCGATCAGCCCCGTCGCCGGCGTTACTGCCCCGCCATGGATGTGGTGGAGTAATTCGGCGCCTCGCGGGTGATCTGAATATCGTGCGGATGGCTTTCAATGAGGCCGGCGTTGCTGACGCGAACAAACTGCGTGTGCTGACGAAGATCCTCAATCGTCCGGCAGCCGCAGTATCCCATCGCCGCCCGAACCCCGCCGACGAGTTGGTAGACGTACTCGCCCAGCGTGCCCCGATACGGAACGCGTCCTTCCACACCTTCGGGCACGAACTTGCCGGTGTCCTCGACCGTGCCCTGCCCGTAGCGGTCGGCTGATCCGGCGATCATCGCGCCCTGACTGCCCATGCCGCGATAGGTCTTGTAGCGGCGTCCGCCGTGGAGCACCAGTTCGCCCGGGCTCTCGTCGAGGCCGGCGAAAAGCGAGCCGAGCATCACGCTGGAGGCCCCGAAAGCGAGCGCCTTGGCGATGTCGCCGGACTGGCGAACCCCGCCGTCGGCAATGACCGGCACATCGTGAGCATCGGCGACTTCGCAGGCGTTCATGATCGCGGAGAGTTGCGGGACACCCACGCCGGAAACCACCCGCGTCGTGCAGATCGAACCGGGACCGATGCCGACTTTAACAGCATCCACCCCCGCTTCGATGAGGTCAGCCGCAGCGGCGCTGGTGGCGATGTTGCCGGCAATCAGCTCGATGTCATACCGGCTGCGGATCGCTTTGACGGTGTCGAGGACGTTCTTGGAATGGCCATGGGCCGTATCGACGATGATCACATCGACTTCAGCGCGGATCAGTTCATCCACCCGGTCGAGCTGATGCACCCCGACCGCCGCGCCGACGCGAAGTCGGCCGCGGGCATCGCGACAGGCGTGCGGATGTTTGCGGATGTTATCGATGTCCCGCATTGTGATGAGCCCGGCAAGCCCGCCGTGGGCGTCGACGAGCAGCAGCTTCTCCACCCGGGCGCGGTTCAGGATGGACTCGGCCTCTTCCGGCTTGGTTTCCGGGGGGGCGGTGATGAGTTTCTCGCTGGTCATCACGTCCCCCACCCGTCGGGAGGCGTCATCGACGAACTTCATATCGCGTTTGGTGAGGATTCCGACCACGCGTCCGCGGCTGGTGCCATCCTCGGTCACCGGGAAGCCGGAGACGTTCTGCTCATCCATCAGGGTGAGGGCACGTTCGACGGTGTCTTCGGGGCGGAGGGTGACGGGATCGGTGATCACGCCGTTCTCGGAGCGTTTGACCTTGCTGACCTCACGGGCCTGTGCATCCGGGCGGAGGTTCTTGTGGATGATCCCGATGCCGCCCTCCTGCGCGAGCGCGATCGCCAGCGCGGACTCGGTCACCGTGTCCATCGGGGCGGAGAGAAGAGGGATATTCAGGCGGATATTGCGGGTCAGGCGGGTCGAGGTGTCGGTCAGGTCCGGGGTGACCTCGCTCCGCTGGGGAACCAGCAGGACATCGTCAAAGGTGACGCCTTCGTGGATGGTCTTGTGCTCCATTAATCGATTATCGCGGCCCGGGTGCGTGACTGTCAACTCCGGGCCGGCATCCGGCGAAAGTCGCTGGAACCCCGGAGGAATCGAATTCCTTTTCATGCATCAGGGTGCTAAGCTAATAGGTTCTGAACCGGCTGCGATGGCGGTATATCCGCCCGTTGCCGTGGGAACCGCTCCGCGTGCGCCGCGAATGGTTCCTCGGCCGGACCGGCTGAGCCCCCGCCGTCCGGTTCAGTGATGTCACCGCCCAGCCCAACATTACTCTCTCGCGGAGCCCATTCTCACATGACACCGCTCAGCACCGACACGAGCCCTGATGCCCCGGACCTGGCGCCGCCGCCGGTTCACCACGACGGCGGCACCCAACCCGGCGAAGGGCTGGAGACGCTGAAGAAGTATCTCGCGGCAACGATCCGCTACGAAGGGTCAGACCTCATCGTGAAAGTCGATCTCCCGCCGCGCGTTCGTCTGCGCGGCTCGCTGAAGAGCCTCGACACGGATATCTGCACGCCGGACCTGATGTTCCAGATCGCGCGCGATGTGCTCGACGACACGCAGTACGAGCACTTCAAGGGACACGGTCAGATCGACTTTGCCTATGACTACGATGAGGATAACCGCTTCCGCGTGAACCTGTTCATGGCGCGCGGCAAACCGTCCATGGCCGCGCGACTCATTACGTCAAACATCCTGCCGTTCGAGGGACTGTACCTCCCGCAGATTCTCGGCGATGTGGCGATGAGTTCACAGGGCCTGATCCTCTTTTCGGGAGTGACCGGCTCGGGCAAGTCCACGTCGATTGCATCGATGCTGCAATACGTCAACGAACGCAAGCGCGTCCACATCGTCACCATCGAAGATCCGATCGAGTACATCTTCAAGGACGCCAAGGCGACGATCAATCAGCGCGAAGTCGGCATCGACTGCAAGACCTTCAATGAAGCGCTCCGGGCGCTGGTGCGTGAAAACCCGGACGTCGTGCTGATCGGTGAAATGCGTGATCACGAAACGTTTGAAGCGGCGATTCGTGCTTCGGAAACCGGCCACCTGGTCTTCGGCACGATTCACGCCTCCTCCGCGTGGCAGACCTTCGGCCGCATTTATGACCTCTTCCCTGAGTCCGAACGTGACCAGATTCGCAAGCTGCTCGCTTACAACCTCCGCGCGATCGTCTACCAGAAGCTGCTGCCGACACTGCACGAAGACATCGGCCGCATTCCGGCGATCGAGATCCTGCTGAACACGCCGATCGTCCAGAAGTACATTCTGGAAGCGCGCGAAGGGGAACTGCTTGAAGTCATCAAGAAGAGTCACGAGGAAGGCATGATCGACTTCACCAGTTCGCTTGTGCAACTTGTGGAGTCGGAATACATTCACCACAAGGTCGCACTGGAAGCGACGCCGAAACCCGAAGAGCTGCGAATGCGGCTGAAGGGCATCTCCTGATTGAGGGTCCGGTCGGGTCTGAACACTTAGTGCACCGCGCGGGAGCGTCGCAAAGCTGATGATCGATTTACTTGCTCAGAACGCCGTCACGAATATCACCCTGGGATGGTGGAAAGCCATCCTGATTTTGTTGCCTTTTGTCGGATGGGCCTGGCTCGTGGCGACGAAACTGGACAAGGACGCGCGTTATTTTCACCTGAACGTGCCGATGTGGAACGGCTTGCAGATCGGGGGAGCCGTTGTCGCTTTGGCGGTCATGCTGCTCATCCCCGGGACGGTGCACATCTTCTGGATCTCCTATCCGCTCGGCCTGCTGATTCTGGCCGCGCCGACGCTGGCATACTGGAAGCATCGCAACGAACGCGTCCCGGCGTCGAAACGATACTACCTGACCAGCAAGGTTCTGACTGACGCGCTCAGTTCACGCCAGGAGAAGCGAGCTTCCAAAGCCGCGTTGATCCGGTTCACTGACTCGAAAAAGCAACTACGAAGCGCGCCGCAAAAGGACAGTCCGCTTCAGGCGGTTCACACCCTGACCGAGGAAATCATCGGGCCGGCCGTCGACAGCCGCGCCAGCCGCCTCGAGATCGCCGCCAAATCCGGCGGCACCGTCATCGTGCAGACGATCGACGGGGTGCGCACCAAGCGTGACCCGATTCCGGTCGAACAGGGCGTGCAGGTCATCGACTACCTCAAGGACATTGCCGGACTCGACGTCGAGGATCGACGTCGTCAGCAGGCCGGAAAATTCAAGCTGTCCATCGAAGGGGAATCGAAGGATGTCTCCCTCGTCACGGCCGGTTCATCCAGCGGTCAGATGGTCCGCATGGACTTCGATCGCCGCAGCCAACTTCAGAAGCCGTACGACGGCCTCGGCCTGTTGCCCTCGCAAATGGAGACGCTGGAGACGCTCTACGATCCGTCCGACAGACACGGTATCGTGCTTCTCGGTGCGCCAAGCGGACACGGGCTGACGACGACCGGCTACAGCATGCTGAGCAAGCACGACGCCTACACCTCGAACATCAAAACGCTCGAGAAAGAAGTCCTCCTCGAACTCGACGGGGTGGACCACACCGAATTTGACGCCTCGACCGCCGAGACGGATTTCGCAACCAATCTTCAGTCCATCCTCCGCCGCGATCCTGATGTGGTGATGCTTTCAAATCTGGAAGATGCCCAGACCGCTCGTATCGCATCGGAACCCGGAATGGACGGTCCGCTGATGTATATTCCGATACGCGCCAATACGATTGAGGAGCAGATTCAACATTGGGTCAGCCAGGTGGGCGATATCAAGCAGGCGATCAAGCCGTTGCGAGCGGTGATCAATCAGCGTCTGCTTCGCAGTCTCTGCCCCAACTGCCGCCAGCCGTTCACCCCTTCGGCCGAACAGATCAAGAAGCTGAATCTCCCAGCGGAACGTGCCCAACAGCTTTTCCGCGCAACCGGACAGATCCAGGTCAAGAACAAGGTCGAAGTTTGTCCCGTATGCAAGGGGACGGGATATCTGGGCCAGCTTGCGGTCTACGAAGTGTTCTTCCTCGACAGCGAAGCCCGCAAGCTGTTGATCAACAAGGACCTCAAAGGGGCGCGAGCCCATGCGCGCCGCAACAAGATGATCTATCTGCAGGAAGCGGCCCTCAGCAAGGTATTGAACGGCGAAACGACACTCGAAGAAATCATGCGGGTCCTTTCGCCCGGCGGCGGCAAGAAGAAGCCCGCCGCCAGCGGAACCCCCACCCCCGCTCCCTCCTGACCGCACCGCGCCCCGCGCGTCGTTTCTGATTGACTGACTGACGAGATCGCCATGACCTATCTGCTCAACATCATCCTGATTCTGTCCGTCCTGCTCATTGCCTACTGGTGGGCCAACCAGGGCTTGCTCAGTTCACTGCTCCACCTGATCTGCGTCATCGTGGCGGGGACGATCGCCTTCGCGTTCTGGGAACCGCTGGTGGCCGGACTTCTCCTGCGCGGCAACGCGTTCGACAATTACGCCTGGGGGATTGGGCTCATCGCTTTGTTTCTGGGGTCGCTGCTCGCGCTCCGGCTCCCGCTTGACCGGCTGGTCCATGCCAATATCCGGGTACCCGAATGGGCGAATCTGACCTTCGGATTCGTGCTCGGCATCGGCTCGGGCATCCTGACCATGGGCATCTTCATGATCGGCGCGGGGCACATCCAGACCCATAAGCTGGTCTTTGATTACCAGGGATTTGGCCGGGACTTCCGGACCGGTCGCATCGAGCCGGTCGGTCCGCAGCTTTGGATCCCAGTGGACCGGATGGCCAACGGATTCTTTGAGTACGTCAGTGTGGGGGCGCTGCACCCGACCTTCAGCGGCACGCCGCTCAAACAGGTCAACCCCGATCTTTACAAGCAGGCGAGTCTGCTTCGCGATTCCTACGACGACGGCAAAGGCATGTTTTCGCTGGTGCCTGATGCCGCCGAAGTCCGCAGTTTCCAGATCGATGAAGGTACCAACCGGCACTTCGTGGAAGTGCGTTTCGATACGCTGGCTCGGGACTGGGGTGAGATGTTGACGCTGTCCCCATCGCAGGTGCGTTTGATCTGCTACCCGCGGCCGCGCAACAGCACCGGTGCTCCCGAAGTCCTGCATCCCTCGCACTGGAGCCAGCAGGTCTCCAGTGATTCATCCGACTTCGGACGATTCGGCTTCGATGATCCGTTCCACTACGTGACCAGTGTGCCGGGGCAGGAATCAGCGCGGGCGATTTTCGAGTTCGAAGTGCCCCAGGGCCATACCGGCCGGTACATCCAGATTCGCGGGACACGTTTCGCCTTACCGAGACCGGACGCCGAGAGAGGGATCGCGTCCACGCCGACACGCGATCAGGACACTGCCGCCACCGTGACGCCGGGGGCGGGCCAATCGATCCAGGAATCACTTTCGGTCAACAATGACATTCGACCGGTCACCGTCAGCGTGAACCGGCTGCCCGGCTCGATGAGAGAGGTGGATCGGTATTTGACCGAGGGACACGCTCAGTTCCAGAGTAGCCGTGACCGGGTCGCGCCCAATCTACGCATTCGAGGCATCCACGAACCGGCCGGCACGCGCATCGTCAAGCTGGATGTCAGCCGCGGCACCCCGGCGGATCTGTTCGGCGCCATTCGATCCCAACTGCCGCGCGACGGCCGTATGGCGCTCGTGGATGCCAACGGCAATCGATATACGCCGATCGGCTACATGCACATGCAGGGGGCCGGGAACACAACCATCCGACTGGACCCATCGCGGCTCATCCCCAACGTTGAGCAGCTCCCCATGCTTCCCAGCAGCGGCCGGCACGAACTGTATCTCGTTTTCCAGGTCACCCGGGGCGTCACCATCACCGGATTCAACGTCGGCGATCTCACTATCGGCACCGCTAATCTTGAAGTGCGCTGAACTTGCATGATCCTGTCAACGCAAGCGAGGATTGCCCTCTCTCGGCTCTACGGCCTTCCTACGCCGCGCGTGCTGCGTCCCGCTTGCCGGGGCCGGGGCAGGCCCTCATGAATTTACGGCAGCGGACTCGGCAGCTTCCTGTTTGAGCAGACGTTCGACGTAGTGGATATCAAAGCTGGCCTCGATGAACGGGCCGTGATCCATAATCCGTCGATGCAGCGGGATCGTCGTCTTGATCGGGCCGATGCGGAATTCATCCAAAGCTCCGCGCATGCGGGCGATCGCTTCTTCGCGCGTGCGGCCGTGGACGATCAGCTTGCCGATCATCGAGTCGTAGTTCGGCGGGATGCGATATCCGGGGCGCGCGTGTGAGTCGATCCGCACGCCGAACCCGCCCGGAGCGGCGTAGGTTTCGAGCAGCCCCGCCTGCGGCATGAAGTTCCGGGCCGGATCTTCCGCATTGATGCGACATTCGACCGCATGGCCGTTGATTACGATCTCTTTCTGCTTGTAGCCGAGTTCCTCCCCCGCCGCGATCCGGATCATCTCCTTGACGATATCCACTCCGGTGATCATCTCGGTCACGGGGTGCTCCACCTGCACCCGCGTATTGACCTCAAGCATGTAAAAGTCCTGCTTCTCATCCATCAGGAACTCCACCGTGGCGGCTCCGGCGTACTTGGCCCGGCGAATCAGTTCCGAAGCGGAGTTGGCCACCGCTTCCATCTTCTTGAGATCGACGCCCGGGGCGGGCCCTTCCTCGATAAGCTTCTGATGCCGGCGCTGGCTCGTGCAATCGCGGGTGTAAAGGTGGATCGCGTTGCCGTGCTTGTCGCCGAGCACCTGCACTTCAACGTGCCGCGCGTGTTCGAGAAACTTCTCGATGTACACCGCGCCGTTGCCGAAGGCCGCTTCGGCTTCCTTTTTGGCCGCTTCAATGCCCGCGCGCAGATTGACCTCGTTGTGCGCGATGCGCATGCCGCGCCCGCCGCCGCCCGCCGAGGCCTTCACGATGACGGGAAATCCGATCTCGCGCGCCACCTTGACGGCCTCATCGACTTCCTCAATCGCGCCTTCCGAACCGGGGAAGATCGGCGTCTTCGCCTTCCTGGCCATGCGTTTGCAACTGATTTTGTCGCCCAACAGACCCATCGCCTCGGGGCTCGGGCCGATGAACTCGATCCGGCAGTCGCGGCAGACTTCCGCAAAGTGCGCGTTCTCCGACAGAAAACCGTACCCGGGATGAATGGCGTCAACGTTCGTGATCTCCGCGGCCGAGATAATGCGATCGATGCGAAGGTAGGACTCACTCGCCGGACCGGGCCCGATGCAGATCGCCTCGTCCGCGTGCTCCAGCCACGGGCCGTCCCGGTCCGCCTGCGAATAGACGCAGACGGTTTCAATGCCCAGTTCGCGCGCTGCGCGAATGATCCGCAGCGCGATTTCACCACGATTGGCTATGAGGATTCTGGAAAACATGATGATTCAGGCACAAAGGCGCGGAATGACAAAGAAGAAGCCGGGCCTGACGACCGAAGGGAGGAAGGCCCGGGTTGAGAAGCAGAAGATCACCAGTTCACCTCAGCCGCATGATCCCCACCGGACTCAATCCGGCTTCACGAGGAAAAGCGGCTGACCGAACTCGACCGACTCGGCGTTCTTGACCAGCACCTTTTCGATCGTGCCGGAGCATTCGGCCTTGATTTCATTGAAAATTTTCATCGCTTCGATGACGCAAACCACGGTCTCCGAGTCGACCTGCTGGCCGACTTTGACGAACGGCTCGGCGTCGGGATTCGGCGCGGTGTAGAACGTCCCCACCATCGGACTCTCGATACGGTGCAGACCGGTATCCGAAGGCGCGGCATCGCCATCCGCCGCTTTGGTCTCCGCCGGTGCCGGGCTGGCCGCATTGTTGTTGTTACTCGACGCCGCCGCCGGAGCGGGCGCCGCCTGCGCTGCGACCGGCATCGTGGTGACCTGGGGCATGGCGTTGACGCTCGAGCGGCGGAGTGTGACCTGCTCTTCATTGTCGCGAAGATCCAACTCCGTCAGATCGTTGGACACCATCAGCCGCACCAGCTCTTTCAGTTTGCGAATATCAATCATGGGCGTAAATCCTTGGTCAAAGTCGTTCCCCCACGACCCCCATCGAGCGGCCGGGGACGTCCCGCCGCATGGCCTCCATGTCCTTCGGCCAGTCGCCGAGCACCCGGCAACCTGATTCGGTAATGACCACATCATCCTCGATGCGCACGCCACCGAGACCGGGCAGATAGATCCCCGGCTCGACGGTCATCACCATGCCGGCTTCCAAAACCACATCCGTCTGCAGATTGTTGAAGTACGGCCCCTCGTGCGTATCCATGCCGAGTCCGTGCCCGAGCCCGTGGCCGAACTGCTTACCGTAGCCGGCCTCCGTGATGAGGTCCCGCGCCACGGCGTCAATCTCCGCGCACGTTCTCCCCGGTCGACAGGCCTCGATTGCTGCCAACTGCGCTTCGAGCACGATGGCGTAGATTTCGCGCACCCTTTCGGGCATGTCCCCCACGGCGAAGGTGCGGGTCATGTCTGAGGAATACCCCTCAACCACCGCGCCCCAGTCGATCAACAGCGTCCCTTCACCGATCGGCGTGTCGCTGGTCTCGTGATGAATGCGCGAACTGTTCGCGCCGGTGGCGACGATCGGATCAAAGCTGGCCTTCTCCGCGCCGCGGATCTTCATCTCGTATTCGATGCGCGCGCAGAACTCGCGTTCGGTCATGCCGCGGGTCAATTCGCTAAAGGCCGCTTCAAGCGCTGCCTGCTGAATCTGCACGCCGCGCTCGATGCGGGCGACTTCGAGAACATCCTTCCGCATCCGGAACGGCGCGATCAGGCCCGTGGTTTCGACCAGTCGGACGCCATCTAGCGCCGCCTTCAGTTGCTGATGGCCGAGCAGGGTCATGTATTCCGCCTGTAAGCCGAGTGAACTCACCGCGCGCTCACGGCAGGCCTGGGCGACGGCTTCGGGCAGCCGATGCCGCGTGCCGATGACGACCTCCGTCTCACCCCCCCGCCACGGATTGAGCTGCTCGTCGTACCGCGGATCGGAAATCAGGACGGCGTCGGAACCGGTCAGCAGGAGCAGACAGTCGTGCCCGCTGCAGCCGGTCAGGTAGCGAATATCCTTCGCGTTCTGCACGAGGATCGCATCGGCTTCCACCGAAGCCAGCGCATCGCGAACGTGACGCAGGCGCTCGGTCCGGGCCTGCCGTTCATCGGGTTGGTGCTCACCGGCCGAACCGGTCGGAGAAGTGCTCATACCGGCGCGGAGTATACCGCAAGCGCGATCATGTGGCGAACACGCGCGAAACTGGGGGCATCTTCGGACGCGACGGCCGATTCCCAGCCC
>RECV01000116.1 GCA_007693845.1 Phycisphaerales bacterium
AGCAGTCGATCAGACCGGGCAGCGCGCGGTTCCAGATGCCGTACTTCGCGCGCCCAGCAGTGCGCGGTCGATGCTTCACCGGCACTTCGATGACGGTGTAGCCCAACTGTCGCGCGGTGATCGGAATGAAACGGTGCATCCCCTTGAACTGCAGCGGCAGAGCGAGCGCGGTCTCTCGTTTCATGATCCGCAGTGAGCAACCGGTGTCCCGAATCGTGTCCCCCAGTAACACCAGACGGAAAAACCGACCGACAAGTGAACTGACCTGGCGCACGACCGTGTCCCGTCGATCGTGCATGCGATCGCCCTGCACCAGATCCGCGCCGGATCGATCCATTGCCTCGAGCATCGCCAGCAGGTCGGCCGGATCGTTCTGCAGATCGGCATCCAGCAGCGCGATCAGCTTCCCCCGTGCGGCGCGGAACCCCGCCATGAACGCCGCGGATTGTCCGTGCGCGACGCCCCGCCCCTGCGGATCCACCGTCAAAGCGCGCAATTGAGGCGTGTGCTGCATGAGTTCAATCAGCCGCGCACGCGAACCGTCGGTCGATCCGTCATCAATCACGATGAACTCCCACGACACGGCGGCCCGGCCCATCACGCGGCTGACCTCCTCCACGAGCGCGGGGAGGTTCTCCACTTCATTGCGCGCCGGCGCAATCAGCGTCAGAAACGGATCGGGTTGTTCATGGGAAGAATCCTGCACGGGTTTCACATCTCACTGTCGATCGGGAGACCGGGGCCTCCGTGATCGGAAGTGTAAATGAATCATGCTGCTCCGACGAATCTCGGCGGGATCAATCCCGGCGTTCGGTCTCCATCTGCCGCCGATAAAGGGCAATTCGCCCACTGCCGTGGGGGGACAGCGTCTCGGATCGAATCACGAGTTCGCCGTCGATTTCCGCATCGTCATTCGCAATAACCCAGCGGATCTCGTTCGCGGGCGGATCGGAGATCATCCCCTGCTGGTGCCGGCCGAGCAGGGTGGCGATGATCTCACTTCGAGGTTCAACGAACAGGATGGGCTCCGCGCCGACTTTCTCCTGAACCGCTCGGGCGAAGGCGTGATTGTGCTCACCGAAGCGATTCTGAGCCGCGGTGGTCGCGGTCCACCAGATCACGCCCAGCACGATGGTGGTGATGAGGCCGAAGGCCGCGACTCTGGCCGCCGGCCAGCGCAGACCGCGATGGCTGATCAATGCGTAAGTCGCCAACATCGCCCCGGCCGGGTAAACCGGTGTGAGATATCGGGGAATCTTTCCCGACGACAGACTGAAAAAGAGAACGACGACGAACAACCACAGCACGGCCGGCCCGAGCGGATGCCGGAACCATTGTCGCGGCGTGATCATGAGAAGCGCCATGACGGCGAAAATCGACCAGGGCAGGTACCGACTGACGAAGTAGGCCGGCATCTTCCACAGATCGAGCAGAACCGCCAACGGACCGCCCTCACTTACCCGATCGACCACCTCTTCACCGATCAGCGTGTTACGAAAGTGTTCCGGATCGAGTTGGTAGGCCGGGACGAACCAGATCGCCGCGATCGCCAGCGCCAGCGGCAGGCCCCACGACCAGCCGGTGGAGACCAGCAGCGACCACCGCGCGTAAATGAGCTTCGATGCCAGCACGAGATAGATGATGCCGAGCAGTGCGGGCGGACCCTTGGCGAGCGCGGCCAGTCCGATGGTGATCCAGAAGCCGGCGGCGATCACGAGGCGCTTTCTCCGGCCGGTTCCGTTGGCGAGATGATGCAAGAGCAGCGTGGCCAGCGCCCAGGATGCGACGATCGTGAACGCATTGATCATCTCCGGTCGGGCAATGTACACCTGCTTGAACATCGGATAGCCGGCAAAGAGCAGGATGCCCGCAACGACGCCGAAGGCGATGGCGCTTGATGAGCCATCGTGGGTTTGAAGGTCATCCGAATCCCGGCCGCGGACTGTCACGATCCAATACGCAAACCAGATAGAAAGCCCGATCGTCGCCAGCCCCGAGACGAGGGACGGGAGTTTGATCACCCACTCCCCGTCGTAGCCGAACGCCTTGACGGCCGGCACGGCGAGCCAGTTGAACAAGAGCGGCTTGGTCGCCGGCTCGCCGGACTCACTGCGCGGCAGGAACCAACGCTCATTTTCAACGATGTCCACCGTATAGGCGATCGTCTTGTGTTGCGTCTTCTCATCCAGGTCGCTCGGCGAAGTCATCCGCAAACCCAGCCCGATGACCACGGTCAAAGCGAGAAGAAACCAGAGCTTTCGATCCACACTGGAGGATTGGGTGGTTGACATGAGGGGATGCGGATTCGGGAGCCGTAGTCCACGGGACCTGAGGATGCAATAGAGGCGGCCTGACCTGGGAACGGATCAGGGGGCGGGAGTATATTACGCATCCATCGAAGCCGAGTGCAACGGCAGGGCCATCACCTACAATGACCCCGCCATGATGTCCCGCTCGAAATCATCCACCCCCACTTCTCCGCGAGTTGTGATCGATATGACCCAGGACAGCCGCGACGAATCGGAATCTGACACGCCCCCCGACACGACCCGCACCCGGGCCGTCCTGATCACCGGCGCGGGGGGCGAGATCGGCCACGGTCTGGTTCATTCGTTGCAGGAAGCGGGCCAGCAAAACCTGCTGGCGGTCGATCTGAATCCGCTCGATTCATCCGTCGCCTCGCGTTGCCGGGAAACCGTCGTCGCCGACATCCGCGATGAAGCGGCGATGGCGCGACTGTTCGCATCCTACGAAATCGACACGGTGTATCACCTCGCCGCGCTGCTCAGCTCAACCGCGGAGAAGCGGCCGTTCGATGCCCACGACATCAACGTCAACGGCACCATCACGCTGATGCGCCTGGCGCGTGAACATGCCTCACAGCACAACTCTCGCGTGCGGTTTCTGTTCCCGAGCACCATTGCGGTGTACGGGCTGCCGGATCTGCCCACGAAGAATCGCGCTGAGCCGGTGCGTGAGGATCAGTTCCTGCAGCCGATCACGATGTACGGCTGCAACAAACTCTACTGCGAGCAAGTCGGGCGGTATCTGACATGGCGCGATCGCGAAGCCTCGGGCGGGCTGGACTTCCGCGCGGTTCGCTTCCCCGGCATCCTGAGCGCGGAGACGACGCCGACGGGCGGGACAAGCGACTTCGCCCCGCTCATGATTCACCATGCCGCCAAGGGGGAGCGGTACGCCTCGTTTGTCGATGCGGACCGGACGATTCCGTTCGTGACCATGCCGGATGCGATTCGCGCGATCGAGCAACTGGCAGCAGCCGATGCGAAACGCCTTTCGCAAACGGTGTACAACGTGGGGGCATTCAGTCCGAGTGCGGGTGACTTTGCGGAGAAGACCCGCGCCTGTTTTCCGGAGGCGGATATTGCCTTCGAACCCGTTGCCGCGCGACAGAACATCGTCGATTCCTGGCCGGCCCGCGTTGATGATCGCGCCGCACGGCATGACTGGCGCTATCAGCCGCAATACGATTTTGACGCGGCCTTCGAGTCGTACCTGATCCCCGGCATTCAGCGCGCGATCAGTGCGACGTGATGATCCGTCGCGACGTAGATCAGGCCGACTGAGTCGTTTCGCTTTCGCCGGACGATGAATACGGCGGATCGGGGGACAGTCGAATCTCGATCCGGTCGGTCATGGTGACGAGGTGTCGCAGCAAGGCGTCGATCAGGATGAGGATGCCGAACTTCTCCATCATTTCCTCGATGATGGCGCTGGCGGTGTAGTACGCCGGTTGCTCGGGGAAGTAGGCCTTCATCAGCATGCCCACGGTTTCCATTCCGACCGCGCCGCCGATGAAAACCCCCCCGGCGAGGAAGAAGCGAATGCGGACCGGTGGCGAGAGCGACATCACCATTGGCAGGTAGGCCAGCGCGACCACCACCACCAGTATCATCGCGGGAATGACCCAGGGCAGTGTCATCCACTCGGGCAGATTGAACGTTTGATTCATCGGATTATTCATCAGCCCGTGAATGCCGATCGCTTCATCGAAGCTCATGAAGACGAACATGCCCGAGGCAAAATACCAGTGCTTGACGAATCGGCCTTTCCTCGCTTTGGTCAGATGCGCATTCACGAAGAAAAGAACCGCGGCCAGCATGAGCGCAAGCGCCGAATAGTAAATCGGCACGCTCCAGTTGCCATCAAGATCAAGGCGATACGCCAGTCGCAGCCAGTATCCACCCTCGAAAATGTGAACAAGGATCTGGCTCAGCGTCCCAAGAACGCCCAGCGCGACGATGATCCAGAAGAGTACGCGAACGATTCGGCGTGGATTGATCTTCATCTCCATACGTCGTCTCCTGTGTGGATGAGCTTCCGGTCGATCCTACCGGCCCCCGACGGCGAAAGCGCGTCTCGGCACGGTCGAGTCGCCGCTACAATACCGCTCTGATAAAGGAGAATCCGAACATGTCCACCGCCAACGTTGCCGGCAGCGATGTTTTCCCCAATCGCGCCAAGGAAATCCTGACTCATCTCGAAGAGACGGGCCAGATCAAGCACTTGCAGATGATCGAAGGGCCGATGGACGCCACCGTGCGTCTGCGCGACGCCGGCGAGGTCGTCTGCCTCTGCTCGAACAACTATCTCGGCCTCGCCAATCACCCCGAGGTCAAGCAGGCCGGCATCGACGCGATCGAAAAGTACGGCGCGGGAACCGCCTCGGTGCGGTTCATCTGCGGCACGTTCACGCCGCACGAAACGCTGGAGAAGCGCATTGCGACGTTCTACGGCATGGAAGCGGCTTACACCTTCACCAGTTGCTGGAACGCCAACGAAGCGATCTTCCCCACGCTCTGCGAGCCGGAAGACATGATCATCTCCGATGAGTTGAATCACGCTTCAATCATCGATGCCATTCGGCTCACGACCACCATCAAGAAGGGCATCCAGAAGGGTGTCTACAAACACAACGACCTGGCCGACCTGCGCGAGAAACTGCGAACAGCGCGGGAAGAGAAGAACGTAACCGGCGCGATCTGGGTCGTGACCGACGGCGTGTTCTCGATGGAGGGCGATATCGCCGACCTGCCGAAGATGCGCGAAATCTGCGATGAATTCGGCGCGCTGCTGGTCGTGGATGACTCGCATGGCACGGGGGTGATGGGCGAGACCGGACGCGGCACGCACGAGTATTACCACATGGCCGGGGATGAGATCGATTTCATCACCGGCACGCTCGGCAAGGCGCTCGGCGGCGGCGCGGGCGGCTACGTCGTCGGTCGTCGTGAGGGGATTGACCTGATGATTCAGCGCGGTCGGCCGACGTTGTTCTCCAACGCGCTCCCCGCCACCGTGGCCGCGAGTGCCGACAAGGCGATCGAGATTCTGATGAACGAGCCGCAGCGCATGCAGAAGTTGCGTGATAACGTGGCTTACGCGCGCAAGGGCATCAAGGAAGTCGGCTTCGATGTGCTGGAATCGCCGACGGCGATCTGCCCGATCATCGTGCACGACACGGCCCGCGCGATCGCCATGAGCAAAAAACTGCTGGAGATGGGCGTGTTCGTGATCGGTTTCGGCTATCCCGTCGTGCCGGAGGGCGAAGCTCGCTTGCGCGTCCAGATCAGCGCGGCCCACGAACCGGCGCATCTGGATCAATTGTTCGACGCGCTGAAGAAGTTGAAGGCCTCAGCGTGAGCGCGGAGGGAAAGAACCGGCAGCTACTGGGCTGATTCGCTACGGTACAGCGACCACGTCAACGTGAATCTGCATCCACATGACTCGACAGAAGATTTCCGGATCACGGCGCACCGTTCAGTAGAAGCTCGATCTACTGTTGTTGGTTTTCCGCTGACGTCACAAGGTTGAACGCAGCCGGGCAACTTGCCGGGCGTGCTACCTCCGAGATCTCAGGTTCCGGGTTCGTTGCCCATCTGGCACGGCTTCAGGATGTGGATGTCTCGTCCTTGAGCAGCTTGACCGAGAGTTGACGGTCGGGGTCGCCGGCGAGGTACAGCGTCTGGGTCGGGAAGGCAAAGCCAATGCCCGCTTCGGTGAACGTCTTGAAGAGACGGCGGTTGAACTCCTGGTTGTACGCCAGGAACCCCCACCAGTCATGACCCTTGTCCGCATCGAGAAAGTACCAGTACGCCACGGAGATATTCAGACTGGCGGCGTTGTACTCGTTGAAGTAGATCCGCGGCGGGCGCTCATCAAGGCGGAACGGCTCGGTCATATCGTCGGCCGCGAGAATGTCCTTGATGAGTTGCACCGCTTCGTCGATCTTCTCCGCGGTGGTGTCGTAGGGGATCGTCACATCAAGGGTGCGCCGCAGGAACGGACGCGCGGAGACGTTCTCGACCGTGCCGTCAATGAACTTCATGTTCGGCACCGTGATCAGGTGGCCGGTGAACGTGCGAATCTTGGTCGAACGAAAGCCGACTTCTTCGACGAATCCGTCCGTCCCGCTGAAGACGATGCGGTCGCCCACGGCAAAGGGCTTGTCGAGCATCACGGTGATCGAGCCGAAGATGTTCTTGATCGAGTCCTGCGCGGCAAGGGAGACGGCAAGGCCGGCGATCCCGAGACCCGCCAGCCACGCGGTGATATCCACGCCGAAAACATTCTGCGCAATGAAGAGGACGAACACGACGATGACGAAAATGCGCAGTGCTTTTCGAATGAGCGGCACGAGTTGGCCGCTCAACCTCGTCGCGCTGGCTTCGGTGACGCGGCGCAGACCGACATCGACGATGTCCACCAGATTGAAGATGAGCCAGCCGATGGAGAGCGTGTAGAGAAAGGTGATCGCGTTCCGAGAAAACTCGTGGAGGTCCTCGGGCATCTCGAGAAACCGCAGTCCAACCGCAATGCCGAGGGTGGTGAAGGCCAGACTCGCCGGTGACGCGGCATCCTCGAAAAAGAGCGAACGAACCGTCCAGGACTCCCCCTTCAGTCGCTTCGCAATCCCACTGAGAAGGAGTTTGGCGAACCAGCCCAGCACGACACCACCGAATATGCAGCCAGCGAGCATCAGCCAGGCCCACAGCGGTGTCTTGTCGAAGACGGTGGTCATCTGATCGACGAAAGAGTTGGCATTGTCGGATGGCGACGCCGTGGTGCCGGCCGCCTCTTCATTCACCCGGCCGGGATCGTCCGATTGGTCGTTGTTCAGCGCATCGTCTGTCACACCGGCCTGCGGCGCGGCCACCGCGGTCCCGAGGACCAGCGGACCGGCGACAAAGACAACTCCCAGCAGAACGGCGAGGAACGCGGCATGTCGGAGCAGCGGCTTCATGACGCATACATTAGGGACGTTCTCGCATCCGGCAACCAGCGCACCTCACGGAAACCTCTCCGATGCCGGTCATCGATCAGCTTTCCGCCAGAATCACCGGCTTCGGCGGCGGTGGCGGCGCTTCGCCGGCAATCGCGCGGGCGATCCGATCGGCGTGGATGTGCGAGTTCTCGATGTACACCTGAAATCCCGATTGTGTCCCGGCCGAGGCGGTGCCCGCGACGTAGACGCCCGGCACGTTCGTCTCCATCGTCTCTTCATGGAACGTCGGCACTTCCGCCTCGCCGTTCAGTTCCACGCCGAGCATGCGGCAGAGGGACATGTCCGCGCGGTAGCCGATCATCGCGAGCACGCGATCGGCTTCGAGTTCGACGGTTGCGCCCGGACGATCATCCTTGGTGGACGCCAGCGTGACATGGGTGGGCGTGATCCGCGTGGGGATCGTGTTGAAATGCATGTCGATCGCCCCTTTCTTGATCAGCATGTCCAGTTCCGGCCGCAGCCAGTATTTGATGCGCGGGCTGAACTCGCTCCCGCGGTAGCTGATGGTGACCTCGGCACCGGCATAGTGGCATCGAATGGCGGATTCGACGGCGGAGTTCTTGCCGCCGATGATCAGCACGCGCTCACGCCAGTATTGATGAATATCACCGAGGTCATGCGTGACGTGCGGCAGATCGTCGCCGGGAATATTCAATGCGCGCGGCGAGGCCGTGCCGCCGGTGGCGAGAATGATGTTGCGGGTCTGATAGGTGTGCGATTCACCGTTGCGTTTCCCGGTGTGCAGCGTGAAACCGCCGGTGGATTGATGGATGTCAATCACCCGTTCGTAGGTCTTGATGAGCAGATCGAATTGATCAGCGACCGCGCGAAGATAGGCGAGATACTCCTCGCGTCGGCACTTCGCCTGGGTCGCGGAGGGGATCGGCACGCCCGCAATCGAAATGCGCTCATTCGAGCTGAAGAACTGCGTGAGCGGCGGAAAGTCCGCAATGATCTGGCCGATCTGCCCCGCTTCAATGTGAAGATAGTCAATCTTGCGCTGCGTCAATCGGATGGCGGTTTCCAGACCGATCGGTCCGGCGCCAATGACGATGGCCGATGTGCGGGAATCGTTCAGGTCAGTCATGGAACTGTTCGGAAGAAAATGGGGTGTGATCCAATCCGTCGTGGTGCGGTGTTGATCTCACACATCGTATACGCGTGATTGGTGGCGAAAACGTCCGATCAACGAAGTTTTCCGCATCATGTTGACAATTGCGCTCGTATTGAGAGCGTGATCGTCTATACTGTATCGAGTAGGAAACTCAACAGGCATACGTTGTCAACTTGCTCTTTCGAAAGAGGACCCAGAGAAAGTTTGCTCGCCGAGGGACGTGAGTAGCTTGTGCAGAAATCCGTGCGTGCGACGAATTCACTTCGTTCATGCTTGGACGGATGACGAGGGTGAGGGTTCCCACGCACCCATGTCTTACGTCTCGGGTTCGTTCCGTATCGTTGAAAATTAACCGCATGCCGATGCAGTCGGAGGTGTACGGGAGATCATTCATCGATACGGCGTATCAACTTCGGATTCAGATGAATGCGTTCATTTGAACGAAGATGATGTGCACAGTCCTCCGCAACTCGGCAAGCAGAATCTCGTCTCCCGTTTCGCCCCGGATCCACGGCGGCCATGTGGCGGCGCCAGTCGGAGCCGTGGAGGATGGCGG
>RECV01000249.1 GCA_007693845.1 Phycisphaerales bacterium
GTCTCAGATAGCAATCTGAAGTTCGGATTCTGAAAGGAAAACCCCGGATTGTGCGTCGATTACAGCGGTTGAGTGGCTCGCATCGCTGCCGCCCGCGGCGAGGGCCCGGCTTCGAAGCACGGAGTCAGCCAATGACCCCTGCGCATCAGCATCGCGAAGCTGGGGACGATGCTGAAGCGGCGACCGCCGGCCTTGCCGCGGGGAAGGCAACGGAAGGCGAGTGTGGAGTAAGATGGGCGGACGCATGACGATCAGGGTCAGCAATCATGAGTGCGGGTCGCAGAAATTGGGAGATGTCCCTTTCGCGCGTGGTGTGCGGGGCCGAAGTCCTAAGAACGAAGATATTGCCTTCGCAATGAGTTGGCTGCAAGTCGCATGGCGCGAAGCCCCACCCGGTTGAGCAAGGCATCAGGAGGTGAGTGGGGAGTCGTGTTGACATCAACAATATATATCTTCTGTGTTTGGTTGTCTCGCAGGACATCGAGTTCGCAGACATCGGCGCCGAATTCTTTACAGAATTTGACTACGCTATCGATTTCTGATTCCGAAAAACACTCTGTTGGCGTGCGTAGGTTGACACCCTTATTGGTATTTAAGAACCGGTGGTCCAATGGGCGGTACTTGCAATAAACATAAACCATCTCATTACCAATCACTAGAGGGCGATAGTCAATAACAAGGTCATTGCCGTGTTGGTTGTCAATCAGACGCAGATAGACGTAATCAGGGTCGATCGCATCAACAGGTCCAGAAATAATCTGGCCATCGTGCGCGGCATTACGGTTACTCTTTTTGACAATCGGGCCAGAATAGGTATTGGGGTCTATGCATAGTCGATATCCGAACACGCTGTAGAAGACTTCGTCTACATGTTGCTTTCCAATGTCGACCGCATATCGATTGATGCACCTAGGGTGATCATGAGTTGTAACGCTGTCGTCCACATCAATAGTGGTCTCATCACAGTGAAGCCAGCATATCGTCTCTCTCTCTCTCTCTCTCTCTCTCTCTCTAAGATCTTTTAAAGAATGTCGAGTGGCCCTTACGCCGTTTAGGCGCAACAATTTCCACACTAGGTATGCTCTGCCAAACGTGCCGTATATTTGCGCGTGGCGAGCCTCGCCCAAAAGACGTCGTTTAAAATACAACATATAGAAATACATGTAAAACATGAGCTTTCGCGGATCATGGATGGCTTTTTTTATAATTGCAGTCATGATGGAAGTCCCTGCTAGCGAAAGTGAGAGTTGCGCGGGGGAAATCTAAGTGCTTGCGTCAGCCTCGCGGAGAACCATGTGCTGGCTGGGATCGTAGGGATTGGTCTCAAGATCTGCAAGCCTGAGCCCGTTCTGAACGGTATGTGCTGTTTGGGAGTCGTTGTAGGGGTATGCGTGCTTCTCGGCATGGCATTATGTACCTTGCCAACTGTGGTGAGTGATGTCTGATCGCGCCCGGCCCGCTCAGTTCGTTTGGCAGTTCCGGTTTGTGTACGGAGTATGTCCGACCACTCAGCCCCTACGCCTTCAAGACTTGGTCACCTCGATGCCTTCGTCCCTTGAATCCCTCCACGCTTACCCTCCACATGTCCCGCATCATGCGCTACACTGAAGTGTCCCGAAGAAAAGGAGGCATCATGCTTCATCGTGCTCTTGGTATGCCTTGGCTCTTGACGTTCGCGGTTGTCGCTGGCTCCGCTGCGTCGGTCCGCGCGGATGTGGCCGATGCGTTGCGTGAGATCGCGCAGCCGATCGAGAAGGTTGAAGACGTCACGCCGCTGTTAGAGAAAATCAAGGATCGTCGGCACGTGCTGCTCGGCGAAGCTTCGCACGGCACGCACGAGTACTACGTCTGGCGGGCGGGTATCTCTCGCATGCTGATTGAGAAGGGCCGCGCGAACTTCATCGCGGTGGAGGGGGACTGGGACGCGGCGAGGCACGTGCATCGTTACATCACCCACCACGAAGATGCGGCGGATTCCGCGCGGGAGGCGCTCGCGAACTTCACCCGCTGGCCGGGCTGGCTCTGGGCGAACGAGGAGATGGTCGAACTCGTCGAGTGGATGCGCGAATACAACGAGGAACGTGATGCGGAGAAGCGAGTCGGATTCTACGGCATCGATATCTACGGCTACGAACGATCGCTCGAACAGGGGCCGGGCAAAGCCGGCGCGTTGGATGAAGCGCTGAAGGAAAAGATGGCGGAAGGGTTCTCGTGCCTGGCGCGATACGCGGGTGATCCGCAGGCGTACGTCATGGCCACGGCGCGCGAAGGGGTGGACTGCAGTACGTCCATTCGTGAACTGGTGGAGACGTTGCGCGAGGATGCTGAATCGTGGCGCGAGCGGGACCGCGCGCAGTTTCTGAACATCAAGCAGCACGCGATGGTGGTCAAGAGCGCTGAAGCGCACTTTCGGACCGCCATCCGCCAGGATGCGGAATCGTGGAATGTGCGGGCGCGACACTTTTTCGACACGTACCGGCGGTTGATCGATTTCTACGGCGAGGACGAGGCGCGCGGGATCGTCTGGGCGCACAACACGCACATCGGCGATGCTCGCGCGACCCAGATGGGGGATATGGGCATGCTCAACATCGGGCAGCTCGCGCGGCAGCACTACGGGCAGGATCACGTCGCAGCGATCGGCTTCGGCACGGTACGCGGCACGGTGATCGCAGCGCTGCAATGGGAAGGGCCGCGGCAGACGATGACGATCCCCGACCCGATCGCCGGCACGCTGGAAGCGGCGTTCGATCAGATCGAACGGGATCAGGCGATGTTCTGGATGGAAGATGCGAAGGAGAAGGAAGCGTTCTCTCGCCGTCTTGGCCACCGGGCCGTGGGGGTGACTTACAACCCGCGTCAGGAGAGGCAGGGCAACTTCGTGCCGACCGTCTGGCCGGAGCGTTACGACGCGTTCATTTTCTTCCGCGAGACGAAAGCGCTGAGCCCGCTCGCGGAGAAAGGTGGGGATTGATTCGAGTGCGCGGTGAGCGGGAATGAGCGGCTGCGCTATTGTGCATACGGCGCGCGCAAGCGCGGTGCGCGCGTGATTCGGCAATCGAAAAACGCGTCAATTCGAGAAAAAATCGTTCAATTCAGGGTGAGTTTACTGCAAAACGTCTTCGTTTCAGGGGCGCTTTTGTCGTTTATGCACGGGCATGGCGGAACGGCGCGCGCAGTTTGATGAGGCAATCGTCAATTGCGGCCGACGGTGTGGGGTGGAGCGAGCGAAACCGAGCGGATCGCAGCGGATTGGCATCTGAAAATTCGTGGCCGGGTTTGTGCATACGGCTGATTCTTGCGCGCTTTGCGGCGCGCGATCACGCGGTATCATGCAGGCATGAGCATGACCACGCAGCAGACGGCAAGTCGGTTTGACGGCTTCGGCGCGACGATTTTTACCGAGATGAGTCGGCTTGCGCTCGAGCACGATGCGATCAACCTCGGCCAGGGGTTTCCCGACTTTGACGGGCCGGATTTCGTGAAGGACGCTGCGTGCGAGGCGATTCGGTCCGGGCAGAATCAGTACGCCCGCAGCATCGGCGTGCCGGCGCTCAACAAGGCGATCGCCAAGCGATTCCAACGCGAGAGTGGTTTGTCACCCGATCCGGAAACGGAGATCACGGTCACGACCGGATGCAGTGAGGCGCTGGCGGCATCGTTTCTCGGGCTGGTGAATCCCGGCGATGAGGTGATCCTGTTTGAGCCGTACTACGACTCCTACCGCGCCTGTGTCGCCATGGCCGGGGCGAAGGCGAAGTTCATCACGCTCAAGCCGCCGCACTTTCGCATCGATGAAGCCGCGTTGCGGGAGGCGTTCTCTGACAAGACCCGTGCGATTCTCATCAACACGCCGCACAATCCCACCGGCGCGGTGTTCAACCTCGATGAACTTCACCTGATCGCGGAGTTGTGCAAGGAGCACGATGCGATGGCGATCACCGATGAGGTGTACGAACATCTCACGTTCGGCGTGGAGCATGAGCATCTCGCCGCGGTGGACGGGATGTACGAACGGACCGTCACGTTGTCCTCGCTGGGTAAGACGTTTTCCTTCACCGGCTGGAAGATCGGCTGGGCGATCGCGCCGCCGCATCTGTCCAACGCGGTGCGGATGGCGCACCAGTACCTGACGTTCGCCAGCGCGACACCGCTGCAGCACGGCGCGGTGGCGGCGATCAATGCGCCGGATTCCTACTTCGATGAGTTTCGCGCTGCGTACAAGCGGCGGCGCGATCTGCTCGTGGATGGTCTCGCCCGTGTCGGGTTCAAGGTTCACCCGCCGCAGGGCACGTACTTCGTGCTGGCGGACCACACGCCGTTCGGTTTTGCGAATGATGTTGCGTTCTGCAAATACCTCATCGAAGAGATCGGCGTCGCGGCGATCCCACCGAGCGCGTTCTACGCCAATCCCGAAGAGGGCAAAGACCTCGTGCGATTTGCGTTCTGCAAGAGTGAAGCGATGTTGCGCGAGGCGATCTCGCGGATGAGTGAGTTGAAGAGGCGTGAGGTGTAGGCACGCAGTCCACAGGCACGAAGGCAGAGAGGCACGTGGGCACGAAGGGGGAGCGGTGATACGCGACTTGCCCGGAGATTCAGCGCAAAAGAAGAACGCGGCACCGAAGATTCGGTGCCGCGCTTGTCAAATTTTCAAGTCGATCGAGTTGATCGGTGATCGGTGGCTTACGCCGTCGCGCCGGCGAGTGATTTCGCGGCGTCCTTCAAGGCCGCGGCCTTGTCGGTCTTTTCCCACGGGAAGCTGCCTTCGCAGCCCTCGCCCGGGGTGCGGCCGAAGTGACCGTGGTGCGACGTCACGCGGTAGATCGGACGCAGCAAATCGAGCGATGTGATGATGCCGTGGGGCGTGATGTTGAAATGCTCACGCACCAGCTTGGCGATCTGCACTTCATCGATCTTTGCGGTGCCCTGGCAGTCCACATGGACCGAGGTCGGCTCCGCCACGCCAATCGCGTAGCTGAGCTGCACTTCGCAGACATCCGCGAGTTCCGCTGCGACGATGTTCTTGGCGATGTACCGCGCCATATAGGTGGCTGAACGGTCGACCTTCGACGGGTCCTTGCCGCTGAACGCGCCGCCGCCGTGACGACCGCGTCCGCCGTAGGTGTCGACGATGATCTTGCGTCCGGTCAGGCCGGCGTCGCCGTGGGGCCCGCCGAGTTCGAACTTGCCGGTCGGGTTGACGTGGATGGTGATGTCATCGTTCCACCACTTGCCGAGCACGGGCTTGAAGATGTGCTCGATGACCGCTTCCTTCAGGCCCTGCTGATCGTTGGTCCACTCCGGGCCGTGCTGGGTGGACATGACGAGCGTATCGACGCGGGTCGGGGTCTGGCCGTCGTACTCGACGGTGACCTGGCTCTTGGCGTCCGGGCGGAGGTGGGGGATGGTGTTGTTCTGACGAACTTCCGCCTGCCTGGCGACGAGCTTGTGGGAGAGGTCGATCGGCAGGGGCATGAGCGATTCGGTTTCCCGGCAGGCGAAGCCGAACATCAGGCCCTGATCGCCCGCGCCCTGTTCTTCCTTGCTCTTGCGGTCCACGCCCTGATTGATGTCGGGGCTCTGCTTGTCGAGGGCGACGAGCACCGCGCAACTGTTGCCGTCGAATCC
This sequence comes from Phycisphaerales bacterium, assembly GCA_007693845.1. Lineage (GTDB taxonomy): Bacteria > Planctomycetota > Phycisphaerae > Phycisphaerales > SM1A02 > SKZB01. Next base: position 5,629 of record RECV01000249.1, read on the forward strand.
CTTTTCGCCGCTGTCGTAGCCGATGTCGAGGATGGTCTTGCGAACGATGTCGGCGATATCGACGGTGCCGCGGCAGGTGACTTCGCCGGCGATAACGGCCATGCCCGTGTTGACGAGGGTCTCACAGGCCACGCGACAGTCGGGGTCAATCGCGATCATGGCATCGAGAATGGCATCGGAAATCTGGTCGGACACCTTGTCGGGGTGCCCCATCGAAACGGATTCGGAAGTGAACAGTTGCGTCATGGACTACGCCTTTCGTCAGGTTCAAATGTCTTATGAATCAGCCAGCAAACCGGCCGCTTGTCTTTTCATCGATCTGTTCATCGCTCTGTGCTTGATTCGTCTATCCGGATAATTGGATGAAGCACATCCAAGTGTAGAGCGCGAGTCCGATTTTTGCAAGTTGAAGCTCGGTCATCAGCCCATGAAAGCCGCTCATTCGTCCAATAACGCCGATCTCTCACGGGCATTTCGCATCTTTTACGGGCAATGCTGCGAATCGAATGTAGAGTAAGTGTAAGCGGTTGCGGAAGGCGGCGTTGCATTCTCCCGGCGGATTCACCGCGCTCTCGAAGGAGTCGATCGGGCCATGTATATTCGATATCTGTTCGGTTCTATGGCGGCGGTCGCGCTGGTAGTCGGCGTGATAAGTACCGCCTCAGCGGGCGACCGTGCTGTGGTGGATGAACTGGTCCAACCCGTTGCCGCCCCGGTGGAAGCTGCTGAGGGGCGCGCGATCGTTCAGTTCCGGCCCGGGATTCGCCCAGCGGAGCGTCCTGACGGCCGAGCACAAGTCGAGCGGATCGCGGTTATCCCGCCGAATGAAAACGATGACCAGCCCATCGCGCCGAATCTGAATCAGATACCGATTCATCAGATTGATGCGGAGCTGGATCAACTCAACGCACAACTCGATGCATGGGGGGTTGACATCGTCCGCCCGCTCTTCGATCCGGCACCCTTGAACGAAGAGCTCGCTCGGGAAATCGGCCTCGATCGGTACTTTGTGCTCGAAATGGCGCCGGCTCTCGGCGTTCCGGAGGTCGTTCGTGAACTGCGCCGTTTCGATGCGGTCGTTGAGAGCGCGGAGCGGGATCATCTCGGCGAACTGGCATCGGACCCGCCGAACGATGTTCACTTTGATCTGCAGTACGGTTTGCACAACGTGGGGCAGTCGGTCTCCGGGAATGCAGGCGTGCCCGGGGCGGATGTCAGTGCGCTGGCGGCCTGGGAGATCACCACCGGTAGCCCGGACATCATCGTTGCGGTTCTGGATGCGGGCGTGAACGAACACGACGATCTGGTCGGACAGTTGGTCGAAGGATGGAACGCGGTCAATCCGGGCGGGCCGACGAGCGATTTCTGTCAGTCCCACGGCACGCGCGTGGCGGGCGTTGTCGCGGCGAAGAAGAACAACGAGATTGGCATTGCGGGTATCGCGCCGAATGCGAAGGTCATGCCCATTGTCGTCTTCGCCGGTTGCAACGGCACGGAAACCAATACGGCCAATGGCGTAATCCATGCAGCGGATCAGGGGGCGCACGTTTTGAACATGAGTCTTCAGTTCAATTTCGCCGGCAACGTCATGCGCGATGCCATCATCTACGCCCGGGAGTCGGGGGCCGTGGTCATTGCTGCGTCGGGAAATTTTGGAAGCAGCGTGGCGTTTCCCGGACGCTGGCCGGAAACGCTGACGGTCGCTGCGACCACCAACGCCGACACGCCGTGGTCGGGATCAAACGCCGGCCCGGAGGTGACGATTTCTGCGCCAGGGCGCGACATCTGGTCTCCGATCGGGACATCGTCGTACAGTTTCCAGTCCGGCACGTCCTTCTCGTCGCCTTTGGTGTCGGGCGTTGCGGCTCTCATGCTGACGGTTGATCCATCACTGACACACGATGAGATTCAGGACATCCTGATCATGACGGCGGAAGATGTTCATCTGCCGGGCTTCGATCCGCAGACCGGACACGGACGCATCGATGCGCATGCGGCGCTGCTGGAAGTCGAGTCGCGTCTGCCGAGTGATCCATCGGCCGATCTGAATGGAGATGGGGTGGTGAATGTGCTCGATCTTCTTCTGTTGCTGAATGACTGGGGGCCGTGTCCATCTGGCGGTGCTGAATGTCCGGCCGACCTGAATCAGGACGGTGAGGTCAATGTGCTCGACCTGCTTTTGTTGCTCAATGAGTGGGGTTGAGCCGTCTTTACAGCAGCCATAATCGATCTGAATTTCAGATTCATGCACACGTCGAATCGCGGCCGATAGGCAGCTTGAGTCGACGGGCATGACCGGCGATTCCATGAACAACTTGGGGGTGACAACGATTGTCAACCAAACTTTACTTTGGTGGTATACTTCGGGTGATCGGAGGATGTATCATTCATGTCCGCATTCAGGAATTCGAATACGTGCATGCCAGGAGGATGGAGTCTCATCCGTGAGAGGGATGAAAAGATGATGGAGCAAACCATGTTACTGTCCGAGCCGCGAAACCCTTCCGGATCGGATTCGCCGAGGATCCTGATCGATGAGCCCTGCGCCGAGTCAAGTCGGCAGCAGTTTGATCAACAGGTCACGCGAATTCTCGAGCAGATACTCGCACTTGATGCGCAGTACCGCGACTGCTCGACCGGATCGAATGCAGCCACGTTGTCGGCGTTGCGAGAATGCGTCGTTGTGCTGCAGCGATTGCGAACCGGCCTGGAAGCGGACAGCATGGCCGCCCACATTTGAATCCCGATCAATCTGGAGTGATTTCGGGTTCGTGAGGAAACCTTGTTGTTTCGACTCACGTACCGTTGATCGCTGCGACCGCCGGTCATTTGCATCAAGGCAAATCACGCAGGCGGGAGAGGTCCGTTGTTTCGTGTTGCGCGGAACAACCGTGTCGGTTCGCTCTGTGTGCGAGGCCGTCGCGGGGTCGGGGCGGCAGCCGTCGTCCCACAACGATCCACGTCAGATCGTGTGAATGAGTTGAGGTGATGAAACTTCCTGCATGGAAGCATCATGTCGGTGCGCCCGCGATCAGCGCGCCGGAAGCGGACCGTGGTCGTGCATTGAGCCGATCCGGCTCGCAAGGGAACGGATGGAGATCTGGTTTTTTGTTCTATTCGATTTATATCCCGGTCATCATTTCGTGTTTGTTGACGGAGTCAGCATCACCCCGGGCAAGGAGGCCTGAGACATGTTGGTACTAAGCACAGAGTTGGAGAGCGGTATTCGCATCGGCGACAACATCACCATCAAGGTGCTGGACGTGCGCACGCGGCATGTGCGCCT
>RECV01000274.1 GCA_007693845.1 Phycisphaerales bacterium
AAACCTTCGCGCACGTATCCCCACCCTGCCAGAGCCAACTCCCAGACAACGCGGCCCGGTGACCGCAGGCCATCAGCATGCGCGCATTGGACATTGCGTAAGTTCGTGAGCGTCCTTCCGGAGTTGAAGGTTCTCTGCTTGTGTCTCGGGAAGCCGAAGAAGTGTCTCGGTGTGCCGAGACTCAGGCATTTCTTCCCGAGGTTCCGTCTCGGTGTGCCGAGGTTCGGTCATTTCTTCCCGAGAAGCACTCTCGGCTTGCCGAGGATGCAGCATTTGGTCCCGAGGCAGATTCTCGGCATGCCGAGACCGAAGCAAAGCATGCCCTGACACAGCCACAGGAAGACGCAGCGCTCGGTGCGAGTTCGGGAAATCGCTTTCAACCCGTCCATTGCTCCAGCAGGATGAGCAGGTCGAAAACATTCACCACGCCGTCCTCGTTGAGGTCAGCGTCGCACTCCTCACCGGCGGGGCATGGACCCCACTCGCCGAGCAGGATGAGCAGGTCGAACACATTCACCGCGCCGTCGCAATCCAGATCGCCGGTGATCTCGCATGCGGTCGGGCACGACGCGAGGAAGTCATTCCCGCCGGTATCGCTGAAGCTGCCAGTGATGCTGTCCGGTGCGTTGCCGCAGAACGTGGAGTCTGCAACCGATGTCGCGGGGCTGTCATCATTGAAGATCGCGCCACCGTTTCCGCCGGTCGTGTTGTTCTGGAACAGGCAGTTGGTGAACGTACCGCCGCTGCCTTGAATGTTGCGGATCGCGCCGCCGTTCTCATCGGCGTGATTCTCAATGAACTGGGAATCGATGACGAGCGGGTTGGCGTTCTGATTGGACATCGCGCCGCCCTCTGCACCGGCGGTGTTCCCGATGAACGCGACGTCGACAAACTCCGGCGCGGCGCCGGCGAAGCTGAACACGCCGCCACCGGATGATGGTGAAGCGGTGTTGTCCTGAATCGTGCAATGCTCGAAGCGCGGCGAGGCGCTGTTGTTGAAGATGCCGCCGCCGAATGTCGCGGCATTGCCGATGATGATGCAGTTGCGAATCGTCGGCGAGGAACCGCTGGCATAGATGCCGCCGCCGAGAATCAGCGTGCTGTTCCCGATGTTCTCGCTCGACCCGCTGCCGCCGGTGAGGGTGAATCCATCCAGCAGCGCATCGGGCGACTCGTTGTTGGTGAAGCGCGCGACGCTGATCTCCAGTCCCGTTGCGTCGATGATCGTCTCGTCCGGTCCGGCTTCGCTGATGACAGAGAGATTCTTGCCGATGAAGTCGATCGCTTCCGCGTAAGTGCCCGGCGCGACGGTGATGGTGGAACCGCTCGATACGGTGTTGATGGCTTCCTGGATGGAGGCGAAATCAGCCGGCACGTGAACCTCGACCGGCACGCCGCAGAGATCATCGCGCGCCGCGGCAAACGCCGCTGAATCGATTCGGTTGCCGATGTTGCCATCCTCGGGGCAACTGGAACTGCAGTGGGTAGCGATGCCGATGATCTCGCCGTTCTGCAGGATCGAGGCACCGGAGTTCCCACAGGTCGTGTCAGCGGTGTGGGTAAAGGCATTGTTGCCGAGAATGAGTATCTCGCCGGTGGAGAGCTGCTGCGTCTGGCTGGTCAGGCAGTCTTCGGAGACGCCGTAGCCCCAGATTTCCACGGGACCGGAGGACGGCGTGGAGGTGGCGATGGGACGAAACTCACCGAAACGTTCGTAGATGGTCTCGCCGAACTCGTTCGGCCCGGTGGTCATCGCGGCCCAGTCCGCGCCGACGCCCTGATTCAGGGAGATCTGTTCGAGAACGGGAAACTGGTCCGCAACCGGAGGTTGATTGGTCGAACAATCGCCGCTGTTGAGCGGGACGTTGAATTGCATCACCATATTGTTGCCCATGCAGTGACCGGCGGAGACGACACAACTGTCTTCATTGTACACCGCAGCGCTGCACCCGCCGCTCTGCGATACGAGCCGACCGGCCCAGACTTCGTTGGACGGTTCACGGTCATCGGTCTGGAAACACAGGCCGCACAGCGGCGGGGAGCAGTGGCTGCTGATTTCCGCATCCGCGATTTGAACGCCGATCTGGTTCAGCACGAAACGGTTGCCACGACTTCCCGGTGCAGCGAACAGCTCGATGAGAATCTGTCCGCCGTTGAAGTACGCCGAGGCGTTGGACCAGCGGCGCGCGGCCTGGGCATCGAGTTCCTGAACTTCACCATCGCGCAGCGAAGTGATGCGAATGAAGCTGCCGCGATCGAGTTGAAGCTCCGAGAAGTACAAACGCGTCCAGAGAGCATCGGGCGTCATGACCACATCCGCGTAGGTGCGCGCGGTCTGCAGGCCAGGGTTGTCACGCTCGCCGCTGTCGATATGGCGCGGCTGGATCTCACCGAATGGCGCTCTGGGGTGGGAATCGGCGTGGGCGAACGTGGTCAGCAGTCCGATCAGCGCAGCGAGGATCGTGGCGATGGTCAGCGGGGCGGAACGCATGATTTCTCCTGTGGGGCAATGCCGGATGCCAACGTTCGTCTCATGGCTCCGGATTCATGGGATAGGTTCTCTTCGTGTTCGGGGCGATGACCGCTCGGGTTGCGAGCGATGAAAACATTGCCCTGCAATCGATGATCATCAAGATGTGTTGAGCCCAGTCTACCCGCGCGCTGGCATGACGTTCAATGATCGCGCATCAAGACATGTCAAGATGGGAAGTCTGCGGTCAGGCCGGTGCGCATTCGCGCATGGCCAAGGTAGCTGCGTCAGACGAGCATCCATGTCGCCAGTCCCAGATAGACCGTCGTCGTCAGTACATCGGCGCACATGAGAACCACCGGGCCGGAAGCGACCTTGGCGTCCAGGCGAAACGCGTGCAGCAGCACCGGCACACCCATTCCCGCGATGGCGGAGACGAACATGCCTGCGATGATGCTGATGCCGATCACCGCTGCCGGTGCCGAACCCTTGCCCCAGAGGATCGCGGTCAGGCCGACCACCACGCCGCTGGTCACGCCGATCATCAGCGCGGTCATCGCTTCCATCCGGACACGCTTCCACACGGCATCCCACGCGATCTGCACACGATGCAGAAACTGAAAGCTCAACGTCATCGACTGGATGGAGATCGATTCACTCAGCGTCAGCACCAGCGGGATGAACATCGCAATCACGACCACCTCCGCGAGCGTTCGCTCGAAGAACGCCGCGATGATCGCGCACGCCACCCCCGCGCCCATGTTGCAGAACAGCCACGGCATGCGCGATTTGTATCCCGTGAACGCGGTCTGCTGGCGCGCCTGCTCGACCGAGAAGCCGACGTACTGATACAGGTCGGCCATGCGATCCGTCGCCGTCATGTCAAGCACTTCCTCGGTGTACCGCTGCACATCAATCGTGCCGAGCAGCTTGTTGTCCTTGTCCACGACCGGAAACGCCAGCAGGCGATACATCGCAAAGAACTCCAGCGCATCCTCCAGCGTCATCGTGTCGGGAATGCTGATGACCGACCCGTCCATCAGGTCGGAGACTTTGGCTTTCGGGTTCGCCAGCAGCAGGTTCCGCGTCGAGACCACGCCGACGAGTTTCTCATCTTCATCGAGCACGTAGAAATAGACGATCGGCTGATCCAGATCACGTTTGCGCAGCGACGCCATCGCTTCGCCGACCGGCACATCGGCCCGCAAGATCGTTTTCGTCGGTGTCACATGCCTGGACACCGGCTCACTCAAGACCGTCCGCGTTGGTGACATGCGGCAGAGTATAGCCGACGACAGCCACATGATCATTGTTCGAGCATGTATACTGCGTCTCGAACGGCATCAGGAACAAATCGGGAGTCTTCTTTGAACATTCGACGCATCCTTGTTCCACTTGACGGGTCAACGTTCGCTGAACATGCCTTGCCTTATGCCATGCGCATCGCGGCCGAGGCCGAAGCGCGAATCAATCTCGTTCATGTTCACGATCCGCATGGTGAGCCGGAACGTCTTGCAGACGCCCAGGCGGCGCGAAGTCAGGGCGAGCAGCGGGCCCGCGCCTATCTCGAATCAATCGGCAAGCAGATCAGCCCGGTCTCGCCGGTGCCGGTTGATGTCACGCTTCTGCAGGGTCGCGTTGCCGATTGCGTGTTGGACCACGCGAAAGCAGCGGATGTCGACCTGATCGCGCTCACCAGCCACGGTCGCGGCCCCCTCAGCCGATACTGGCTCGGCAGCACGACCGATGAACTCATCCGTCGAAGCGCAGTCCCCTTGCTGGTGGTTCGACCAACAGAAGGCGATCCGGATTTTGCCCATGAACCGCCTCTGAAGAAGGTGCTCATTCCGCTCGACGGCTCCGCGTTTGCCGAGCAGATTCTCGAACCGGTCGCGTCGCTCGGCACGGTCATGAACGCCGAGTATGAACTCATCCGAGTCGTCCGGCCCGATTACGACCCCGGCCCCGATCCATTCTTCTCAACGCCGCAGCACGTCCCCGATGAGGAAGCCGAAGCGTTGGCCCTTGAATACCTTGGCAATGTGCGTGATCGACTTGCGAAGCGCGTGAGCACCACGATCAAGGTTGACGCTTTCAGCAATGCCAACACCGCACAGGCGATCGCCGACATCGGCAACAGACGCTTCGATCTGATCGCGCTGGCCACCCACGGCAAGAGCGGCCTCTCCCGCCTCATGCTCGGCAGCATCGCGGATAAAGTCATCCGCGGCGCCAGGGTTCCGATCCTGGTGTACCGACCGACCGACAGCGAGGGACAGGCACGAGCTTCGCGCAATTCGTAAGCACACCGGGGGCCACCCGGTTGGGATGTGTGGCCCGCGAACGGCGGACAGGCGTGGCCTTCGCTCCTGACGTCGCTCACACCACGGCACACCACCGCGCATCGCGGGCGACCGTGCGTTATCAGCCCACACGCAATTCCTGCCCTCGCACGCATGTGCGCTGGTCGTACACATCTGTGCGCTCGCCGCGCACGTGTGTGTACTCGCTGCGCACATGTGTGCGCTGGGAGCGCACGCGCGTGTATTCGCCGCGCACGTCTGTGCGCTGAGAGCGCACGCGCGTGTATTCGTCGCGCACGTCTGTGCGCACGCCGCGCACGCGCGTTTACTCGGAGCGCACGCGCGAATATGCGCCGTGCACAGGTGTGCGCGGCTCGCACACGTACGCTGGCATCGCCGTTTCTGATGCGTGAGCGGCGATTGTGTGAAAAATGCCGCGAACGGACGGATTTCGCTGCATGTACGTGCCCGATGGGCCGAAGTTTTCCATCGACGGTCTGTTTGAGCACCAAACTCCGGGCGAAGCATCACCCGGCTGATCAAGGGCATCACATCGGCACTCTACTCCGCCCGCTTATCGTCCCGATCATCCGCCGATACCTTCTTGGGCGGCTGATCCTGAGCGAGCGATAACGCACTGTGAATCGTGCGCACATGGATATCGCGCTGCGGGAAGGCGATCTCGATGCCGGCTTCGCGGAAGGCCAGATCGATCGCGCGGTGCATCTCGTGGCGGACCTTGATCAGTTCGCTGATGTGCGGGATGAACATCCGCAAGTTGAAGTTGAGTGAGCTGTCGCCGAACTCGCTGAAGACGACCGACGGCGCCGGGTCCTTGAGGACGATCGGATGGTCTGTCGCCAGGCGCAGCAAGGTCTGCTCCGCCTTGACCGTGTCCGAGCCGTAGGCGATGCCGACCGGAATGACCACGCGAAGAACGGGGTCATTGAGTGTCCAGTTGATGACATCGCCGGTGATGAAGGTCTTGTTGGGGATGATGATTTCCTTGCGGTCCCAGTCGACGATGGTAGTCGCGCGCATGCGGATCTTGGTGACGGTGCCGCTGGTGTTGTTGACGGTGACGGTGTCGCCGACGCGGATGGGCTGCTCGAAGAGGATGATGATGCCGGAGATGAAGTTGGCGACAATCTCCTGCAGGCCGAAACCGATACCGAGCGTGATCGCAGCGACGAGCCACTGGACTTCCGACCAGCCGATGCCGATGGCGCCGAAGGCCATGATCGTGCCGAGGATGATGATCACATACCGCGTGAGGGTGACGATGGCGTAGCGGCCGCTCGGTTCCAGCGGCAGGCGCGAGAGGATGGTGATTTCGAGCAGGCCGGGAATGTTGCGCCCGATGACGATGATCACGATGATGATGAGCGCGCAGAGCAGCACGTTGGTCAGCGAGATGTGGCCGGTCTGAGGGTCGGGGGCGAGCCGCTCTGCATCGCTGCGGTCAAAGGGACGGCTGGCGTTGGTGAATGGTCGCGTACCCGGCGCCTGGCCGGCGGGGGGGATGACCGGCGCAGCAGGCGGGGCGGCTTCGGCGTTGACGGTGTCGCGGTCGACACTCTCCGCGGCGCTGAAACCGTTAGGCGGCGGGAGCGGACCGTTTCCGATGTTGAGGCCGATGCCGGCGCCGAGATCGGTCGTATGACTGCCGAGCGATTCGCGAACGAGTTCGCGGCCGACGATGTGGTCCGCCGGCCGAACGGCGACGTCCGCTTCGCGAATGTTGCCGAAGTTCGGCCAGACCTCGAAGCGGTCGAGCATGCTCAGCGCGGGCAGCATGTTCGACCAGGTGATCCAGAGGCCGATGATAAAGACCGAGGCAATCGCGGTGCGGAGGAGTTTTCGCGCCTGTTCGCTGATCGCATTGAGGTCGAGCTTCGGCTCTTCGAACGTGAGTGGCCCGCCTTCAGTCGACGCAACCGGGGGCGCTGCAATGGGCGTTCCGTCTTCGTTGGTCGCGTTGGCTGCCTGGGCTTTCTTTTGTGCTTCCTCGCGCCGCTTGCGGGCTTCTTCGACGGCCATGTTTCGCCGAAGGATGAACAGCCAGCGGAGCACCAGTCCGTTGGAGAGGATCAGAAACAGAATGATGCCGTAGGTGATCAGCAGCTTGTTGTCGAGCTGCATGGCGGTGTAGAAGTAGCCCGATGCGGCGAGCACGCCGAGCGCAAGCGGCACGAGCGCAAAGCCCCAGAACCAGATGTAGCGCGTACGTTCGAGCCAGGGTGAGCTGGCTTCTTCGATCACGTGCCGGAGCAGTCCCTTGCTCGGGCGCAGGATCAGCAGGATGAAGACCGACAGCACCAGCATGATCGCAATGAAGCTCACCCGGCCGAGCGAACTGCTGCCCGCGCGGATGGGGTCCCATTCCGCGATCGCGAGAATCGCGGAGAGCGGCACGACAATGGATACCAGCCAGCGGAGATTTCGCCGCAACATGATGCGCGTGTCTTCATGCCAGCGGAAGTGATTGCGAGCGAGGCCGGACCGGCGGGTCATCTCGAAGAGGAAGGTGAACAGCAGGGTGACCCAGCCGAGTCTTTCGAACGCTGCGGAGAGTTGGAGCGATCGCTCCGAGGGTTGGAGCGGCGCCTGGAACTGCCAGGCGAGATACCAGAGCACCACCGGCCAGAAGAAGGCGTTGGTGAGGGTGTACGCGCACGCCTCGGCGGTGTGCTGGTAGGAGTCGGTGCGGAACGAGCCGACCAGATCGGCGAGTTCACGCATTCGCTTGGTGCGCTTGACCCGGCGCAGGTACCAGACGATCAGGCCGAGGACGACCGCGATCGGAATGACCGGACTCTTCCGAAACGCCCGGTACTGCTCTTCGAGCACTTGCATCCAGCCGGACAGTGAGATCAGGATTCGCAGTTCGGCGGCGAGTCGATGCCGATCGTTTGCGGTGAGCGGATCCGTGCTACGAATCCAGAGAATGCGCTCGTCAATGATCTTCTGATACTCGCGGGTCAGCGTGATCAGCGGGCTGACGTAACGGTCAATCTGCTCGAGCAGCAGTTCCGCTTCACGGTACTCACGGATGAGCGACAGATAGTTTTCCCGAAGCTCGGCCAGTTGTTCTTCAAGCTCAACTGCGAGCATTTCTCGTGTTTCGTCGTCGACATCGGCGGCGTGGAGATCAAGTATGGCGGTACGCTGCTGCTCGATCGGGGGCAGCGCTCTCAGTTCGTACTCAAGATCGACCCGTTCGCGTTCGAGAATTGCTCGTTCCGAGCGGAGCCGCCGGTGGCCGTCGGTCAGGCGGCGGACGCTCACGAGTTCCGCCCGCTGCGTGCGCAAACGCGCGTCGGTCAGGCCCGTTCGGGTGGCGGTTTCGATTCGCTGCCGATCACGTTCGTACTGGCTGATCAGATCCAGCAGCGCACTTCGGGCCAGCCCCTGGAACCGGCGGTATTCCGGCAGTCGGGCGAGGGGACTATCCTCGGCGGTGCGTTTCTCGATCAGCCGCAGGTTCTCTTCCACGACCGACCGCACCGAGGGATGGGCATCGGCAAGGGCACGCCGGGTTTCTTCGGCCTGGCGTTCGACATCAGCGGTAGCACGCTGCTCAACCGCGCTGCGCCAGTGCTGCAGGATGGTTTCACGTGCGGTGATGCGGCGTGCAGCGCGTTCGAGACGCAAAGGCAAAACATCCGTGCGGGCATCGTAGTTCGCCAGTTCCCGCACGAGGGCTTCGATCCTGCGGTTGAGCTTGATCTGGTGGGCGCGGCGCTCGGTCCGAATTGATTCGGTGATCTCCGGCAACTGTTCCGGCAGCGGCGCGGCGGCCAGTTGCTGCTCCACATCCTCCAATTCACTCCGTGCCTGCGCGAGCTGCGCGGGGATCTCCGCCCGACGCTGCACGCGGAGATCACGCTCCGCTTCCAGATCGATCAGTCGTTGGCGCGCCGCATTCAGGTCGGCCTCTGCTTGGTCGCGCAGCTGGCGCAGCGTTTCTATGGTGGCGTCATCCGGAATGGTGATCTGCGTCGGTATCGGCTGCGCGAGATCACGCTGGGCCTGCTCCCG
>RECV01000142.1 GCA_007693845.1 Phycisphaerales bacterium
CCGGAGCATGTCGAATTCGGCCCCGGCGGAAGAACGCCTTCTCAATCTCTGATCGGAATGGATGGATCGATGACCACCACGACCGCAACGACTGACTTTGTGCCCACCGACCTCGACGCCACACAGTGGAAGAATCTCGAGCCGCTTTACCAGTCACTGATCGATCGCCCGCTGAAGTGCGAGGACTGCGTGGAGCAGCTCATCCTCGACCGCAGTGAGCTCGATGCCGCGGCGAGCGAAGCCGAGTCCAATCTCTACATACGCATGACCTGCAACACGAGCGATGAGAAGGCGAAGAAGGGCTTTCTCAACTTCGTCGAGAACGTCGAGCCGCAGCTCAAGAAGGCCGGCTTCGCGCTGGACAAGAAGATCGCGGAATGCGAGCACACCGACAAGCTCGATCAGCATCGCTACAGCGTGTTGATCCGGAACATTCGCGCGGATGTCGAACTCTTCCGTGAAGAGAACATTCCGCTTCAGACCGAGGACACCAAGCTCGGGCAGCAGTACGAGGAAATCTGCGGCGCGATGACCGTTGAGTTCCGCGGCGAGGAAAAGACCCTGCCGCAGATGGCCAAGTTCTTCGAACTCAACGACCGCGAGACTCGCGAAGAGGCGTGGCGCGCCGTCGCGGAACGACGCGCGCAGGACACCGAGAAGATTGACGAGATCTTCGACAAGCTCATCAAGCTGCGGCACCAGATGGCGCAGAATGCGGGCTTCGACAATTACCGAGACTACATGTTCAAGGCGATGCACCGGTTCGATTACACGCCGGAGGATTGTGAAGCCTTTCACCGCGGCGCGGAAGAAGTCTGCGTGCCGGTGTACCGCAAGCTGAATGAGCAGCGTGCCGAGACGCTCGGGCTGACCAAGACAGGGGAATCGCTCCGGCCGTGGGATCTGGCGGTCGATCCGAAGGGACGCGATCCGCTGACGCCGTTTGACGATGCGGACGAGTTGATCGAACGTACTTCCAAGCTGTTCCACAGGATGAGCCCGGACCTGGGCGAGATGTTCGACACGCTGCGCGAAGGGGACTGCCTTGATCTCGAATCCCGGAAAGGCAAAGCGCCGGGCGGTTACCAGTCGATGCGTGACCGGATCCGCAAGCCGTTCATCTTCATGAACGCTGCGGGCCTGCAGCGGGATCTCGAAACGATGGTGCACGAAGCGGGACATGCCTTCCATTCGCTGTTGTGCAAAGACGACCCGCTGGTCTACTACCGTCACGCGCCGATCGAGTTTGCGGAAGTTGCGTCGATGTCCATGGAATTGTTCGCGCACCCGTACATGACCGAGTTCTATGACGAGGACGGTGCGAATCGCGCGCGACGTCAGCATCTGGAAGATCTCTCCAAGATGCTTCCCTGGATCGCCACGATCGATGCGTTTCAGCACTGGATTTACACCAACCCCGACCACACGCGCGATCAGCGCACCGCGAAGTGGCTCGAACTGGACGACCGGTTCGGCGCAAAGGTGGACTGGTCGGGTATGGAACCGTACCGCGCCTCGGCGTGGCATCGGCAGCTGCATCTCTTCCGCGTGCCGTTCTATTACATCGAATACGGCATCGCGCAACTCGGCTCACTGCAGCTCTGGCGGCAGTCGCGCGAAAACGGCGAAGACCTCGCGCTGAAGAATTACCGCAACGCAATGGCCCTCGGCGGGTCGAAGCCGCTGCCCGATCTCTTTGCCGCGGCGGAGTTGAAATTTGATTTCGGCCCTGAAACCATGCGCACCCTGATGAGCGAAGTCGAGAAAGAGTTGGGGCAGCTTCCCCGCTGACTTCAACTGAAGGTCTCGATCGATCGCGATGTTCGGTGGATCGTCCGATGCGTGGCAACGTCGTCCCGCATTGTCCTGTCCTTACGACGACCCCCCGAGGAATTGACATTGAGCTTGCTGGGCATTCATCACATCACCGCCTTCGCAGGCGACCCACAGACGAACCTCGACTTTTTCACCAAAGTCCTCGGACTGCGCTTCATCAAGCAGACCGTGAACTTCGATGACGTCGAGCATTACCACCTCTATTTCGCGGACCGGATCGGCACGCCGGGCACGGTGATGACGTACTTCGCCCACCCCGGCGCGAAACGGGCCGACCCCGCATGCGGACAGATCGATACGGTGCGGCTGGCCATTCCCGCCGGATCCGCCGATGCCTGGGCCGCGCGACTGGAACAGCGGAACGTTGCCTTCGAGCGGGCGGGGGCGTCGCCACACACAGTCCTGCGACTGACCGACCCCGACGGCCTGCCTTTGGAATTGCACGAACGTGATCTTGCCGTTGAACGATTTGAACCGTGGTTGAACGGTGATCAGCAGAGCGACATGGCCATCACCGGATTCTCCGGGGTGCGCATGGCGGTCAAGGACATCGAGCCGTCCAGTACGTTCCTGACCAATGTCCTCGGGCTGGTTCACGACGAATCGTCCGACACGTCGGAAGGCGGCAAGGGAACGGTCCTTCGGGTCCCGATGGATCATCGCAAGGCCCGGATCGAGGTCTTCAAGGATTCGACTCGAGGACGGGGGCGCTTTGGCCCCGGCACGGTGCACCACATCGCGTGGCGCGTCGCGGATGATGCCGCACTGATGTCCTGGCAGGCCCGGTTGAGCGCGGAGAAGGTCAATGTGACCGATGTCCGGGAGCGCAAGTATTTCCGGTCGATTTACTTCCGTGAACCGGGCGGCATCGTGTTCGAGATCGCGACGGACGGCCCGGGCTTCACCGCGGACGAATCAGAAGACAACCTGGGCGGTTCGCTTCAGTTGCCGGTCTGGCTGGAGGACCGTCGCGCGGAGATCGCGCCGAACCTGCCGCCGCTGACGGTTTGAGCAATGCGCGATCTATATGTGTGTTGGGTGAGACGCGCGTCAAAAATTCGATAAACTTCCCCGGATGAGTCTTTCCCTATCGCGCCGACTAATCGGAATCCTGCTTCCGCTCGGCCTGAGTGCGCTCGGCATCGTGCTGTGGTGGGTGTACGGCTTTGGACCGCTCGATCAGGTTGAACGTCCGCTGGCGGATGCGATCAACGGTCTGACCGGCCGGAGCGCCGGGTTCGATCACGCCGTCGTCTTTTTCAATAACTGGTGGGGCGAAGCCCTGTGTGTGTTTCTGATCTTTCTCGCGTTCTGTCTGACCGCGAGGTGGGCGATCGGCCCGGGCATCGACTGGCGCCGTGTCGCAGCGTTCGCCGGCTTCATTTTCGTGTTCTGGATCGTCGCCAACGCAATCGGTGATCATGTTCTCGAACAGTACATGCCGCGTGACAGCCCGACCTACGTGATGGGGGACGAACTGATTGATCTGGAAGAGAAACGTGATGTCGATGTGAAGACGGCCTCGCGGACGAGCTTTCCATCCAATCACGGCAGCGTATTTTTCACCGTGTTCTTCTTTGCACTGCTTCGCTGGGGAAAGCGGGTGTGGATCCTGTTTCCCGTCTGCTTCGTGCTCAGTCTGCCGCGCTGCTTCACCGGCGCGCACTGGGTCAGCGATACGTTGATCGGGTCCGTGCTGGTGACGTGGTCCGTGGCGGCGGTTGCCCTGTACACGCCGCTCTTCCGCCTCTCGCTCTGGGGCGAGGACTTCGCGTGCCGCCTGCTTCACTTTCTGGAGACTGACCAGGACCGCGCGATTCGAGCGAAGGGACATCGCGGGATCTGAACTTCTCTTCTCCGGAGCGGTATAGTGAGAAGCACGGACTTTCCCGCCGAGCACGCCGCGCATCACGACCCACGGAACGGATTCAGGAATGACCACGCTTCCGGCTCTCGACATACACGATCTGCACTTCCGCTACGCGGGCATGCCCTCAACGGAACCTGTGGTTGATATCCAGTCGCTCAAATTGGACCGCACGGATCAGATGCTCCTCAAGGGCCGCTCCGGATCGGGCAAGAGCACGCTGCTTTATCTCATCGCCGGCCTCATGGAGCCGCAGGGAGGCCAGGTTCTGATCAACGGCGAGAACATTCACGAACTGCAGGGCGAGAAACGCGATCTCTTCCGCGGAAGAACCATCGGCATGATCTTCCAGACTTTCAACCTGCTGCAGGGGTTCACCGCACTGGAAAACGTTCTGGCGGCACTGATGTTTTCCGAACTGCCGCCCAAGCATCACCGGGAACGCGCAACCGCCTTGCTCGATTCACTCGGCATCGACCGGCCGAACCAGTTCGTCGAGCGGCTCAGTATCGGACAGCAGCAGCGCGTCGCCGTGGCGCGGGCCGTGGCGTGTGAACCGGCGCTGGTTCTGGCCGATGAGCCGACGGCGAGTCTTGATCCGGAGAACGCCGATGCGGCCATGGACCTGATTCAGAAAGCATGCCTCGAAACCGGTGCCGCGCTACTCTGCACGAGCCACGATCCATCGCTGGCGAGCCGTTTCGAGAGATGCGTCGATCTGAGCCAGTTGCGGGTCGAGCCGGAACTGGACACCAAGACACTGGAAATGTCCACCGATCGAGCCCGCCGCGGAGGCGAAACCACGATTGATTGAACGAGTGAAGGATAACGCCCCATGGCGATGACGGATTTCACGATCATTTCGCGCAGCTTGACCAGCCGCTGGTTCTCGACGGTGACGACCATTGTCACCGTGGCGGTGGCGGTCGCGTTGATGATCGTGCTGCTGAGCATGCGCACAGCGGGGCAGGACGCCTTCCAAAGGGGGGCGGGCAACATGCACATGCTCGTCTCGGCAGAAGACAGCGCTCTGGTGGCGGTTCTCAACAGCGTGTTCTACGCCAGCGCGCCGCGCCGCGCGATTCCGTGGTCGAAGTACCTGGAAATCTCCGAAGGCCTGCGCATTCCGTGGGAGTTCGCCATCCCCAATCAGCAGGGCGACAGCTACCGCGGGTTCCCGGTGCTGGCGACGACCGAAGAGTTCTTCACGAAATTCCAGCCGCACCCCGGCTTGGAATGGTCCTTCCGTGACGGTCGTCGGTTCGAAAGGCCGTTTGAAGTCGTCATCGGTTCCGAAGTCGCGCAGGGGACCGGACTGCGCCTCGGCGACGAAATCTACCTCACGCACGGCATCGAAGATTCGAGACAACGGAGAATTTTCGGCCGGGCGGACGAAACCACGATGACGCCTCATGTACATGATGACTACGCCTACCGTGTCGTCGGCATTCTTGAGCAAACGGGCAGCCCGCACGACCGCGCGCTGTTCACCGACCTGATCAGCACCTGGGTCATTCACGCCCATGATGTCCGCCGCGCAGAAGATCCTTCCGTTCGCATGACCACCGAAGCGGACCTGCGTGATGCTGATCGACTGATCACCGGCATCTACCTGCGCGTCGGCACCCGTCCCGGCCGAGCCATGTCCGCCGGCCAACAGCAGATCTACGATATGCTGCGGCGGGACACGACGATCACCGTGGCGGACCCGCACTTTGAAATTCAACGTCTCTTCCGCATCGTCTCGAACATCGATCAGATCTTCATCGGGATGGCGGGCGTGGTGCTGCTTTCCAGCGGCATTGCCATCATGCTCGCGCTCTACAACACGATGGAGCAGCGCCGAAGGCAGATCGCCATCCTCCGGGTGCTCGGCTGTAGCCGGCCGCGAATCTTCGGCCTCGTGCTGACCGAGTCGGCGTTGATCGGCCTGCTGGGCGCGTTGGCCGGGGTGGTTTTCGCCTTCATCGGCATGATCGTGGTGGCGGAGTTGATGAAGCAGACGTTGGGGCTGGTGATCGAGCCGCGCCTGGAACCGGTCTGGACCTTCGTGATGGTGATGGCGTCGATTCTGCTCGCCGCGCTCGCCGGCCTTGTTCCCGCAGCCGCGGCGTATCGGACCACGGTCGTCGCCCACCTGCGTCCATTGGGTTAGCCGCCCTCCCCGAGGGCCCGCGACCGCATTCTGATCTATCCGTACCGAAATCATGCACGATGGCAGGGCGGAATATCCGCAACCGGCCGAATCGACTGAATCATTTGGGCCGCCCGGCGGTTGAACCGATGGAACCCGCAGGGAGTAAGATCAACGTATGCGACTCTTCTGGATTGTCATTCTGATTTTCGTCGCCGTCGCCCTCGTGGTGGCTTGGGCGGAAATGCGCAGCGGCAGCCAGGCCCCGCGAACCGCGTCAACGTCAGCCGAGACGGCGGATGCGATCGTGCCGCCCCGGAGTGAAGATCGCAGCAGAAGTGATGCGGGGGATCCAACCCGACCGGAATCCGACTCTGGCCAGCCGGACGAATCGAGCCGATCCGCGCCGGGAAGCTGGGCATCCGCGTCGCCTCCAACCGCCCAGTCCCTCGCCGAAGAGTTACTCGCCTCGGCCGATCAGGACCGGTCGGAAGGGGATGATGGCGATGTGTCGCTCGGTGAGTTTTTCGGTGGCACGCCGACGCCCCCCGGCGGGCCGGCCGGCGCGCCGCCCGGCCACGTCCACGAAGACACGCTTCGCGAATCAGAAAACCCCTGGAAGGACGGCGAGAAATCAACCATCGAGCATTCCATCGTCAAGAAAGATGACGGTCGTCTGCTCGTGGACGGGCTGTTCGAGATCAACGGCTCGGGAACCCCGGATGATCCATACGAGGTCAGTTGGGAACTGCTCATGTCCGCTGCGGAGACCTATCAGCCGCGATTAGGCATGACGGAGATTCCCGAACGGATCCAGATGCTCGACAACGCCCACGTGCGGATCACAGGGCACCTGCTTTTCCCGATGATCGGTGCGGATGCGAAAGAAATGCTGTTGATGCTGAACATGTGGGACGGCTGCTGCCTCGGCACCATGCCCTCGCCATACGACGCGATCGAAGTTCAGTTGACAGAGACGCCGAGTCCGGATGTCCGCCGTTTCTCGAACTACGGCGCGATTGAAGGCATCATGCGGATTGATCCGTATCTGATCAACGACTGGCTCATCGGCCTGTACCTGATGGAAGAAGCGACGTTGCGCGTCGGCCTCTGACCGCCGGAACGGAATCGACGGTCCCGCACCGGGGGGAGGGCTTTTTCGCCCCGATGTGCAAACTTCCGCGCAATTTTCGGTACAACCTGTTCACCGGCCGGACGGACCGGCTTTTCGCCTTGTGGAGTGAACAGGACACATGCAAAGAATTACATTGATCGGTCTCCTCTTTCTGCTGGCAGCGGTTTTCACGCTGCCCGCGCAGGCGGATATCACCCCGGATGCCGGGATGCTGCGTTATCCGCACGTTTCAAAGACGCACATCACGTTCGTCTACGCCAACGACATCTGGCTCGTGCCGCGTGAGGGCGGGCTCGCCAAGCCGCTCGCCAGCCCGCCGGGTCAGGAAGTCAATCCGCGCTTCTCGCCGGATGGCAAGTCGATCGCATTCGTCGGCAACTACGACGGCGGACGGGACATCTACACCATCCCGTTCGAAGGCGGCGTGCCGGAGCGCATCACCTACCACGCCGGCGGGAAGAACTTCACCGGCTGGACGCCCGACGGGGAAAAACTCATCTACACGAGCAATTTCCGCTCCGGCCAGCAACGCGCGGCGCAGATCTACACGATCTCCAAAGATGGCGGGCATCCAGAACAACTGCCCATTCCCTACGGCGATGCCGGTGCCATCAGCCCGGATGGCCAGTGGCTCGCCTACACGCCGTTCAACCGCGACCGGCGCACCTGGAAGCGCTACCGCGGCGGGCTCGCTTCCAACATCTGGCTCTTCAACCTCAACGACCACTCCTCGAAGCAGGTTACCGACTGGGAAGGCACCGACACGCTTCCCATGTGGGCACCGAACGGCGACAAACTGTACTACCTCTCCGACCGGGGTGAAGAAGCGCGTCTCAATATCTGGGTGTACGATATGCGCCGCGATCGCCACGAGCAGATCACCCGTTTCAGCGAATGGGATGTGAAGTGGCCGAGCATCGGCCCCGGCCCGCGCGACCGTGGAGAGATCGTTTTCCAGAACGGGCCGAACCTGTATCTGCTCAACCTTGACAACAACTCGACGCGCACCGTCGACGTGCGCATTCCGGGCGATCGACCGAACATCCGTACGCAGCGGACCGATGTCTCGCGATTCATCACCTACTGGAACATTTCGCCGAACGCGAAGCGCGCGGTCGCGGAAGCGCGCGGCGACATCTGGACCATGCCCGCAGAGAACGGCTCGCCGCGCAATCTCACGCGTACCAGCGGCATTGCGGAGCGCAACCCGAGCTGGAGCCCGTGCGCGCAGTGGATCGCCTACTTCTCCGATGAGTCGGGCGAGTACGAACTCTACATCACGCAGTCCGACGGCCGGGGCGAAACGCGCCAACTCACCGACGACG
The DNA here is from genome assembly GCA_007693845.1 of Phycisphaerales bacterium. GTDB lineage: Bacteria > Planctomycetota > Phycisphaerae > Phycisphaerales > SM1A02 > SKZB01. The sequence continues at coordinate 8,298 of RECV01000142.1, forward strand.
GCGGTCCCTTCAAATACAACGCCCAATGGTCCCCTTGCTCCGAGTACATCATCTTCACCGACAAGACCAGCACGATCTTCCTGACCAACGTGGAAGAGGCGGAGACGAAGAAGGTCGATCAGGACCCGTGGGCCACCGGGGGGGGACGCAGCGGGGGATCTCTTCGCGTGGACTGGTCGCACGACAGCCAATGGATCACCTACGGCCGCACGCTCGATGACCAGAGCGATCCGTCCAGCGCGATCTTCGTTTACAACGTGAACGAGGATGAACATCACCAGCTCACCAGCGGCTACTACAACGACCGCTCGCCGGTCTTCAGCCGCAACGGCGACTGGCTCTACTACGTGACGACCGGTCACTGGTCGCCGGCCTACTCCGACATGGATTCCACGTTCATCTACGCGGGCAGCAGCGTGTTGGCCGCCGTGCCGCTTCGTGAGGAAATCAAGTCCCCCTGGCTTTTGGAAAGCGATGAAGAGACATGGGATGATGAGGAAGAAGAAGCGGAAGAGGATGAAGAAGCGGAGGACGACGACGCTGATGCGGAAGATGAAGCCGCAGAAGAAGAAGCCGAAGACGACGGCGTGAGCGGCGTGTGGACCGGATCGGTCGACGTGCCCGAAATGGGGCCGATGACCTTCTCGATGTCGCTCACGATGACGGCCGATTATTCCGTCACCGGCACGCTGTCGATGGACATGTTCAATGTGGATCTCACCGGCGAATTTGACCCGGCGACCAGCCGGATCACGCTGACGGGCCGTTTGCGCGAATTCCCCGAAGCGCCGGAATCGACCATCGAAGCCACGATTGACGGCAATACGATGAGCGGCACATCGTCCTCACAAGGTGAATCCGTTGATTTCACCGCCGAGCGCACCGAAGTCGGCGCGGATGCCGCCGCCGAAGCGGATGCGGATGAAGCGCGCGAGAGCGTGGACATCGACATCGACGGCTTCGAACGTCGCGCGATGCGACTGCCCGTCTCGCCGGGGAACTTCGGCCGGCTCGCGGTCAATAATCGCAACCAGTTGCTCTACGTTCGCACGTCGGGTCGCGGCCTGCCGGGCGGGCAGACGGGTATCTTCCTGTTCGACATCAAAGACGATCAGCGGCGTGAACAATCCGTCGCTTCGGGCGCAACGCAGTTCGAGATCACCCCCGACGGCTCGAAGCTGCTCGTCGTGCGCGGTGCGCGGGCGTCGATCCAGAACGCCGCCGCCGGTGCATCAGGCAAGAACGTGCCGACGGACAACATGATCTCGATCATCAATCCGCGCGAAGAGTGGCGCCAGGTCGTTCGCGATGCGTGGCGCATTCAGCGCGATTTCTTCTACGTGGACAATCTTCACGGCGTGGACTGGGACAAGATCGGCGAGCACTACCTGTCGATGGTCGACGACGCCACCAGCCGCGAAGACGTCAGCTTTATCATCGGTGAGATGATCGGCGAGTTGAACGTCGGACATGCGTACTACTTCGGGGGTGATCACGAAAGTCAGCCGTCAGTCAGCGTCGGTTCGCTCGGCTGCGACTTCGCTTTCGATGAAGACGCCAACGCCTACTACATCGAGCGCATCTACGAGGCGGGCGACTGGGACCGCGACGGTTTCGGTCCGCTCTCCGAAGCGGGCATCGACGTCAACGAAGGCGACTATCTACTCGAAGTCAACGGCGTGCCGGTAGATCCGACGCGCGATGTCTTCGCCAGTTTCCAGAATCTCGCCGGTCGCACCATCACGATCACCGTGAGCGAAGAGCCGGAATGGGATGAAGACGCCCGCGACGTCGTCGTTCGCGCGATGGGCAGCGATGCCGCGCTGCGGTACCGCACGTGGGTCGAAGACAATCGCCGCTATGTCGAAGAGAAAACCGACGGGCGTGTCGGCTACATCCACGTGCCCGACACCGGCGTGAACGGCCAGAACGAACTGGTCCGTCAGTACATGGCGCAGCTCGGCAAGGAAGCGCTCATCATCGATGAGAGATGGAACGGCGGGGGACAGATTCCCACCCGATTCATCGAAATGCTCAACCGCCCCGTCACGAACTACTGGGCGCGGCGGGATGGCATCGACTGGAAGTGGCCGTTCGATGCGCACCACGGCCCCAAATGCATGCTCATCAACGGACCTTCCGGCTCCGGCGGCGACATGTTCCCGTGGCTCTTCCGCCACAACGACCTCGGCAAACTGATCGGCACCCGCACCTGGGGCGGCCTCGTCGGCATCTCCGGCAACCCAGCGCTCATTGACGGCGGCTATACCGCGGTGCCCACCTTCGGCTTCTACACCAAAGAAGGCGAGTGGTCGATCGAAGGCCACGGCGTCGATCCGGATATCGAAGTCATCGACGATCCCGCAAAGATGGTCGACGGCGGCGATCCGCAACTGGATCGCGCGATCGAACTGATGCTCGATGCAGCCGACGCCAACCCCCACGTGCGTCCGGAACGACCTGAACCGCCGGACCGCTCCGGCTTCGGCATTGATCCGGCGCACTGGTAAACCACCGTTCGTTAATCTCCATTCCTACGCAACCGCCCGAGTCCCTTGCACTCGGGCGGTTTTCTTTGCGGGCCATTTGCGCGTCAGAGTATCGGCCAGAATCGACATCCAATCGCTGCGCCTCACTGCCCCAGCGTACGCAGCCGATCCTCCGCCTCGGGGCGATCGGGACGCGCATCGCGCAGCGCGCGAAAGGCGGTACGGGCAATCTCTTCATCGCCCGCGCGGGCCAGATCTGTTGCCACGCGAAGTGCCATGGCATAGCTGGTCTCGAAATCAGAACTCACCGCCGCACTCTCAATGTAAAGCGCCAGCGCATCAATCGGGCGATTCTCGACGCGGTGCGCCTCTCCGCGAAGATAGAGATCACGCGCCTCATGCACCGCGCTCAGACGCTCGGTAAAACGCACTTCATCGGCATCGCGATCGGGGAAGAGTGATGCGATCGATCCGTCTGTCCTTTCGAGCAGCACCCGCATTTGCTCGTGCGGCGCTCGTTGTGGTGCATACGCATAGCGCGGCGCGCCGTGGATGACGATCGGAAACTGATCCGTGTTCCGCGGCCCTTCCCCGGCGTAACGACGCAGCCCATCCGCGTCGCCGATCACCGTGCCGAAAAGTGCGAACGGGGTGTACAACGCCTGCCGACGCTGCTGAAGCGGTTCGATGAGATCACGTTCAACGACACGGCGTTCGAACCACGTAGAATCAAAAGTCACCGCGCTGCGCGAACCGATCAGACCGAGGCAGGGCGTTTCAGCGTTGTACGATGCCATGATCGCAAATCCATCCGGGTACACATCCAGAAACGTCCGGATGATCACGCGCAGCATCTTTTCGTCGAGTTGATAGACCGGCAGCCACTGACAGAAAATCCCTTCGGGTGCGAGGCGATCCCGAATCGCGCGGAAGTGTTCGGTGGTGTACAGACTTCCCGCGCCGTCGCGAGCCGGATGATAGAGATCCGCGACGATCACATCGTATTCATGGGTCGACGCGCGCACGTATCGCCGGGCATCCGCAGCATGGATCGTCGCATGGGGCGCGTTCTGCACGCCCGCGTTGGCCGGGTCGAACCAGTGCATGACGTCAATGATTTCGGGCACCAGTTCGACGCCGGTCAGTTCGATGTGCGGCTCGATTGATGCGGCCCCCATCGTGATGCCGGTTCCCACGCCGAGGAACAGCGCCCGTTCCGGGTCGGGATGCAGGAACAGGGGCAGATGCGCCAACCTCTGTTCGAGAAAGAGACTGACCGTGCTGCCCATATCGAAATGATTGTTGACCTTCAGCGCGCGGTTGCGATTGGCATCTTCCACGATCGCCACCGCGCCGAGCAGACCTTCGCGGTACTCAAGCACGCGCCCGTCCGGCGCGGTGGTCACCAGAACCAGATGCGGCGGCAGCAGCAACAGCAGCACGACCGGCACCACTGCCGGCAGCAGCCGCGCGGGACGGCGTTCCGGGATCAGAAAGAGGTACGCCAACGCGAGCAGCGCGATTGCGTTCCGCGCGCCCGTCAATGGCAGCAGGACAATCCCGAAGAGGATCGGACCCGCCATCCCCCCGAACGTATTGAGACCGATCGCGCGCCCGACCCCGCCGCCCTGATGCTTGGCGGCTTCCACCAGATGCGAAAAGATCGCGCCCATGAAGAACGATGGTGCGGCGAAGACCAGCATGGCGAAGATCATCTCCGCGATGATCGCGCCGGTGAACCCGCCGCCGATGGCGTTCTGGAACATGAGATGAAGTTCGGGTCCGCGCGCCAGAACCATGATGCCGAGCAGGCAGGTTGATGAGAGACCGATGATGAGCGACGTGAGCAGCGGTCGAAACGGTTGTTCGCGCCAGTGTCGATGGTAGATCGCCGCCCCGAGCGATGTGAAGATCAGATACACGCTCAGTGCGCAGGCGAAACTGTAAACCGTGTTCTGCAGAACCTGCGCCATGACCCGCACGCCGAGCACCTCGTAGCCGATACCGAGCGCCCCCGTCAGAAAGAGCGTCACCCCGAGCCGAACGCGCCCGATGCCGTCAACGATCGGCGTGATGGTCGGCGGTTCGATCGGTCCGCCGGGCGGACGCACGATCAGAATGCCCGCAGCGCAGAGGAGATTCATCGCGGCCAGCGTGATCATCGACCACATCACGCCAAGGTTCGGCAGAAGCAGGAACGCGGCCATGAGTACGCCGACCGCAGCGCCGAGCGTATTGGCGGCATACAGCCCGGCTACAACCCGACCGCGCGAGCGAACCGCCGCGACGAAACGTTCGAGTGCGGGCAGCGTTGCACCCATCGCCACCGTCGCCGGCAGAAGCGTGACAAACGGCAGCACCATCGCCCAGGTCCAGTGCGCGATAGGCGATGGATCAAGCCCGATACGCTGCGAGGCGAAGTCGTTGACGATCGGCACGAGGGCGATCGTCACCAACGCCCAGCCGGCAATGATGAACTCCAGCGCGGCGTACCAGCGATCCGGATGACGGCTGCGCCCGATCGGGCCGTCGAGCATCCACGCGCCGATCGCCAGTCCCCCGAAGAACGCCACGATCACCGCAAAGACGCTGGGCACTTCGTGTCCGAGACCGACGGAGAACTGTCGGGCCCAGACGATCTGATAGCCGAGACCGGCCAGCCCGGACAGGGCGAAGATCAAATGGCTGAACAGAATACGATGGCGCATAGCGTGGGAAGGGCAGTGTAGCCGCGGGAGGCGCGATTCAGTGCGGCGGGAGGGAAGTCCCCACCGTACTCTGTTCCAGCGTTTCCATCACCGGTTCGAGCGAGAGCGTGAACCGGTGGCGCGCGCCCTCCGGCGGATAACTCAGGTCGGCCGTTCCGTGCAGTTCGCTGCGCACGAGACCCCGGATTAACCCCGTCCCGGTTCCGCTGGGGGGAGTCGCGTCGACCGGCGGCCCGCCCGACTCGATCCAGTTGATCGTGAGTCGGCGGTGATCTTCACGTTCTTCATCGGCCGGCTCATCGCTCCAGTGGATCGTCACCGTCCCTTCTTCCGACGCCAGCGCGCCGTGCTTGAGACTGTTGGCGATCAATTCCTGGATGACCATGCCGAGCGCGGTGCTCTGGTTGGCGGCAATCGGAAGCGGGGTGCCATCGACATCCACGCGCGACGCCACGTCGGCCGGCAGGAGGGAGTCCATGAGGCCGCGAAGATCGAGCGAAGTCCAGTGCCCGCGCGACAGGAGGTCGTGCACGGACGACATGGCGAGCACACGACTGCGAATGGAATCCGCCAGTTCATTGACCGAATCGGCATCCCGCGCGGAAAGATCGACCAATGCGAGAAGTGAAGCCAGATTGTTCCGCACACGATGATCAAGTTCGCGCAGCAACAGGCGTTGGAGCGAGTTCGCGTTGCGCAAGTTGCGCTCTGCCTGTTTGCGCTGTGTGATGTTGCGAGAAAGGCACAAAACGGAGGTGATCTCGCCGTTGTCGTTGGGTTCGGGCACAAGGTGACAATCGAAACAAGTCATCAATCCATCGATCTCGGTTTCATATTCAAAGCGACGGTCCCTCCCCAGCCGCGCCGTTTCGCGAACGTAGTCCGTCCAGTCATCGACGACCCGCTGGGAAAATGGCGTCGCACACAGTGGCCGACCGATCAGTTCCTGTTCGGTCATGCCGAAGACGGCGGCGGCAGGCGGATTGACGTACAGAATCGTCAGATCAAGGTCATAGCGCACAATCACATCCGGCGAGTTGACGAGAATGAGTTGAAGGTCACGATCCCGCTTCTGAAGCTCCAGCTCGTTCAAGTGCTGCTGACTGATATCGGTAATGAACCCTTCGAGATACTTCAGCCGGTTGTTCTCATCGAACACGCCCAGTCCCCGCTCCCAGAGCCACTTGGTCGCGCCGGCAGCGTCGCGGATGCGGTACTTCAATTCGAACGAACGGCGGTCTTGGAGTGCCTTCTGCACGGTCTCCCACACCTCGGCGCGATCATCGGGATGCATCAACTCACCGAACGACTGCTCGCCCTGCAGGAAACGAGTGATAGAAACGCCCGTGACCGCTTCGATGCCATCGCTGACGTAAAGAAATGTCCAGTCGGGGTCGTTGTTGACACGGTACACCCAGCCGGGAAGGTTACCCAGCAGCGTACTCAGAAACCGCTCTTGTTCCTGCTGTTCAAGTTGGTTTTGGCGGCGTTCCAGCGCATGCACAAACACATCCGCCAGAGCCGCCGCGTCCTGGATGATCTCCTCCGACCACTCGCGCGCTTCCCGCACCATGTCGAAACCGCAAAATCCCAGAAAGCGTCCGGCCAATTGAAGCGGGATCGCAAGAAGCGACCGGATTGACTGCTCGGCCGCAGCACGGCTTTCGCCGACCGCTTCCTCGGGCAGTGATTGCACATCGTTCACGATGACCGCTTCACCACGACGAAACTGGGAGACGGACCAGGCAAAGTCCGCGGCCGGCGCGTTCTGAATCGAATCACGCTCGGCTGAAATGCCATCGCGGCACCACTCGTGCGTATTGGACAGCGTGTCCGTCGAGTCGTCGTAGTGGAACACGTAGGATCGATCCACATTGACAAACTGTCCGACCATCCCCAACGCCTCGTCAATGCCCTGATCCAGTTCCGCCGCCGGCAGATCAATGAAGTGATTCGAGATGCGTATCATCAACCGCTCGAACTGAACGCGCCGGGTGAGCTTGCGTTCAAGCACCTTCTGCTCGGTGATGTCGAATGCGATCCCGATCTGCCCCGTGATCCGGCCGCTCTCTTCTCGCAGCGGCTCGCAGATGATCTGGTAGTCTCGACCCATCCAGGTTGAAGTGAGCGAGACGCGTTCGCCTTCCCTAACGCGTTTGTGACTGCTCAGATACAGCCCTGCCTCCGGTCTGTCGCCAAGGTACTCGTGCAGCGGTACGCCGACCAGTTCGTTCGGCTTCAGGCCGAGTTGTTTCAATCCCGCCCCGTGGCATGAGGTGTAGACGAGGTCTTGATCCATGGTCCAGATCATCGCCGGCACCTGCCCGATCAGGAGCTGCCACCGCCGCTCGAGTTCTTCGGTGACCTGGTTCTGACGAAGCGACTTGATTTCGTTGCGCTGCGCGCGGATGGTCGCTTCCAATTGCGCGATCCGCTTCTGCAGAAGTTCGGGATCATCCGTCGGCAGCGGGGTGGTCGGGTCTGGTTTGCTCATGGTCGCATTCGCCCAGCGAGAGTTCACCCACTCCGTGAAGTGTACACGCGGAACCGCCCGGAGCGAAACCGAATCGCGTACACTTCGCAGGATGAACGCTGCCCAAGAGAAAGATTCGGATCGCGGTCTGCTCGTGGTGATCTCCGGGCCGTCCGGCGTGGGGAAGACAACCATCGTCCATGCGGTGGAGAAGCAACTCGGTGGGGCGTTCAGCGTTTCCGCCACGACCCGCCCCAAAACTTCAGCCGAGATCCACGGCCGCGATTACCTCTTCCTCGATGAAGATGAGTTTCAGGCCATGATCGATCGTGGTGAATTTCTTGAGTACGCCCAGGTCTTCGGCAAGCACTGGTACGGCACGCCGCGCGAACCCGTCGAGCGGCTGCTCGATGAAGGCCAGCTCGTCATCCTCGATATCGATGTGCAGGGTGCGCAGCAGGTCAAGAAGTCCATGCCCACCGCGTTCAGCGTGTTCATCCTGCCCCCAAGCGAGGAAGAACTGCTTCGGCGGCTCCGCGCCCGCGGCCGGGATGATGAGCAGGCCATTCAGCGCCGATTCGCCGAAGCCAAGCAGGAGATTCACTTTGCCCGCACCAGCGCGTGCTACGACACGTTCGTGGTGAACGACCAATTGAACGACGCGATCGAAAAGGTGGTGCAGCTCGTCGCCGACCGTCGGGCGGCCCACCACGGCGCAGCGCACCCGAGGCAGTAGCCCGGAAACCCGCGCGCGACCCGCCGCCGGGTCCAACCGTCCAATTCTTCACTTCCCCTGTTGCGCAAGTCGCTCCATGGCTTCATCCAGAATCGTGATGCCCTGCGCGATCGATACATCCGCCTCTTCGAGCACGTGATCCGCCGCGGCCGACCAGGCGCGGTTGAACTGTCGTTCCGCCGCGGCGAACCGGTCCATGATCTGCGCGTAGCCGGCCATGCCGTAGTCGTTGATCAGCTTCGGCCGGCTCTGCACGAACGGATCGAACGACTGCTCCTGCATGCGTTCCACGCGAGAAAGTATGCGCTGCTGCTTCGCGCGGGGATCGGTCATCTTCGAAAGCTCGTTCTGAAGATCGACAGCATCCTTTTTGGCGTTCTCCAGGAGTTCGCGCGGCGGGACGGTCGATTGTTCGCTCGGCGACGGCGCAAGCTGTGTCAATTCGCGCTTCATGGCCGTGCGCACCATCAGGGAACCCACCGTCAACCCGATGCACGCCAAGAGGAAGAGCCACCATTCCTGCCAGTGACGAAACGAGAATTCCTTGGCATGGACGCGCGTCGCGCCGGCATCGCGCAATTCATCGAGATGCGCCTCGGTCAGCGTGAGCGGCTCCTCCATCGTGCCGGGCCTCAGGACCGGCTCCGGCATCGCGGTCGGATCATCTTCATCCACCTCGGAACCGGCCGGGGCGTGCAGCACCACGCGATCCTGATCGGGGTCAATCCGATCGATCGGAACCAGGTACGCCGTCGTCGCAGCAAGCACCCCGATGATCAGCGAAACGGTGACCAATAGTGAACCGATGAGTTTCATCGTTCAGGACTCCAGTATCAGCACAGTAAGGTTGATGCCCAGCGAGAGCATGGCATCGCCGACGATTAATCCCGCTGCAAACGGCACGCCCCACGCTTCGGCCCATGCCGCGCCCTTGATCTTCTTCACCGCCATGTTGACGAGGCATCCGATGCCGTAGGTCGCGATGAACATGAACGGCAGGAACATCGAGATGCCGACGAGCACGCCCAGGCCGGAGAACGCGCCGAGCCCGAGGAGGCAGCCGAGAATCGCGCCGAAGCCGTAGAGCGCGTACGGCATCTCGCCGCCCTGCACGCCGGTGATGACCGCTTCCAGTGCGAACGCCTGCGGCGCGGGCATGTCCACCTCCGGGCCGATCGCCACGCCATCGGTCACGAGGTTCGCCTCGGCAATGATGAAGAGGACGAACATGGCGATGATCGGTCCCATCCAGACGACGCACAATTCAATGAACTGCTGTCGCTTGGGTTTCGAACCGACGAGATAGCCGGTCTTCATATCGCCCATCATGTCCGCTGCGAGGGTGATCGCCACACATAACGCCGCGCCGAGCAACACCGCGCCGAGCACCGCGCCGGAGCCGGCGAGCATCAGAACAAGCACGATCGTCAACAGCGACATGCCGGAGATCGGCGACCAGTCGGTCATGCCCGCGCACTGGGAAATGATGATCCCGGCAAACCAGATCCAGACCGCGCCGATGATCGCAATCACCGCAGCGCGAATGTGCGGATTCAACTGCGAAAGCAGTCCCGGCCGGGCGAACTCGGAAGCCATGAACGCCTTGCGCTGCTCCTCGGTCCACTCCATCTCCCACATGAGCGCTGCATCTTCGGTGGCAAAGCCGATCGTGTACCCGCCGTACTCCGCAGTGTCGATCTGCCGATCGATCGGTTCGTTCGTAATGGGGCAGTTGCCGGGGTTGATGGGCGTGTTGCCGGCGATATCCGCCGCAATGAACAGCACGATCAGGCCGAGCACGATCGACACGCCGATGGTTTTCAATCCGAGTTCATCGCTGCCCGTCTTCAACTTGCTGGCCGCGCCGATCGACTTGATCGCTTCCCGAATGGCGGGGAAGGAGAAGACGATGCCGAGCATCGCGCCGCCGAGCAGCAGCCCGATCCCGAGCGGCCGCGTGAACTCGGTGAGACTGTATCCGCCGGCCTGGTGCGCCTGAATGGTCGCGGGCATCCAGCCGGAGTTGTACGCAAGCGGCGTGATGAAGAAGTAGGCGAGAATCCCACCCGCCAGGACGAACAATCCCGCCTTGCCGGTGATGTACCCCGCGCCGAGGGCGAAGGGCGCGATCGCCAGAATCAGCGGGAACTGACCCGGCAGGCCGATCCACCGGCCGATGTCGATCGAGTTGTCCGCGAAACGTTTGTCCGGCCTGCCATCGCGGTTGCGATCCACGCGCCGCGTGAGCACCGGATCCGCGCCAAGGTCTTCGGCCTGGACATGCGCGGTGGCTTCTTCGTCGACCTCTGCCGGATACCGCCAGGGAATGTCCTGGTAGCCGAAGATCGGCCGGGTCGCCCAACCCGTCTGCCGACTGATCAGTTCGCTCCATTCCTTCTCGCCTTCCGAGGCAAGATAGGCGCGTCGGGCGAGGTGTTCGTTGTACGGCACGGCCGCGAGATCCGCTTCCAAGGCGCGGCTGACTTCACGATACTGCGCACGAAGTTCGAGCAGATTGTCCGCGCGGGCTTTGGCGGCCTCATCGCGCAGTCGGAGCAGTTCTCGCCGAGCGGCCGCCCGTTCACCCAGAGCGTAGACCTCCTGAGGGGCAGCTTCTTCTTCGATCCACTGCGCGATCATCAATGTGTGATCGCGCTCCTCCGGGGTGATTCGATCACGCTCAACCAGCGCATCGAGTTCATCGAGCGAGGCGGTGAGCTGGATCGACGGCAGCGAGGCGGGAAGAACGATGATCGCGCCCAGCAGGCAGCCGACGAGCAGGACGACCGCCTTGGCGGTCCCCGCGCCGGGTGACTTGAGGATCGTCGCCACGCCAGTCGGGCTGGGGAAACGCAGCCGCTCGATATCCAGCATCTGTTTTCGCAGCGGAATGATGAACACCGTGCCGAGCAGCGCTCCAGCCACGCAGGCGAGGGTGATCGTCCAGAAATCACGGTCACCCATGGTGATCTGGTAGCCGAGCAGGAAAAGCACCGGCACGGTGAAGATCACGCCGGAGTTGGACGTGTTCACCGCGGAGGCGATCGTCTGCGCGATGTTGGTTTCGAGGATCGACCCCTTGCGCAGCATGCCGCGCAGCACGCCGAAGCCGAGTACGGCGGCGATCGCGGATCCGCCGATCGTGAAGCCGATCTTGAGGCCGGCGTAGGTGATCGCCGCGTTCATCACGATCCCGATCAGGATCGCAAAGACGATCGCACTGACCGTCACTTCGCGGTAGCGGGTCTGGAAGACATCCTGCAGGACGTTCTCGTCCTGCGGCGGCCCTTTGGGGGGTGTCGGGGGAGGCGGGGTCGATTCATGCTCAGCCATGCGTGATCCTCATGTGAAAAGCGTCGGGGTATCGTGACGGAACCGCCGATGAATTGCAACGCGGCCGGCCGATCGACTCAGCCCGCCCGAGCCGAATCTGCTTCCGGCATCCGCCACGCCGCGATGCTGCCCGCCAGCGCGATCACGATCAAGACGACGATCAGCACCTGCACGGTGAAGATATCGGCGATCACGCCCAGCCCGGCGGCGGCGACCATCGCCACTCCCACGATCGTGTTCGAGAGCGCGACCCACGTCGGTCGATCATCCTTCGGCGAGGCGTCGATGATCCACGTCTTTCGCCCCAGTCGGATACCGCCGTGCGCAAGCCCGACCAACAGAAACACCAGGCCGTACACGTAGGCGTTCCGCCACACTTCAGGCAATGCATCGAAGAACAGCGCGAACACGCCCGCGCCACCCGCAATCAGCCCCGCGACGATCATCACCCCTCGGCTGGAGCGATCGGCAAACTTGCCCCAGACCGGGCTCGAAAGAATCTCCGCCAGACTGACCGCAATGATGAAGACCCCGAGCGCGCTGGAATCAATCGGATCAAGTGACCGCGCGTGCAACGCGTAGAACGGAATCGATAGTTCCACGCCGGTCAACAGACACCGCGCGATGATGAAGCGGCGGATGCTCGACTCACGCTTGAGCAGCGTCCAGCCACCTTTCAGTTCGGTGAAGACCGTGCGGCTGCCATCGCTCGCGCCGGGCGGTTCGACCTTGAAGGCGAACAGGATCGAGCCGAGCGCCCAGAGCGCCGCTGCGATGACGATGAGCAGAATGAAAATGCCGACCGCATCATCGTTCTCCACGGTCTGCCGCAGAATCAACCCTGCTCCTAGCGCGAGCAAGCCGCCGAGACTCGCGCGCAAGGCCAACATGCGGCCACGGCGTCCCTTGGTGATGGTTTTGCCCACCACATCGCTGAAGGAAACTGACCCAACGCCGCTGGCGATCGAAAAGATGAGCAGCATCGTGACAACCGCGAAGCCGGCCCCGAGCGGGGGGAGAAATGCAACGGCAATCGCCATCAGCACAAGCGCAATCGCCTGCGTGATCCCCGCACCGACCCAGAACCACTTGCGCACCGCCTTGCGGCGAATCGCCCCGGCAACCATCATCTGCGGCGCGAGCGAGCCCGCACGCCGAATCGGCACGAGCCACCCGGCCAGAAACGACGGCGCGCCGATCGCGGAGAGCAGCCACGGCAACACCAGTCCCGGCGAGGCGAGCTGTTCCGCCAGCTTGGTCGCCATGCCGTTGCCGATGTTCAGAAAGAAGTTGCGCGGCTGATGGCGACACGCCGACTCGGGAATGTCCTCGCACAACCGATCTTCATCATCATCGCCGGTCACGAATGCGTACGCGCGGCCGATGGTGTCCTGGTCATTCGACATGAGGGCAGATCATAACGATGCCCTGACTTCGCATCGCCCGCTTGTTGCCGGCTACTGCGCCGTGGCCGGCAGAATCGGAAGCGCCTCGATGGTCAATCCCGGACCGAACGCCAACAACAGAGTCGGCAATGGTTCTCCGGCTCGCATCGCTTCCTCCAGAACGAACAGAACGGTGCCGGAGGACATGTTGCCCTTCTCGCAAAGAACCGTCCGGGCGGAGCGGAGTGCATCTTCATTCGGAAGCGAAAGGCCACGCTGCACCGCATCGAGAATGCCCGGCCCGCCGGGATGCACGCAGTATCCCGCAAGACCGATCCGATCGAAATGATCCTCGACGAACGATGCAATCGTCGCTTCGAGCGCTTCGGGCACACGTTTAGAGAGCGTCATCGCAAAGCCGGCATCGGTGATCCGCCAGCTCATCCAGTCCCGCCCTTCGGGAAGCAGCTTTGTTGCGCCGAGCGCGAGCCGGCCGAGCGAAGGCGGCCCCGATGCGGCGCCGTTCAATTCTTCGGATGGAGAACCCGTCACGATGACCGCGGCGGCGCCATCGCCGAACAATGACGTTGCGACCTGATTCTCCATCGACTGATCATCGCGCAGATGCAGCGAACAGAGTTCACAGCAGACCACCAGCGCGCACGCATCGGGATCGGCAGCGCACGCGCCGATCGCGCTGCGCAAGCCGGTAATCGCGCCGAAACAGCCCATGTATCCGATCATGGTGCGCCGCACGTTGCCGGACAAACCCAGACGCTCAATCAGCGCAACATCCAACCCCGGCGCGGAGAAGCCGGTGCATGAGACCACGATCAGATCGGTCACGTCGCTCGCATTGATCCCGGCATCGCGAATCGCGCGATCGGCGGCCTCCATCGCCAGCGGCGGGGCTTCTTCGGCAAAAATGTCCATGCGCGCTGAGGTCGGCAGTGAGAACACCTCGCGCGGTGGGCGCGTCCCGTAACGCTGCTGAATCCCGGAAGCGCGGCAGAGGCGCGCCCATCGTTCGCGCCGGGTGCGGCTGAGTTCCCACAGTGACGCCAGTTCATCGATCAACTCATCCTGCCCGATGCGAATGTGCGGCACGGCCGTTCCAATGCTGCGCAGCAGCGGGGTCGTGCTAGGGCGCGAGATCCGGGGCAGGCGTTCCAGCGTGGGACTGACCGTCATGCCGCCACCGCCTTGCCGGCCACCCGACCGGCGAGTTGCTGCGCGATGAACTGACGCCCGAGCGAAAAGCCGCAGACGGTGCGCACCAGTCCCGGTGCCCGCACCAGCCGGGCGATGGCCCGACAGCGACGTTGCGCCCGGCCGACCTCGCGCTGCCAATGCGCTTCGTAGGTGCGCGCGGTCGCGGCTGACCACTGGCCGTGTTGCTGCACGGCTCCGGCGAGCAGCAGCGCGGACTCCATCGCCCATGTCATGCCCTCGCCGGTGAAAGGTTCAATGTACCCCGCCGCATCCCCGATGAGCGCGCACGATCCGCCGGCAATCCGGTCGGGGGCGTGCGGCATCGGTCCGGCCGCGGTGAGTGACCGCATGTCGGTGGTTCTGATCTGATCGAGGCCAATCTGCTGGAGCATCTCGAAACGATTCGCCACGGCGCGCACGAATGCATCCGGGGCAAGCTTCTGCTCAGCCCGGGGCAGCACGAGCGCGCCGATGTGAAGCGTACCGCCCGCTTCGCGCACGATGCCAAGGTAACCCGTCCGGTCGAGAAACATTTCGATCGTTTCCGGGCGGAGTTCATGCTGGCCGGGGTCCTTGATCTGAAACGAGAACCCGTACCCCCGGCCGGTGCGCGATGGACTCCAACCGGCATGCCGCGCAACGCAACTGCGCAACCCATCCGCGCCGACCAGCAGCCGGGTTCGCCATCGGGTTGTCGTTGCTTTGTGTGTGGCGGCCACGACCGCAGTATGACCATGGATGAATTCGATGCGCGCGGTCGCGGGCTGCATCACGATCGCGCCGTGTCGTGCGGCTTCATCAAGCAGCAACTGATCGAGATCCGTTCGCCTTACCATCAAACCGCGCGCGAGGCGAAATCGAACCGCGGCGCGACCGGACAGATGAAGGCCCAGCGCGCGGGTTTCACCGACCGCGATATCTTCGATCGGCTGTCGCAAGTCGATCGCATCAAGCTGGGGGAGAATGCGCGGGTTGAGACAGTGACCGCAGGTCGTCTCCCGGTTTCGCTGACCGCGTTCGATGATGATGATGCGCATGCCGAGTCGCGCCAGTTCACGACCGGCCACCGCGCCGGCCGGACCGCCGCCGATGATGACAGCATCGGCGGATTGAACGCGGGAATCAGGCACGGGCATCTCCGGTCGGGATGATGAAACGGTCACGGCAATACAGGCAGACGATCCTACGCCGGTTTCGCCCTTCGCGCCGAATCAGATGCATCGGTCGTTTCAATTCCGCCTTAGCCCGCCGCCACAACCTTCTCCGCCACATCGACTTCCACGTGAACCGGTTCGCGCAGGACATACTCCCGCTTGAGGCGCGGGTTCAATCGGCAGAGCATTTCGTGAGCAAATGTCCCGCCGCTTTCAGCCAGGGCGGGCAGGTGATTGGACGCAGCGCGGTCATCGGAAACGAGTTCAACCGTCATTCCGACATCGATTGCGGCGCGGCCGAAGCGCGCCACGGCGTCGGTCAGGTCGATCGTGATCTGATCCATGTTCACCGCGCCCACGACCGGCACATCACACGATTCCGTGCGGCCGTTCGCATCGATGCGCAGTCGCACCATGCCCCCCGGCGTGTCGTTGGCCAGCTTTGCATCGCTCGCGCCGAGGTTCATCGGATATCCATCGGCGTAACCGACGGGGACGACCCCGATGACGGCGTCGCGCGGCGCGGTCCACGTCGCGCTGTAGCCGATCGTTCGCCCCTTCGGCACGGAGCGCACCTGAACGAGGTGACTCTTCCACACCACGGCGGGTTGAAGTTTTTCGCCTTCGATGATGATCTCGCCGCCTTCGATCATCTCCAGGCCGTAACCGGCCCAGGCGAGACCGATACGAATCATGGAACGGTGGTATCGTTGCGCGCGAAGCGTTGCGAATGTGCTCGCGCAGTGAATCAGACAATCTTCAGGAATGAAGTCGCCCGCATGATCGATGATCTCATTGAACTGCGTGAACTGGCGATCGGTAAAGTCGAGGTCAGCTTCGGCGTGGGCGAAGTGGGTGTAGAGTCCCGCCAGTTGAAGGCGCGGATGCCGACTGATGCGCTCGATCAGCGCGAGTGCGTCATCCGCATCGCACCCGCCGCGGCTCATGCCGGTGTCGATTTCGAGGTGGACGGGAATCGCTGCACCAAAGCGTTCAGCGACCGTGATCAGATCGTTCAGGTGCGCGTCATCGTGCACCGTCAGATGCAGACGACGGCAGATCAGGGCCCGGTAGATCTCGTCCAAGCGATCGATCTCGCGGACGGGCATCAGGACGAGAATCGGCGCGGTAATCGCGCGCTTCAATAGTTCGGTGGCTTCCGCGGGGTCGTACACCGCGAGCATATCCGCCCCCGCGCCGATCAGGGTTCGCGCGATGCGCGGCGCCCCCAGGCCATAGGCATCGGCCTTGACGATCGGGCACAGCCGGCAGGAATCGCCGACGATCCGCTTGAGCAGCCGCAGGTTATGACTGACGGCGGCGAGATTGATTTCCACGAGACTGGTTTCGCGCATAGCGGGCAGCGTCCGGGTTCGAGTCAGCGGCCGGATGTGGGGTGGCCATGCCCGACCGCCGAAGCAGGTGATGATAGACCATGTCCCATCGGTTGTATCGGCCGAACCGGCCGCGTACCATGATGGTGATGGCGCGATGAGCAGCGCCCCCATCGAGGGTTCTATCGGTCGAGCCGCTGGCCACCCACGACTGGTCGGCCGGATTCGATCGAAAGGAACCAAATTGAGTGAAGTTATGACCCAGACGACCCCCAGCAAGAATTCCCCTGCGGAATCGGATATTTTCGCCTCCGGCCAGACGTTTGCCGAGCTCGGCCTGCGGCCGGAGATTCTCGACGGCATCACGAAGATGGGCTTCGTACACCCCACGCACGTGCAGTCGAAGCTGATCCCCCTCGCCCTGGAAGGCAAGGACATTCTCGGCCAGTCGAAAACCGGAACGGGAAAGACGGCGGCGTTCGGCCTGCCGATTCTGCACAAGACCGATGGCAAGTCGCCTTTCGCCTCACTGATCCTCGTTCCGACGCGCGAACTGGCGATCCAGGTCACCCATGAACTGCGTGAGCTCGCTCGCTCCACCGACCTGAAGATCGTGGCGGTGTACGGCGGTCAGCGCATGGGGGTCCAGATCACCAAGCTGGAGAAGGGGCCGGACATCATCGTCGGCACGCCCGGCCGGGTGATGGACATGCACCGCCGCGGCCATCTGCCTTACGACAAAATACAGTTCGCCGTGCTCGATGAAGTCGATCGCATGCTCGATATCGGCTTCCGCGATGACATTCGGCGGATTCTCGGCACGATCAAACAGAAGCACCAGACGATCTTCGTCTCCGCGACCATTTCTGATGAAATCGACAAACTCTCGCGGCAGTACATGAACAATCCGGTGCGGCTGGAGTTGACGACATCCAAGAGTCTCACCGTTTCGCAGGTCACGCAGAAGTATTTTCCCGTCCAGCCGTGGGACAAGAATCGCCTGCTGCTTCATCTCCTGAAGAGTCACAAACCCGCGATGACGATTGTGTTCTGCCGCATGAAGCAGACGGTCGATGCGCTGACGAGCTATCTGAATCGGAAGAACGTCGAAGCGCACGCGATTCACGGTGACATGTATCAGGGCAAGCGCAACAGCGTGATGCAGAAGCTGCGCGCCGGGGAGTTGAGCGTGCTGGTGGCGTCTGACCTTGCCGCGCGCGGCCTGGATGTTGATGACATCACGCACGTGATCAACTTCGACCTGCCCGAAGATCCCGAAGTCTACGTCCACCGCATCGGCCGCACGGCCCGGGCGGGACGCGACGGCATCGCCTGGTCGTTTGTGACACCCGATCAGGGTCACTTGCTGACGGAGATTGAGAAACTGACCAACACGGAGATTCAGGTGGAGGACTTCGGCGACTTCAAGCCCGGTCCGATGCCGAAGGAAATCTCCGAACGGATGGAAGCGGATGCGAAGCGGCAGCAGGAACAGCGCACCAAAGCCAGCCGCACCTCTCCGCGTCCGCCTTCAGAGAAGGAAGCCACTGATCCCAGCCGTTTCCCCGGCGGGCTGGTGCCGAAAGAGGTCCCGAAGCGCCGTCTGGGCGGCCGGCTTCGCACTCGTCGCGGTTGAGTGATCAATCGCCGACCGTCGGCCATCCCTCGGGCAACAGAAACGCCTCCGGGTCGAACCGCGCGCCCGTCTCCGGGTGACGCACGGTTCGCTTGACCACGAAGTCAAAGAGCAGGGGATTTTTGCGGTAGATCTCGTTGAGGTGCTCTCGCTCTTCAGCCGTGATCAAGCCGTGCCTCTGCAGCGCGCGGGTCTGCACGACGACATTTACCGCGGGAATCGGGTAGTCACTGCCATTGATCAGGCGATGATGCAGATCGGGTCTTTCCAGCAGCCGCCGAAGCGCCTCGTCGAGGTGGTTGACGAACGTGATTGCTGACAATTCTGCGAACAACAGCTCCTCGTAGGATGGTTCATCCATCATGCGAAGCAGCAGCTCAATGCCGGGAATCAGATCTGACGAAGCGGCGTCTTTGTCATCCAGATCCGGAAAGGACCCGTCGCTTGCTGCATGCAGCGCAACCACGGTCACCCCGCGATCAAGCGGCCGACGGAGGCGCAGCGGATTGCCCACTTCCTGACTGGCGGCTTCCACCGCATGCTCGTGGCCCGTGTGTGTGAGCAGGATCATCTCACACTCGCGCATGGCGTCGTAAAACGGATCATACGCCTCATCCGCCGGATCGATCAGCATCGTGTTCGGCAGCCACTTGACGTAGCGCGCCCCGCGATCCGCCCACGCGTGCAATCGTTCGATCGCATCTTCTCGTGCAGGATGAATCGAAATTACCGGCACGAAGTTCGCATCCGAAGTCTCGAACACCTCCCAGACCGACTCGTTCGGGACGTCAATCGGCGTCATGTCCGGCTTGGGCGTGCCCTCTTCATCGTGCGCCCGCTCAAGCGCGTAGAGGAAGAACATCGTCTGCTCCGGGAAGTGCGCGATGAGTCTTTCCAGCCGATCGATGTATTGCGCTTCGAGATCATCGCCCCACTCCACACCCGCGCCGCTCATATAGACCTCCGTGCGCAGGCGGCGGATCGGATGACGCCACGACCGCCAACTTGGGTGGATCTCGCGGGTGATATGATGCACATGCGCATCGGCGAATCGCTCGAGATCAAGATCCGACAATGCTCGTTCAAGCAGTTCGTTTGCCCCCGGCGACAGGACGTCTTCGAGTTCTTCCGCCGCTACCGGGTCGAACGCACCGCCGATCTGGTCGACCAATAACTGGCATCCCGTCAAGGGAAGCACGATCAGCGCTGCCATCAGCATCGCGGAGAGACCTCGGAACCACTCTTTTCCAGTTCTGATCGAATCGCACATATCGACACGATATGGCACTCGGTAGCGGTCGGTCATTGCGGCAGCGGAGTCTGAGCACGCGCTGAGCCGGATTACCTGGCCTCGAAGAGGCGACGATTCGTGCCGTTCGGCCCGATCAGTGCGTGAACCTTGGTGTTGCACTTGGGGCAGCGGCCCTCGTAGGCGGTCTCATCCCGATTGCGATACATCCGGCCGTAGGTATGACAGCAGCGGAACCAGACCGAGAGAAACGGGCGCGCGGGGCCCTTCCTGGGCGGGGCGGCCGTCGGATTCAGTTCCTCGGGGTTGGCCTGCCTGAGCCCATCGATGTCAATGATGTCTCGAATCTCGTGGATCGGGCGTCGTCGCGGCACAGCAGATTCATCGGCCGGGGAGTGCGGTCGGCTTCAGTGTGGCCGGAACGATCGCCATCCCACCCAGATTGCCTGTTTGGCCCAAAATAACGATGATGGCGGGGATTTGAGGCCCAAATCGCGCTGCGTTTGCCCTTCCGCGGGACTTTCGCGATACTGGTCGCTTGTGACTTTTTTCTCAAAGTGGAGACGTCCACATGTCGGATCGGTATCAGAGCTTGCTCCTTTTCGGCCCGCCGGGTGTCGGCAAAGGGACCCAGGGCAAACTGCTCGGCAGCATCCCGGGATTCGTCCACCTCGCCACGGGTGACATTTTTCGCGCGCTCGATAAGAACTCCGAGCTCGGCCAGCAGTTCATGGCGTACTCATCACGCGGCGAGCTGGTCCCGGATGAGTTGACCATCAAGGTCTGGCGCAATCACGTCGAACATCTCATGAACGATGGCTGCTTCGATCCCGAACGGGATGTGCTGGTGCTGGACGGCATCCCACGAAGTTTGAACCAGGCGAAAACTATTGGTGAACACATCGATGTTCTCGCGGTGATTCACCTTGAGTGCCCCGACATCAACGAGATGATCACGCGCATGAAACGTCGCGCCGAGCAGCAGGGGCGGCACGACGATGCCGATGAAAATGTCGTCCGCAAACGCTTCGAGGTGTACAAGGATGAAACCGCGCCGGTCCTCTCCTGCTACGACGCATCGCTGGTGACAAAGATCAACCCGATCGGCACCCCCGCGGAAGTGCTGATGAACATTCTGAAGGTCGTCGTGCCGATCTACAGCAAGAACTTCGCGAACCCGCTCGCCTGACGCTTCGCAGCAACCACCAGAAACTCGTCCGCCGCGCTTCACGATTGCCAAAGCGATCGGCCGGTCATCGTATTGGGCGGCGCGAGCCCCATCATCTCCAGCAACGTGGGCGCGATATCCGCCAGGCGGCCGCCCTCACGCAGCGACCGGTTTCGGTACGCTTCACCCACGATCAAAAGCGGCACGTCGTATGTCGTGTGCGCGGTGTGGGGGGAATCATTTTCGGGTGACCACATTTGCTCCGCGTTGCCGTGATCGGCCGTCACGATCAGCGCGCCGCCGCACACCAGCGTCGCGCGCACGATCTGGCCCACACACTCATCCACCACTTCGACCGCTTTTATCACCGCATCAAGATTGCCGGTGTGACCGACCATGTCCGGGTTGGCGAAGTTCACAATGAGCAGATCTTCGCAGTCCTCCGCGGCGAGACGTTGAAGAACCTCCCGGCACACCTCGCGCGCGCTCATCTCGGGTTTCTGGTCGTACGTGGAGACATCCTGCGGGCTGGGGCAGAGTTTCCGGCCCTCACCTTCGAACGGCTCTTCACGGTAATCATTGAAGAAGAACGTCACGTGCGCGAACTTCTCGGTCTCCGCGCAACGGAACTGTGTCCGGCCGGCGGCGCTGACCACCTGCCCCAGGATGTCCCGCATCTTCGGCGGCTTCTTGAAGGCGATCGCGTTGACCGGCAGCCCTTCTTCGTAGCCCGTCATCGCGCAGAAGTAGAGATTCCTGATGCGGTCGCCACGCGCAAAGCCCCCGCCCTGCACGTTCGCCCATGCCTCATCGTCGAACGTAAACGCTTTGGTGATCTGCCGCGGCCGATCACCACGAAAGTTGTAGAAAATGACCGCATCGCCTTCACCGATGAGCGTGCCTTCTGAATCCTCCTCCTGCACCATGATCCGTGTCGGGTTGATGAACTCATCGCCCGTGCGGCTGGATTCGGTCGGATTTTCGTAGTACGCCTCGATCGCAGCGCGGGCGGAGGGCGCTTCCCGCAACAGTGAGGAATCAAACTTCTCGTGCGCAACCTCGCGGCCGGTCAGCAGGCGGTACGCCAGAGCGGTACGCTCCCACCGGTGATCGCGGTCCATGGCGTAGTACCGGCCGCAGACGCTGGCGATCCGCCCGATGCCGATCTCGCGCATCTTCGACTCGAGCTGATCAAGGTAACCGAGCGCCGTCTTCGGCCCGACGTCCCGGCCGTCGGTGATGATGTGAATGACGACCCGCTCGCCGGGAAAGTCCACACGCTTCGCCAGATCAAGCAGCGCGAAGAGGTGCTCGATATCCGAATGCACCTGCCCGTCGGAGAGCAGCCCGAGCAGATGGACGCATCCGTCATTGGCTGCAGCGTGCTCGAACGCGCCGCGCAGGCCGGCGTTCTCGAAGAACGAACCGTCGTGAATCGCGCGGGTGATCCGCATCACTTCCTGATCGACGATGCGCCCGGCTCCGATGTTCTGATGGCCGACTTCGCTGTTGCCCATCGTTCCTGGGGGCAGACCTGCATCCACGCCGCTGGTCTTGATCAGCGTATGCGGCCAGTCCTGTCGCAACTGATCATCCACCGGCGTGCGCGCCAGCTTGATCGCATTGAACGCATCGTGCGCTGCGTTCGGATTCTCACCCCATCCGTCGCGCACGATCAACACCGTCGGCTTCGCGGTGGACGCTGTCATTCGGTCACATCCTCCCTGGTCGTAAGATCATCAAAGCTGCCATCGTAACACGCGGCGACGGCGCGTCCGGTGACCGGCGAGCCGAAGGAAGCTCAATCGCCCGGGCTACCCGTTGTGGTCTGTCCGTATTGACGGTTCCCGATCTTGTGAACCCGGCCGATCACGCGTATGCTTTTCACATGCCGACTGCCCAGGGAGAACGCGCGGGAATGCAGATGCCATCGACGCTGAAGGAGCGTTACGAGCAGGTCAAGGCGCGGATCACCGATGCCGCTGCCCGCTCCGGTCGCCGATCCGACGAGATCATTCTCGTGGCGGTGACGAAGTACGCCGACATCGAGGATATTCGCGCTCTCATCGAGCTCGGACAGCGCGACTTCGGCGAGAACCGCGTGCAGAACCTGATTCAGCGCACCGCGCAAATTGAGGAGTTCCTCAAACGACGGCGTGAGTTGCCCAAAGGCGATGCCCTGCCGATGCCCAAAGACATCCGCTGGCACATGATCGGCCACCTGCAGCGCAACAAGGCCCGGAAGGTGCTCGAGCTGGCGCGACTGGTGCATTCGGTGGATTCCCTCCGGCTCGCGGAGGAAATTCAGCAGCACGCCAATCGACAGGAAGAACCGATCGAGGTTCTCGTGCAGGTCAACACGTCGGGGGAAAAGAGCAAGTACGGCATCGTCCCCGCCGCATCGCGTCACCTGGTCGAGCAGATCGAAACGACCATGAACATTCGCGTGCGCGGCCTGATGTGCATGGCGCCGCACTTCGAAGATCCGCAGCAGGCGCGCCCCTCCTTCGAACGCTGCCGCGAACTGTTCGATGACATCCGCAACGCGGGCGTCGTCACCGGTCGCTTCAACATTCTTTCGATGGGCATGACCAACGATTTTGAAGTGGCGATCGAGTGCGGCGCGAACATCGTCCGGGTCGGGTCGGCCATCTTCGGCGAACAGAGCGACAGCGAAGAGTGATTCGACGATCGGAGTTTCCACCGAACCGCGACTGACCGGTGATTGTTTCCATTCGTGCCCTGCTCAAGCCGTGCGCTCGTCGGGGAACGAATGAGGTCCGCTGGAAAATTCGACCATTATGCTGGGGCGCGGGCGCTCACCGCTCGACTTCCTCATCCAGCGAGCCGGTCATTCCGAGTGAGATCTGGAAAGCAAGTTGTTCGAGTGAGAGGGAGAAGTCAACGCTGACCACGCTGACCGCATCGTGCACATCGAGGCGGACCGGCGCGAAGTTGAGAATGCCCAACACGCCTGCTTCGATCAGCTTGTCCGCAACCTCCTGTGCCCCCGGTGCCGGCACGGCGACGATGCCGATCTTGATCTCCCGTTCCTTGACGAGCTTGGGCAGATCCTTCATCGGGCGAACCTTGTGGTTGGCGACTTCCGTGCCGACCACACTCGGTTCGGCGTCGAAGATGGCAACGATGTCGAAACCCTTCCGTGCAAATCGGCCGTAGGGCATGACCGCCCGGCCGATGTTGCCCGCACCGACGACCGCGGCGTTCCAGTTTCGGTCGGTGCCGAGGATTCGCTTCAATTGCCCGACGAGTTCCGGAATCCGGTATCCGATGCCCGGATAGCCGAACTGGCCGAAGTAGGCCAGATCCTTCCGCACCTGGGCGTCGGTCAACCCGAGGGTCTGGCCGAGCTGCTTGGAACTGATCGTCTGCTGATCCCGTTCCGCCAGCAATTCCAGCTCGCGCAGGTAAAGA
This sequence comes from Phycisphaerales bacterium, assembly GCA_007693845.1. GTDB lineage: Bacteria > Planctomycetota > Phycisphaerae > Phycisphaerales > SM1A02 > SKZB01. The sequence goes on from RECV01000142.1 coordinate 32,610, forward strand.
CTCAGCCGCTTGACGGTCGGTTTCGGGATTTTTACGCGCGGCGTCATGCCTCGAAAGCTCTCCAGATCGGCCGGGGTCAATGGCCCGCAGTGTAGCAGCGGCCACGGCCGATCGAGCGGATTCCCCGCGAGGAAGTCGTGAATCTGTTAGAATGGCGCGCCGCCATGCACATTCGAGATATTTTCGAAAGACACTCCACCACCTTCAGCTTTGAGTTCTTCCCCCCCAAGACCGACAAAGCTTGGGATGCCCTCTTCAAGCGCATCAGCGACTTTGAAACGCTGGCTCCCTCATTTGTTTCCGTCACCTACGGGGCCGGCGGCTCGACCCGGGAGCGAACCCACGATCTCGTCGTTCGGCTGAAGCGTGAAACCAAGCTGGACCCGATCCCGCACCTCACGACGGTTCTCCAGAAGCGTGCGGAGATCGACCGAATCCTCGAGCGGTACGCGGAAGCAGGGATTTCGAACATTCTCGCCTTGAAGGGTGACCCGCCGAGCAGTGTGGACGACTATGACCCCGATGCGGATGAGTTTCCCCACGCGATCGATGTCGTCCGTCATATCCGGAAGTTCAACGAGTCCGGAAAGCACTCCGACTCGCGCGGATTCGGCATCGGCGTGGCCGGTTTTCCCGAGGGTCATCCCGCCACGCCCAACACGCTGATGGACATCGAGTATCTCAAGCAGAAGGTCGATGCCGGCGCGGATTACATCTGCACGCAGATGTTCTTCGACAACCGGGCGTTCTACGACTACTGCGAACGGTGCGAACTGCACGGCATCAACGTGCCGATCCTCGCCGGCCTCATGCCCATCACGTCCCTGAAGGGCATGAAACGCATGGGTGATCTGTCCGGCGGGACGAACTTCCCCGCGCCGCTGCAGCGCGCCATCTACCGCTGCCAGGATGATCCCGATGCCGTCCAGCGCGTGGGCATTCACTGGGCCACCGAACAGGCCCGCGATCTGATCGACAACGGCGTGCGCGGCATCCACTTCTACACGCTCAACCGCTCGGACGCGACCAGCGAGATCTACCGAACGCTCGGCGTGAAGGACTCTGCCGCGCTGCGATGAATCACGGGGTGACCGTTCGTCGATCGCCCGCCGTCACCACGAGAGAAGGCAGAAACTGATCCGGCGCGGCGTCACTCAAGGTAGGTGTAGCCGGCCAGCCCCGATTCGTACGAACGCACCAGCATGTTGCTGTCGCTGACGGTCAGGCGGCGCGTTCGCACCGCGTGTTCGCACTCTTTGCGGAACTGCTGGAACAACCGGTCCACATCGTACTGAACGTAGGAAAGCACTTCGCGGATTGAATCGCCCTCGACGACGTCATCGATCCACCATTCGCCGTTTTCATCCAGCCGCACGTGAACGAGATGCGTATCGCCGAACAGGTTATGCAGATCACCGAGCGTTTCCTGGTACGCGCCGACGAGAAACGCCGCGAGGTAGTACCGGTCGCCCTGTTGAATCGGGTGCAACTCGAGGACGTTCTTGATGTCGGTCGGATCGATAAAGCGGTCAATTTTACCGTCGGAGTCGCAGGTGATATCCGCCAGTGTCGCGCGCCGACTCGGCCGCTCATCCAGCCGGTGGATGGGCATGATCGGAAAGAGCTGATCGATCGCCCACGAGTCGGGCAGTGACTGGAAGATTGACAGATTGCAGAAATAGGTATCGCTCATCGAGCTTTCGAGATCCTGCAACTCCTCGGGAATGGTCTTGAGCTGGCGGCAGACATCACGAATCTTCGCGCAGAGCGACCAATACAGGCGATCAACCACCGCGCGGTAGGGCAGTGCGAGATGGCCGAAACGAAAGAGGTTGATCGCTTCGTCCCGCGCCTGCTGCGCATCGTGGTAACACTCGAGCATCCGGTCGGTGGACATGATCCGGTGCGCTTCGATGAGATCCAGAACGGGACGCGGCAGATTCTCGCGCTCGTCCACGCCCAACTCGTCCATCGCTTCGTCCAGTGAATACCGGTCAAGCTGGTTCGAGCCGAGCACATCAAACACCAGGACACTGTGGTGAGCAACCATGGCGCGGCCGCATTCGGTAATGATCGTCGGGTGCGGCACTTTCTCATCATCGCACATCGCGCCGACACGGTAGATGACGTTGTTCGCATACTCCTTGAGGGAGTAGTTCATCGAGAATTCGAAGTCGGTCATGCTGCCGTCGTAGTCGACGCCGAGCCCGCCGCCCACATCAAGATACTTCAGCCCGGCCCCCATTTTTGACAGCTCGACGTAGATGCGCGTCAGTTCGTTGATGGCGTTGTTCACGCTCCGGATGTCGTGGATCTGCGAGCCGATGTGGCAGTGCAGCAGGTGCAGGCAGTCGGGCATGTCATTTTGCTTGAGCATGTCCACCGCCTGAAGAACTTCCGAAATCGAGAGTCCGAACTTCGCCCTCGCGCCGCTGGAATACTTCCATCGCCCGGCGCCGGATGAATCGAGTTTGACCCGGACGCCAACGCGCGGACGAACATCGAACCGCTCGGCCGCCTTGAGAATCAGATCCAGTTCCGAGAGGTTCTCAATCACCGGCGTGATGTTACGGCCGAGCTTTTTGGCCAGCGTCACGAAGTCGATGTACCGACCTTCCTTGAAACCGTTACAGATGATCGGCGTTTCCGGATGGTCGCTTGTCAGCCCGAGCACCGCCAGCAACTCGGGCTTGGAGCCGACTTCCAGCCCGAACCCGAGCGGTGCGCAGTTCCGGTAGACCTGCTCGGCCAGATGCCGCTGCTGATTGACCTTGATCGGGTAAACCGCGCGGTACTTGCCTTGATAGTTGTTCTCCACGATCGCTTCGGCAAAGGCATCGTGCAGATCGTGAATGCGCTGCTTCAGCAGGTCGCTGAACCCGATCAGGACCGGCGTGTTCAGATCGCGCGCTTCCAGCCCCTTGATGACCTCGTAAATGTCGATCTCACGTTCGGCATTCCGGTCGGGTCGCACCACGACGTGTCCCCGCTCATTGATCTGGAAGAAACCCTGCCCCCACGCCTCGATCTGGTAGAGATCGCGCGATGAATCCAGCGTCCAGACCGCACCGGCGGCCTTGTCAACGTTCTGCTTGGGCTTCGTGCCCGGCGTGTTCGCCCGGGCTTTCTGCTGTTTCGTGGGGGGCATGTCACGACCTCGAACGGGACGGGATTCGGAAGGGGAACGTGCGATCTCCACGATATCAGCTTGGACAGTCGGATTCTCGCGCAACGGTGTTGCGTTGAGGAAATTTTTCGCGCGGCATGGCCATCGGCAGGCCGATTTGCCCCGGCCGGGTTACACTGTCGCGCTATGGGACGAAACACCACGAAAGAACGACCGAAATCCTCCCGCCGAAAATCTCGCCGAAAAAAGGCGAAGAAGGGCTGGCGAACCGCTGAGACAAGCGACCGGCACGAGCTGTACGAACTCTCCGTTCAGGAGCCCGAGGCGGAGTGTGATCTGATCGATCAGATCTGGAAGGAACAGCGCAGCCGCAAATGCAACCACATCCGCGAAGACTTCTGCGGCACCGCGGCGGTCGCCATGGAGTGGGTCAAGCGCAAGAAGTCCCACACCTCAATCGGCGTGGACCTGGACCGCGAAGTTCTCGACTGGGCGCGCGACAAACTGCCCCAGCGCCTCGACGTTGAACAACAATCACGGGTCACCCTCATCGAAGGCAACGTGCTGACGACCAAGACCGAGAAGGTCGACTCCGTGCTGGCGATGAACTTCAGTTACAACCTCTTCAAAACGCGCGATGACCTGCGCAACTATTTCCGCATCGCACGGGAGTCGCTTGTCGACGATGGCCTGTTTCTGCTGGACGCCTACGGCGGGAGCGAGGCCTTCGAAGAGCTGACCGAGGATCGTGACCTGGACGGCTTCACCTACGTCTGGGATCAGGCCTCGTACGATCCGATCAGCGGACTCGCCACGAACCATATCCATTTTCACTTTCCCGACGGCACGAAGATGAAGAAGGCCTTCAGCTACGAGTGGCGGCTCTGGACGCTGCCCGAGGTGCAGGAAGTCCTGCGCGAAGCCGGCTTCAAGAACGTCATCGTGTACTGGGAAGGCACCGATGAAGAGACCGGCGAGGGTGATGGCGAATGGGCCATCGCCGAGCGCGGCGAAGCGTGCCCCGGCTGGGTGGCCTACCTGGTCGCGGAACGTTGATCCGACCCTCCGCTCCATGTCGGCGCGACCCGCTTTTTCGCGCCGTACGTCTCGGCAGCCGCCGTCCGGCCGCCTAGAATACTGATCCCCGCTTCGTCCGAGACGTTTCCCATGCGCGGCATGCTGCATCTGGCCCATCTCGATCGATCCATCGCCGAACTGCTCGCTGATCAGCTAGAGCAGGTCGGGGTCGTCTTTGAACGACAACTGGCGAGCGATCTCTCCGCGGTGAACGGGCTTTGCCTGCACGTCGAACGCTACCGCGGCAAGATGCTGCGCCCGACGTTGGTGCTGCTGTCGGGACTCGCCGTCTCCGAAGAACCCCACGACGAGGAGACGTTGAACGAGCGTCACCGGGTCGTTGCCGCCGTGGCCGAAATGATTCACATGGCCACGCTCGTGCATGATGATGTGCTCGATGAGGCAGATGTGCGTCGTCAGGGCGCGACGGTCAATCATCTCTGGGGAAACGAAACCGCCGTGATGCTCGGCGACTACCTGATCTCCAACGCATTTCATCTCTGTTCGAGTCTGGGCGATCCCGCCGTCAACCTCGCGCTGGGGCAGGTGACAAACACGCTTTGCGAAGGCGAGTTGGTGCAGCTCCACCACCGAAACGACTACAGCATCGACGAAGCGACGTATTTCGAGATCGTGCGCCGCAAAACTGCTTCGTTGATCGGCGAATGCTGCCGACAGGGCGCCCTGCTCAGCGGCGCGAAGCCGGAACACGCTGAATCGCTCTACCGCTACGGCATCGCGCTGGGCATCGCCTTCCAGATTCAGGATGACCTGCTGGATCTCATCGGCGATGAGGACATTGTGGGCAAATCACTCGGCCGGGACCTGGAAAAGGGCAAGTTGACCCTGCCGGTCACGCACCTGGTGAGCCAGGCCAATCCGGAAGACCGCGGCGAATCCCTGCGCGTCCTCAAGCAACGCGATGCCGCCGCGCTGCGCGACCGTTTGCGTGATCACGGTTCGGTGGCCTACGCCCAGGAAACCGCCCGGCGGTTCGTTCGCGAGGCGAAGTCGGAACTGGAACGCTGGCCCTCCGGCCGCGCGGTTCGCATGTTGCAACGCATGGCGGATTCGGTGATCGATCGCTCGTATTGAGCACTTTGCCACATCCCAGAGCGGTGCGGTTGCGCGCCGTCAGGGCTCAGCTCACGCGGACAGTTTCAGGTCGTTCTGATCCGACTGGCCGGCCAGGCAGACACGGTCGCGTCCCTGCTGCTTGGCCTGGTAGAGCGCCTTGTCCGCTGCATCGACCAGATGTTCGGTCGACACTTCAGAGAGGCACTTTAGATCGGCGACGCCGAACGACGCCGTCGACTGCACATCGGGGTGCTCTTCCCATCTCATGTTGCGAATGGCTTCGCGATACCGATTGGCGGCGATCATTGCCTCGTCGGCCGGCGTGTCGGGCAGGATCACGACAAACTCCTCACCGCCGTAGCGGCAGGGAACATCCCCGCCGCGGCCGCTGGACAGGATCTCTGCGAAATCTTCAAGCACCTGATCACCGAAGGGATGACCGTGATCATCGTTGAGAGTCTTGAAGTGATCGAGATCGCACAGAATGAGCGAGAGATCGCGGCCGTACCGCGTGGCTTCGGCAAACTCCTGCTTGAGCCGCTGATCGAAACACGCGCGATTCCACAGGCCGGTCAGACCGTCGATCTGCGCTCGCTGCGCGAGCATCTTGATCAGCAGACAGATTCTGACGGCCGAGCGAATTCGGGCCTTGAGCTCAGCCATATCAAACGGCTTGGCAACAAAGTCATGCGCGCCCATGTCCAGGCCGCGCACGCGCGCATCCGCATCCGTCGAGCCCGACACGAAGATCACCGGAATGTCGTGCGTTGTCGAATCGGTCTTCAACTCCCGAAGAACATCAACTCCATTCTGATCCGGCAGATCGATATCCAGCAGAATGACCTCGGGCAGCAATGCCCGCGCCATTTCCAGTCCTTCTTCGGCGGTCATGGCGGCGTGAATCTCAAGACGCTCCCCGCGAAGGCGCGACTTGAGCAGGCGATGAATCAACTCCGAATCATCGATGGCCAGCAGCCGTGGGATTTGATGTTCACAAACCTGCATGGGTCCGACTACGTCTCCGAGAACGTGGTCCCTCAGGGCAACTGCTGGATCTGGTGAATCCATCCGGAGGTTTACTTACCATCCGGCGAGGCCGTTGCACGTCGACACAGACCGATCAATGCCTCCACCCGTTCCGAGAGATCGGCGATTGTGGCCTCTTCATTCAGCTCGCGTTCCAACTTCGCCGCAGAATCCGTTATCTGCGGAAACCCGTACCCCGCCGCGGCACCTTTGATCTGGTGCGCATAGTCGCGGAGCCGCTCTTTATCCTGTTCCTGCCACGCCTTTTCGATGGACTGGACACGGTTGTTCATTTCACCCACGAAGTAGGTGATCAACTCAACCATGTCTGCATCACCGGCGTACTCACTGAGCAGCGGGGCATCCGACTGAGATCCCTCGTTAGGCCTTGCGCGTTCCTCCATACCGCTGATATCGACCGAATCAAGCCGGTCATTCGGCCCAAATGGCAGGAACTTCACCTCAGTACGGCCGATAACCGACCGGTCGATTCCCCCCGCCCTCTCTGGACGCTATCCCTCCCCGGACTGACGCATGTCCGCCGGCGTTCGCAGTTCCGCACGGTCGTATCCCCCACCGCGATAACCCGCTTCCGTCAGCAAATCGCTCTGCGCAAAGAGCAACGATCCGCTCCCGTCAAAGGTCAGACGGAGCGGATGACGCACCGACGGACGGTCCGGCAGCGCCGAGACCTCCACATGGAGCAGGCCGGTTGCATTGACAATGCTGCACACCACTTCGGCCGGACCATGTACGCGTCGAAGGACGGCCTCGTGACTCTCAACCCACGATGAAAAGATCGCCCGGTCACTACCCGTCTCATCAAGCGGATCGAGCCGCACGACAAGTGTCTCCCGGCGAAAGGCGCGCGCATTCGCGGCAGCGGACTCTGCCGCACCGTTCTCGGACCATCGGCTGAGCGTGCGAGACCAGCCGATCTCGATCGGCCGGACCAGGCGCGGACAGGGCGTCTCCGCGACAACACGAGGCAGCGTCGTCATGTGTCGCGCTCCATGAACCTGGCCGCAAGCTCCATCGCATCGGTGGAGCCCTCGCCCGGCTGGAGAATCTCCTGACACATCAGATCAACCAGCGCGAGGAAACTGAGCAGCTCTTCAAGCCGCGCATTATGGGCTGCCGCGGATTCATCGTTTTCCTGAACGTCCGTGTCGGCTGAACCGCCGGCACGACATTCCCGCAACTGGTGAATCAGCGGGTCTATCTCGCGACGCTTCCGTTCGCGCAGAATCGTGCGGAAGAGTTTCCAGACATCCTGCTCAGCTTCGAAATACTCCTTGCGGTCACCCCGGCGATGGACGCGCTGGACGATGCCCCAATCGACGAGATTGCGCAGCGTCATGGACGCGTTGCCGCGACTGATGTCGAGGGCATCCATGACTTCATCGGTGTTCATCGGCTTGCCGCGGATAAAGAGCAGCGCGTGCACTTCCGCCATCGTGCGCGGGATGCCCCAGTTCGAACCCATCTGACCCCAGAGCGCGACAAATCGCTCGCGAGATGCGCGGATGGATGCGTCGTCCTTTTGCAATGCTTCGGACATGAAGAGAACCTCGGTGGTCGACCAAAGTGATCAGAAAGAAAGCTGGACTCGGACGGATGGCCTGCCGCAAGTGAATGCCGATCCCGAGCAAGTACGGGACAATCCTAACTTCCAGAAGGTGGATGGACCACCGTTTTCAGAAAATTTTGAAACAAATACGTGAAACAACCGCTTTGCAAGCCGGAAACCGGGCGCAGACCGGAATCTGACGCTCCAGACCGGGCCGGTGTCCGCCACCTCCCGGAGTAGAATGACGGGCGTGCGTGACCCCCAGCAGCAACTCGACTCGCTCCGCAAGTACCGCCAGCGGCGGGAACGGGAGACCTCCATTCACGACCTCGTCGCGCAGGCCCGCCAGACCGCCAAGCGCGATGAGAAGCGGCTGGGGTCACTCGTTCAGCTCTGGGAGCAGTGCATCCCGCCCGAACTGGCGGCCCGGACCGCGCTGACGGGCATTCGCCGCGGCGTGCTGCACGTGCTGGTCGATTCCACCGCAACCGGATTCGAGCTCGACCGCGTCCTCCGCAGCGGGGCGGAAGCCCAACTTCGCGCGGCCTACCGCGGCACACTCCTGCGCGTCCGCACCAAAATCGGCCTTCATCTCAACGACTGATCCACCGATCCCATGAAACGGTTGAAACAGGTATCGTGAAGTGAGCGCCATTCGCGCACTGCGACCTTCAGCTCCGTCATGAACGTTCTGCTTCTCGTCGGCATCGGTGGTCTGCTTCTGCTCATCGCGGGCAGGACGTATCCGTACTGGATCGCGCGGCTTTTCCGCGAGGACGATACGAACCCGACCCCGGCCGAAGCGCACGCCGACGGCCGGGACTACGTGAAAAGCCCTTCGCAGGTTGTCTTCGCGCATCACTTTGCATCGATCGCCGGCGCGGGGCCGATCATCGGTCCGATCCTCGCGTTCATCTTCGGCTGGATGCCCGCGTGGCTGTGGATCATCGTCGGCGGCATCTTCTACGGCGCGGTGCACGACATGACCACGATGTTCGTCTCCGTACGAGAGAGCGGCAAGACGATTGCGGAAATCTCGCGGCGAACACTCGGCCAGGCGGGCTTTCTGATCTTCATCGCGTTTCTCATTCTCGTCCTCACGCTAATCAACGCGATCTTTCTCAACCTCTCTGCCGCAGCGCTCACTTCGCTTATTCCCTTTGAAGCGCTCGAACTCGACCGCGACACCTCCGTTCTCCGCGCGGTCGACTACGGTGGGGGCGAAGTCGCGCAGATCGGCGGCATCGCGACCACCTCCGTGTTCTTCATCACGCTCTGCGCGCCGATTCTCGGCTGGTTGATCTACCGCCGCGTCATCCGCGGCCTCGCCGCTTTCGGCATCGCGTCGGTCATCTGCCTGCTCAGCATTCTCATCGGCTTTCAGTTCCCCATCGCGATGCACGCCGTCGCGGAGTGGTGGTTCTGCGAAGCGGACCCCGACCTCACCGGCGCGCGGGCGCAGAACATCTGGCGCATTCTGCTGGCGGGATACGTTCTGATCAGTTGCTGGATCCCGGTCTGGATGATCCTCCAGCCGCGTGACTTTGTGAACGTGCAGATTCTTTACGGCGGATTGATTTTGCTTTTGACCGGCACGATCGTCGCGGGCTTCACCGGCGCGACCATCAGCGCGGACACGGCGTTCACGATCGATGTCGGCGCCGAGCGGCTCGGGGCCGTCTGGCCATTCCTCTTCATTACGATCGCCTGCGGCGCGATCAGCGGGTTTCACAGTCTCGTCGCCACCGGCACCACGGTGAAACAGATCGGCCGGGAAAGCGACTGCCGACGAATCGGCTACAACGCGATGCTGCTGGAGAGCTTTCTCGCGCTGCTCGTGCTCGCCGCGATCGCCAGCCAATTCACCCACACGGACTACCTCACCCACGTCTGGCCGGAAGAAGGCGCGGGCAATCCGGTGCTCGCCTTCGCGCTCGCCTGCGGCAATCTGTTCAGCGGACTCGGCATCCCGCGCGACATCGGCGCGGTGCTCGGCATCCTGGTGATCGAAGGATTCCTCGTGACCACGCTCGACACCGCCGTGCGCCTCTGCCGGTATCTCTTCGAGGAACTGTGGAACGGGATCTTCAAGACCCGCACGCCGGCGATCCTGCGCTGGCGCAGTACCAATACGTTCCTTGCGATCGCGGCGATGCTGGTGCTCGCCTTCTCGCAGTACTACGGCGAGATCTGGCCAGTCTTCGGCTCGGGCAACCAACTCATCGGCGCCCTCGCGCTGACCACCGTACTAATCTGGCTGTTGCAGCGGCGGCGCACCGTCTGGTTCGTCGCGATCCCCGCTGTATTCATGGTCGTAACGACATTGAGCGCACTGTGGACGAAGATGTGGCTGGACTATCAGGATGACCGCCCGATCCTCGCCTTCGCCGGCGCAATCCTGTTCGTGCTCGCGCTGGCGTTCGTGCTGGTCGCGGCCGGGCGCATCTGGGCCACTCTGCGCGAATTGCGAGAACAAGCGACACGAGTCGGCGAGGACAATCCCTGATGACATCGTTCCGTCCCATCATGCGCATGCAGTGGAAACACCTGCTGTTCGTCCACTGGCCGATCCCGGTGGAGATCATGCGGCCTCTGATCCCCGCGTGCTTCGAGGTCGATACTTTCGATGACCAGGCGTGGGTCGGGCTGGTGCCGTTCACGATGCGCGATGTCAGTCCGGTCGGGTTGCCGCGCGTTCCCTGGCGCGGCGTCACGGACTTCCACGAGTGCAACGTGCGCACCTATGTGCGGTTCGGCGAAGAAGTCGGCGTCTATTTCTTCTCACTCGATGCCGCCAGCCGATTGGGCGTCTGGGGCGCGAAGACGTTCTTTCACCTGCCGTATAAAAATGCGCGCATTTCGTTACACCGGCACGGTGAGTCGATTGACTATCGTGTGGATCGACTGGACCCGCCGCGCGCGACGATGCACTGTCGCTGGTCGGTCGGCGAACCGCTGCCGCGCTCACAACCGGGTGAACTGCCGCACTTCCTCACCGAACGGTACCAACTGATGACGACGGACCGCGCGGGTCAGCCGCGCCGTTGCCGCATCGCGCACGATCTCTGGCCGCTGCGCGCGGCGCAGCTTGTGGAGTTGAACGATGAACTCGTCGCCGCGGCGGGCCTGCAGGTGCCCTCATCACCGCCTCTGGTTCACCATGTGGACCATATCGACGTGCGCGCGGGCCGCCTCGAAACGCTTCGAAAACCCGACGGCACTTCAGAAGGCGTGGGTTGAACGGGCGCAGAACCGTTCATCCATCAGCGTGTCGCGCGACCTCGCCCACGGGGTCAACGTCCGGTCCGTAGCGGCGGACCACGTTCTGCCACGTGTTTTCAAACTGATCGATGACCTTGACGAACGCCTCACGTTCAGCGCGACGACGGGACTGATCGACCGCCGACCGGCTGGTCCAGGCATTGGCGAGTTGGGTGGTTTCGCTCGTCCCTTCGGCCAGGCCGTACACGAACCCGTTGCGCGTGTCGACGAGAATGGCGGAGACGGTGCTGGTGACGCGCGCTTCCCGTTCCGGAAAGAGGCCGAGCGTGAAGGTGGACAGCGGCGCGATTTTGCTCTCACTGCCGAAACTCGTGTCGAAGGTGTAGAGCAGCAGCATGTCCGCCTGGACCGACGCCGCCGCGACACGAAGATCGCGTTCGTTGCGAATGCGGTCGGTCACGACCAGGCGGTTGAGTGCCGCGACGCCGTCGACCATCGGCAGGTTCATCAGGCGTTCGAAATCTTCATCCTTCTCGACATCCCGGATGGTGACGAGCGTGTAGTTGCCCGACCCGTAGCCGCGCGCGGTGTGCGAGCGGTAGTTGCGTCCCTGCACGCGCGCGAAGGCAATGGAAGCGGGGAAGCTCGCCAACGGCTGTCGGTCGAGCTTCTCCGACACATCCCAATCCGTCGCGTCCGCCACCTCTTCGGGCGTCAATCCCATCGCCTGGAAGTTCGCGGCCGTCCCCGGCGTCTGGTAGGTCGTGCAACCACCGATGAGCAGCAAAGAGATCAGCGGCGCGCACAAGGCAAGGCGCCATCGCGCCCAGCCGCTTCGCCCGTTGTTTGAGTCGAACTTCACTGCGGAAATCATCTGCTGCCACATCGCTTGCCCTCCGAGTCCGGGGAATGGTCATCGTGCCCGACGGAGCGCCGCGCCCCGCCATTGCTTAGCGTCTGCTTACAAGATGACAATCCAGCCGCGATCCGTCAACGAAAAAACAAAAATCATGGCTGGCGCCCGCCTTCCGAGTCGAGTCAGTGGTTTGTACGGTACCATTTCGAGGATCGGTGCGGCGATACGCGGCCCGAGGCGTGGTAACGTTTCCGTGGGAGATGAACAATGAGCAGTGAGCAACCCAAATCCACCGGCACGGCGGTTCGAGGCGCGCCGGATGAGGCCGCGCCGTCCGGCGTCGATCCGCGCATTCTCGAAGCGCTCCGGCAGTATTGGGGGTACGAGACGCTCCGGCCGCACCAGCGCGAAGCCATCGAAGCGGGGCTCGCCAATCGGGATTCGCTCGTCGTCATGCCGACCGGCGGCGGGAAGTCGTTGTGTTACCAGATTCCGCCCCTGATCGCCGATCGCATGGATGTCGTGATCTCGCCGCTCATCTCGCTGATGAAGGATCAGGTGGATGGTCTGCGCCAGAGCGGTTACCCGGCGGCCGCGATTCACAGCAGTATCACGCCGGCGGAGCGCGAGGAGCTGCGCGATGCCATCCGTGACAATCGCCTGCGGCTGCTCTTCGTCTCGCCGGAACGGCTGATGACACCGGCGTTTCTTGACTTTCTCGGCCATCAGCAGGTGCGCGCGTTCTCGATCGATGAAGCGCACTGCATCAGTCAATGGGGGCATGACTTTCGACAGGAGTACCGCCAACTCGCCGTCCTGCGCGAGCGCTTTCCCGAGGCGAGCATCCACGCGTACACCGCAACCGCCACCGAACGCGTGCGGAAGGACATCGTTGAACAGCTCGGCCTGCGGAATCCTAAGATTCTCGTCGGCACGTTCGACCGGCCGAATCTGGTCTACCGCATACAACCCGCAACCGATGTTCATTCGCAGACGCTTGAGATCGTGAAGCGGCACGAGAATGAAGCGGCCATTGTGTACTGCATCTCGCGCAAGGACACCGAAGCGATGGCGGGGTTTCTGCAGGAGAACGGCGTGAAGGCCGCGGCGTACCACGCCGGTCTGGAGAAATCCGAACGCTCGCTCGTGCAGGAGTCATTCGCCAACGAAACACTGGATGTCGTTGCCGCAACGGTCGCCTTCGGCATGGGCATTGATCGCAGCGACGTGCGGTGCGTGATTCACGCCGCGATGCCGAAGACGATCGAGAATTACCAGCAGGAAACCGGGCGGGCCGGCCGCGACGGCCTTGAGGCCGAATGCGTGTTGCTCTTCACCTACGGCGATGTTATGAAGTGGAAGCGCCTCATCAAGTTCAGCGCGGAGAACGCGCCCGACCCCGGGCCGATCATCGCCACCCAGGAGGAACTGCTCAACCACATGGCGGGGTTCTGCGCCTCGGCGGAGTGTCGGCACCTCGTGCTCTCACGTTACTTCGGGCAGACGTACCCCAAAGACAACTGCGGCGCGTGTGATGTCTGTCTCGATGAACTCGACACGATGGATGGCGCGACCGAGATCGCGCAGAAGATTCTCTCCTGTGTCTACCGCGTCGGTCAGTCGTTCGGGGTGAGCTACGTCATTGAAGTGTTGCGCGGCAGTCAATCGCAGAAAGTGCTCGAACGCGGTCATGATCAGCTCTCCACGCACGGTCTTTTGCGCGAGATGCACGAGAAGACGCTGCGCAACCTCATCTTCCAACTGATCGATCAGGGCCTGCTCGTGCAGACGCAGGATGATCGGCCGGTGCTGAAACTCTGCGAGGCGTCCCTGGCCGTGCTGCGCGGCGAACGCGAAGTCGCGTTGACCGACCCCGGCCACGTCGATGTCAAGAGCACCGGTCGCAGCGCGGATGAATGGGCGGGCGTGGATCGCGAACTGTTCGAAACGCTGCGCGAGGTGCGGCGTGATCTCGCTGCGGAACGGGACGTGCCGGCGTTTGTCGTTTTCAACGACGCGACGCTGCGCGAGATGGCGCGAATGCGGCCGACCACACGGGATAGCATGGCGAAGATCCCCGGCGTGGGAAAGAAGAAACTGGCCGAACTCGGGCCGCGCTTCATCGAAGCCATCCGAAGCTATTGCGAAGAATGCGGGCTTTCTTCCGACGTAGAGGTTGTTGTCCCGCCGAAACGGGCGAATCCGTCGCCCCGGCCGAACGCGCAGCGGCAGCGCGCGCTCGAGATGTTCCGCCAGGGTGCGTCAATCGAAGCGGTGGCCCAAGAGACCGGCCGCGCTGAATCGACCATTTGCCGCTATCTCGAAGACTGGCTCGAAGCCGAGCCGCGCGAATCGCTGGAGCCGTGGGTTGATCACGCGACGTATTCACGGGTCATGGACGCAGCACGCGAGCTGCACGCTGATCGGTTAGCGCCGATCTACGAAGCGCTCAACGGTGAAGTCCCGTACAGTGCGATCCGTCTCGTCCTCTCGCACGCACGGGTGCAGGGCGAGATCAGCGCGGGGGAGCCCCGGGGGTAACTGAGGGCGTAACCGAAGGGGAAAACAGCGATCAGCGTTCCATGTCCTGATCCTGATCATCCGGATCGAACGGTTTGATCGGGGCGGGAACCTCACCAGAGACATAATCGGGGTCATGCTCTGGCCGCCAGGATTCGGGGGTCGGCGCGACTCGCCCGGAATCACGAAACTCCGCGGGCACGGTATACGCGCCGCTCCAGTACGAACCGACCGTTTGCGCGCGGGCAGCGATGGATGGTTTCCCAACCACATCCATTGTCCATTCCGCATCCTGACCGCCCGGGCCGAAAAGCAGGTCATGATTTTCGTAAGTCACTTCGTACCCAAAGTTCCGGTTGCGATCGAGCTGGAGATTGGCGATGTTGGAACCGGCCATCCACCACATCGTGATCTGGCGCGCCTTTTCGCCATCGCGTTTCAATGTGACTTCAATCCCGATCGCCACATCGTCGAGTTCAGCCACGAACGTGCGTTGGGGCATGTACCGGAATCGGACGGGGTGAATCCCCTCTCCCCATCGAACGATCTCTCCACGCACCGCGGAACGAATCACCTGTTCCGCCTCTTCACTCTCAATCGGCCTGAGCGGCTCGGCCCGCGTGTCGATCTGAGCCAACGCCAGTTCCGAGTGAACCACGTGCGTTTCGTTCCACACTTCTTTCGCGGCGTCAAAGTGGTCGAAGTGAATGTTCAGCAAGAACGGCTCGATCTCGCGCGCATCGGCGGGGAGCGGCAGGATCAATGAGTTTCGCTGCGGCAACTGACTGCCGTGAAACACAGTCATGAGCGGCTCATCCGGCCGGCGCGAATCCATGATGCGAACGCGGGTCCGCGTCCCGATCGGCCACCAGTCCCTGATGCTCAGATTGACGAACGGCTCGTACTCTGCGGGCAGGTGTTGCGGAAGGTTGATCAGGACGAGCGGCGGCAGTTCAAAGAGCCAGTCGGCGAAGTCGTGGTCGGCGGCCGCCTCGTCATTGCGAGGGTTCACACTGCCCCAGTTGACGCCGGACGGTCGATTGCGATACCGCCAGAAGTCGAGCATCGGTGCGTATTTTTGCTGCCAGTTGTCATCCAGCGGCTGCGCCCACCGATCGCCTTCCACCGCGCGAACGATGACCGTCTCCCACTGCGAGGAGGTCAGTCGCATCTGCTGCATACGGCGTCCGAGTTCATCAAGCACCGGGTTGGGCGGCTGCCCGCTCCAGGGCAGCGCGATGACCAGCGCGCGCGTGGGGATCAGGCCCGACCAGCCCTGCTGTTGCGTGCGCTCATTGATCAGTACGCTCAGCGCCAGGCAGACGGTGACGGCAAAGACCGCCCAGATCGGACGCCGGCGGGTCCGGTGGAGTTGCGCCTCCCGAGTCGCGGCAAAACCGCATTCCGTGCAGCGCATGCCCTCGGTATAAGACAGGTCATACCAGCACTTCGGGCAGCGGCGGCGATGGCGCGCACGATCGCCGAACAGGGCCCACCACAGCAGGAAGACCATGCTGAGGTAGGTCAGTCCGAAGAGCCCCCAGACGAGCCACGTGATCCAGTCGATCAGATTCATGCTTCCATACTCTACGCGGGAGACTGCGTGGGGGGTTGAATGGCCGCGTCGGATCGGGCATCGCAGCCGGCAGTGTGGTCCGGGTGATCCGGATGGACACCGCACGACGAGCCGAGGGGGTGGGATGCGCGGGGTGCTGGTGCTGGCCTGACGGGCTCGATACGCTAGGATTGGTCGCTCTGCTTTCGTCTTGCTTACCGATCAGTGCATCTCAGAACCGGAGGTCCGGATGGCCGCACCCGATACTGCCCAGATTGAAACCGCCGCCGAGAAGTTTCGCGAGGACTACCTCAAAACGAAGGACCAGATCAAGAAGGCCGTGGTCGGTCACGAGGAGATCGTCGACGGCGTGCTCGTATGCCTCTTTGCCGGCGGCCACGCCCTGCTCGAAGGCGTGCCGGGGCTCGGCAAGACGCTGCTGATCCGCTCCCTCTCCGAGGCGCTGCATCTGCACTTCTCCCGCATTCAGTTCACGCCCGACCTCATGCCGGCCGACATCACCGGCACCACGATCGTGGTCGAGACCGAACACGGCCGGGACTTCCAGTTCCGGAAAGGGCCGCTCTTCGCCCAGATCGTCCTCGCGGACGAAATCAACCGCGCCACACCCAAGACGCAATCCGCGCTGCTCGAAGCGATGCAGGAAAAGTCGATCACCGTCGGCGGAGAGACGCACATTCTCGAAAAGCCTTTCTTCGTCATGGCGACCCAGAACCCGATCGAGCAGGAAGGTACGTATCCGCTGCCCGAAGCGCAGCTTGACCGTTTCTTCTACAAGCTCGAGGTTGGTTACTCCAGCCGTGAAGATCTCTCGGAGATTCTCAATCGCACGACCGCCGGCGAACAGCCGAAGATTGAGCAGGTCCTCGACGCACCGTCGATTCTTGAACACCAATCGCTGGTGCGGCGGGTGATCATTGCCCCGCATGTGCAGGACTATGCCGTTCGCATGGTCATGGCGACACACCCCGGAGGCGAACTGGCCACGCCGCAGGTCAACAAGTTCCTGCGCTTCGGCGCAAGCCCCCGCGCGGCACAGACGCTCGTGCTGGCCGGCAAGGTGAAGGCCCTGCTCGACGGCCGCGCGAACGTCTCCGTGGAAGACATTCGCGCATCCGCGCTTCCCGCGCTGCGGCACCGTTGTCTGCTGAACTTTGAAGGTGAGGCGGAAGGCAAGACGACCGATGAGATCATTCAGAACATCGTGGAGACCCTGCCGACGGATGTCGGGGTGAGTGCTGCGTAGAGGTGGAAGTTCGAGGCAGACCGGCGCCGATGGAATGCGCGTGGAAAACGCCCGGCCTCATGGAGCATGGCTCGGTCGTGCCTGGGACTGCTTCACCGTCAATGTACCGCACTTTCGTATACTCTGGGTATGTCGCCACTCTTCTCGATCTCACTCGCGCAGTGGTCGTTGCACCGGATGATCTTTGCCGGCGAACTGCACCCGCTCGACTTCCCGCGGTTTGCGAAGGACACCTTCGGCATTGACGCCGTCGAGTTCGTCAATCGCTGCTTCAAGGATCACTATGCCGACGATGATCTCAGCTACCTGCCGGAGTTGAAACAGCGCTGCGATGATCTTGGCGTGAAGCCGCTGCTTTACATGATTGATCGGCAGGGCGACCTCGGTGATCCCGATGAATCGCAGCGTTCGCAAGCCGTCAACAACCATCGAAAGTGGCTCGAAGCGGTCAGTTATCTCGGCGGACACGCAATCCGGGTGAACGCGCGATCCGAAGGCACGCGCGAGGAACAGGCGAAACTCGCGGCGGATGGATTGCGCCGCCTGTGCGAATACGCCGAGCCGTTCGGGCTCAGCGTGCTCGTGGAGAATCACGGCGGCTTTTCCTCCGATGGCGCGTGGCTGGCCGGTGTCATGCGCGCCGTTGATCATCCATGTTGCGGCACGCTGCCCGATTTCGGCAACTTCTGTCTCGACTGGAATCGCCGCGATGATCCCGAAGCGTGGTACGACAAGTACCGTGGCGTGGAAGAACTGATGCCCTTTGCCCGCGCGGTCAGCGCGAAGTCCAACGTCTTCGACGAATCCGGCAACGAGCGCATCATCGACTACGAACGAATGCTTCGAATCGTGCTCGGCACCGGCTACCGCGGCTACATAGGAATTGAGTTCGAAGGTGAAGAGCTCAGCGAAGTGGACGGAATCCGTGAGACACAACGCCTGCTGGAGTGCCTGCGGGACAAACTGTCGCCTTCCTTTGAAGCGGAAGCGATTCGCGGATGAATCGCGGTGAATCACACAATCCGCCGGAGAAGGATCGCCGGAAGGAACCGCGCACTGATCCGCAGCGCACCGCGCACCACGATCTGATCTTCGCATTCGCCCGCGCGAGTGAGCAACACGATGCGGATGTCGGCGATCATCTGCACCACATCCGCGCGATCGTCGAGTTGATCGCGTTACAAATGGGCTTCGTGGAAAATGACGCGGAAGATCTCGGCTACGATGCGATGCTGCACGATGTAGGCAAGCTGCACGTGCCCGCCGACGTGTTGAACAAACGCGATGAACTCACCGAAGAGGAGCGGCAGCTGATTCAGTCACACACCACGCACGGCGAGGTCATGCTTCAGCAGCGACCGGGCACAAGCCGGGCAGCGCGCATCGCGCGATCACACCATGAGTCATGGGACGGCACGGGCTACCCCGATGGACTTGAGGGCGAAGCGATCCCGCTGGAAGCGCGCATCACCGCCGCGGCGGATATGCTCGATGCGCTGCTGGCCGACCGGTCGTACAAGGATGCCTGGTCGTATGATCGGGCGATTCAGGCGGTGCTGGCGGAGCGCGGCCGGCAACTTGATCCGGGCGTGGCCGATGCGCTGCGCGCCTGCCACGAGGCCGGCTCGCTGCGCCGCGTCTACGACATGTGAATCTTGCATCTGTTCCACGTGGCGCGGCACACAAGTTGTGTCGCGCCGAGATGCTGTTCATGAACCAACTTCACCCCTGCGCAATCGATGGGAGGCACCATGGCGTCGAATGGCGAAAAACCTCAAGTCAGTATGCTCCTGGCCGCGGAGATTGCGGAGTTGCTCGACAAGCGACGCACCGTGGAAGCGCGGGATTCTCTGGTCGACATGCACCCCGCGGAGATTGCAGAACTACTGGTTGAACTGGAGTCGCAGCAGCGGGCGATGGCCTTCCGCATCCTGCCTCGCGATATCGCGGCGGAAGTGTTTACGGAACTCTCCTCCGATCTGCAGGAACAGCTCACGGAGGAGCTGACCAACGAACAGCTCGCGCAGATGTTCAACGAGATGGAGCCGGACGACCGGGCGGAACTTTTCGATGAGATGCCCGGCCAGCTTGTGACGCAGTTGTTGAGCATGATGCGGCCGGAGGAACGCCGCAGCACGCAGGTGATCCTGAACTATCCGCCGGACAGTGTCGGCCGCCTGATGACGCCCGAGTTCATCTCGCTGCGGCCGGAGTGGACCGTCGAACAGGCGTTCGAGCACATCCGGACGCGCGGCGAAGAGGCGGAAACGGTACACGTACTTTTCGTGGTCGATGATCGCGGCCGCCTGATCGACGACATTCTCATCCGGGAACTGCTGCTCGCCAACCCCAGCGCGACGGTCGAGTCGATCATGGACGACAGCGCGATCTGGCTGAACGCGCGTGATGACCGTGAGGAGGCGGTACGCATGATGGAGCGGTACGACGTCTCGGTGTTGCCGGTCGTCGATCGCGACCACGTGCTTGTGGGTATCGTCACGTTCGACGACGTGGCGGACGTGGCGGAAGAGGAAACCACGGAAGATATTCACAAGGGCGGTGCGGTCGCGCCGCTTGACATGAGCTACGGCGAAACGTCGATTCTCACGCTCGTCAAAAAGAGGGCCGGCTGGCTGTTGCTGCTCGTCGCCGTGGCGATTCTTTCTTCGGAAGTCATCGGCCAGTTCGAGGAAACGCTCGAAGCGGTGCTGGTGCTCGCCTTCTTCATCCCGCTTCTCATCGACAGCGGCGGCAACGCGGGCTCGCAGTCAGCCACCATCATGGTTCGCGCGATTGCGACCGGGGATGTCCATCTCAAACAGTGGTTAGGCACGCTGGGCAAGGAAGTCTTCGTCGGCCTGCTGCTCGGCGGCCTCATGGGAATCGCGAGCGCGTTGCTCGGCCTCTGGCGCGGCGGGTGGGAAATCGGCCTGATCGTCGGCCTGTCGATGGTGTCGATCGTCGTCATCGCCAACCTCATCGGCACGCTCACGCCGTTCGTCCTCAGCCGAATGCGACTCGACCCGGCCACCGCCAGTAGTCCGCTGATCACGACCGTGGCGGACGTCACCGGTCTGCTGATTTACTTCTCGATCGCCACGGGCATCATTGCCATGCTTGATTTCACGGTGGACCCGGAGGAGACGGAAGAGGAGAACGCCATCGAGCTCGTTGTCCCGGATGAGGCCGGCGCTGACCGCTCGCCCGTCGGCGGCACCACGGCCGGGCCGCTCACGATCGACTGGATGGGTGAGCAGCGTGCGGCCGGGGTCCGTGCGGTGTGATTGCGCGGCGGGCTTGGCGATTTCGGTTGTGGATGACCTGTCAACTCGCCTCGTTCTCTCGCGCGAGCAGGTAGAATGTGTCTGAATCATGATCTGGTGGAGTGCTCCCCGGTCATTGCCGACTGAACCACAAGATATGGGGCATACCGCGCATGGCTGCCACGCCCGCTTTCGCACACCTGCACCTGCATACCGAGTATTCCCTTCTCGATGGCGGGAACAAGATCTCCGCGCTCGTGAACCGCGTGAAAGAGCTCGGCATGGATGCCGTGGCAATGACCGACCACGGCAACATGTACGGCGCGATCGAGTTCTACACCAAAGCGCGCGAAGCCGGCATCAAGCCGATCCTTGGCATCGAGGCCTATGTCGCTCCGGAAGATCGACGTGTCAAGCGTTCCACCGGCGTCGCCGACGGCGGCTTCCACCTGGTTCTCCTGGCGGAGAACAACATCGGCTGGCAGCACCTGCTCAAGCTCACCTCCGACTCGTTCCGCGAAGGTTTCTACTACAAGCCGCGAATGGACAAGTCCACCCTGACGCAGTGGGGGGACGGTCTGATCGCGATCAACGGTCACCTCGGCAGCTCGATCGCACACTACCTCACGCAGTACGTGCAGACGAACAACGACAAGCACTGGAGTGAAGCGATCGCGGAAGCCACGTGGCACGCCCGAACGTTCACGCCCAACGAGCAGGGCGAGCCGCGGTTCTACATCGAGTTGCAGCGTCACGACACACCGGAGCAGGATCGCATCAATCCTCTGCTGGTGAAGCTCGCCCGGGAACTCGATCTGCCGCTCGTCTGTGATAACGATGCGCACTTCCTTCGCGCGGAAGACTGGGACACGCACGATTCACTCTGCTGCATCTCGATGGCCAAGCTGAAGGAGGAAGAGAACCGGCTTCACTATCCGAAAAAGCTCTACGTCACCAGCCCCGAAGAGATGACGGAGCGGTTTGATGACCTGCCTGAAGCGGTGGAAAACTCCGCGAAGATCGCAGTTCGCTGCAACGTCGAACTGAACTTCACCGCCAACCACGCCCCGGTCGTGCAGGTCGTCAAGCAGGAAAGCGCAAAGGCAACCGGTGATGATGGTGCTGAAGCTCACCTGCGCGGCTCCACCGAGTGGTTCAAGGCGTTCTGCGCTCAGTACGAACTCCTACCGTTCGATGCGGAGAAAAATCCCGATCTTGATCAGGCGCAACTCAAAGATGACTGCGATGCGGCTTTGCGCGAACTTTGCGAAGCGGGTTTGATCTGGCGGTACGGCGAAAACGGCATCACCGACGAAATCCGCGCGCGACTCGAGCGTGAGCTCAAAATCCTTGCCGACAAACTCATCAGCGCGTACTTCCTCATCTGCTGGGATTTCGTCAACTGGGCGCGGCAACACGGCATCCCCGCTTCTGCGCGCGGCTCCGGTGTCGGCACCATGGTCGGGTACGTGC
This sequence comes from Phycisphaerales bacterium, assembly GCA_007693845.1. Taxonomy (GTDB): domain Bacteria; phylum Planctomycetota; class Phycisphaerae; order Phycisphaerales; family SM1A02; genus SKZB01. The sequence goes on from RECV01000142.1 coordinate 54,643, forward strand.
TCGGCCTGTCCAATGCGTGTCCGGTGCACTACGGACTGCTGTTCGAACGGTTCACCGATCCCGATCGCAGCGAATACCCCGATATCGATATCGACATCTGCCAGGACGGCCGCGCGGAGGTGATCGAACACGTCCGGCAGAAGTACGGCCACGTGGCGCAGATCATCACGTTCGGCCGGCTCAAGGCTAAGGCCGCGATCAAAGACGTCGCACGTGTGATGGGTCTCACGCCCAGTGACGGCCAGCGCCTGGCGAACCTCGTGCCGAACGAACTCAACATCACCCTTGATGCGGCCCTTGAAAAAGATCCGGACTTCAAGCAGGAGTACGAGGGGAATCCGGTTGCGCGAAAGGTGATCGACACCGCGCGGGCGCTGGAGAACCACGCGCGGCACGCCGGCATCCACGCCGCCGGCGCGGTCATCGCCACCCAGCCGCTCGATAACATCGTTCCCCTCTGCAAAGCCAGCGGCTCGGACGATATCGTCACACAGTGGGACGGTCCGACGTGTGAGAAGGTCGGCCTGCTCAAGATGGACTTCCTGGGCCTGCGCACACTCAGCACGATCGAGCGCGCCAAGGAACTCATCAAGCAGTCACTGCCGGACGAAGCGATCTGGAACGCGGTCGGACGGAGTGAGGATTTCAAGCGCGCAGAAGCGGAACGCGGGCCGCATCCGCTCGATCTTGAACGGTTGCACTACACCGATTCGAAGGTGCTCGGTCTGTTCCAGCGGGCCGACACGGCGGGGATTTTCCAGTTTGAATCCGGCGGCATGCGGAAGCTGCTGCAGGAAATGAAACCCGACCGTCTGGAAGATCTCATCGCCGCCAACGCGCTCTTCCGTCCCGGTCCGATGGATCTCATCCCCGACTACTGCATGCGCAAGCACGGCCGGCAGGAAGTCCCGAAAGTCCACCCGATCGTCGATCAGTTCACCGATGAGACCTACGGCATCATGGTCTATCAGGAACAGGTCATGCAGATCGTGCACTCACTCGGCGACATTCCGCTCCGCGAGGCGTACACGCTCATCAAGGCGATCAGCAAGAAGAAGCACAAGGTCATCGACGACTTGCGCCCGAAGTTCATCGAGGGCGCGAAAGAGAAGGGGCTCGCTGAAGCACAGGCCAACGAACTGTTCGATCTGATCCTGAAGTTCGCCGGCTACGGCTTCAATAAGTCGCACTCCACCGGCTACGCGATTATTGCGTACCAGACGGCGTATCTGAAGACGTACTTCCCAAACCAGTACATGGCCGCCCTGCTGAGCTACGAAAGCCAGGCGCGCAAGATCGAGGACTGGTCGATTTATCTCGAAGACTGCAAGCAGACGCGGTTCCCGGATCACACGGATGCCCGGCCGCATCTGGGCGTGGAAGTCAAACCGCCGGACATCAATCTCTCTGATGCGAGCTTTACCGTAGTTCACATGGAGGATGAGCCGCGCGACACCCTGCACGGCCACGTGCGATTCGGGCTCGGCGCGATCAAGGGCGCGGGCAAGAACGCCGTGAAGGCCATCATCGAAGAGCGCGAGAAGAACGGCCCGTTCAAGGGCATCTACGAGTTCTGCGAGCGGGTACCGACGCGCCTGGCCAACAAGGCGACGATTGAATCGCTGGTCAAGGCCGGAGCGTTCGATTCGATGCACGGCACGCCACAGCGGGCCGCGGCGTTGGCGGCGATCGACGACGCCATCGCGGCGGGGCAGACGGCTGCGGAAGATCGCCGCAGCGGCCAGATGAACTTCTTCGGGGGGGGATTGGTCGAGGAAACGGTGCAAGAGGAGGCGCAGCCCGAACGCCCGTTGCCGAGTGTCACGCCGTGGGACGAGATAACCACGCTCGGCTACGAGAAGGAAGTCCTGGGCTTCCACATCTCCGGTCACCCGATCGATCGATACGAATCAACGCTGCGCACGTTCCGCACCGCGGAGGTGAAGGAAGTTACCAACCTCAACCACGACCAGATCGTGGTGCTCGGCGGCATGATGTCACGCGTGCGCATCACCCAGGTCCGCAACGGTCGCAGCGCGGGCGAGAAGATGGCCATGATCGGGCTGACGGACAAAACCGGCACGATCGAGGGCGTGGTCTTTTCATCCACCTTCCAGAAAGCGGCCACGCACCTGCAGACGGACGCCATTCTGTTTCTCGTCGCGCGGATTGACCGTTCGCGCGGCACCGAGCCGCAGATCATTGTCGATCAGGTCCTTCGGCCGGAGGATGCCCCGCGTTATCTGACGCGCAGCATCGAGTTGGAGTTCGATGCCTCGGCACCGAACGGTTCTCTGGAGTCCATGATGTCGTTTGCCTCGGGCATTCTGCAACAGGCCGGTCAGTCACGCGTGGTGGACGGTGCCCGGCCGGCGGAGATCCTGGTACGCATCCTGACGGGCGAGAAACGGGTCACGCTGAAGCCGAGCCGCCTGCGCGCGATCGTGGATGACCATTTGCTGAGACAGTTGCGCGATCTGCTGGGTGAACAACATGTCCGCATCATTCCCGGCTCGCCCCCATCGCGGAACAACGGTAACAATCGGCGTTACCAGGGCAACGGCTCGCGCAATCGCGCCACGGCAGCAGTGGAAGGGTGACCGGCGGAGCGGGGAGAGTCGTCAAGCCCGGCTTCGGCTTGTCACGCTGCCATCCCACCAAAGCCAAGGCCGAAATCGTCGTTGAAATCCAACTCGTCGTCGGAGGCCTCTTCGGGCCAGTCCGCGACCGCGCGATGGTGAATCTTCAGCACCGTCGCCAGTTGTTCGGCGAAGATCGGACGCAGAATATCGATGGTTTCCGGCAACGAGTCGTCGAACGGTTTGTCCGCGGATCGAAACAGAACCACGATCGCCATGCACTCCCCTTCATGGCGGCAGGGATACGCGATCACCTGTGACTGGCTGAGCATGCCGCTATCAACGCCGATCCACTCCGCGAACTCCTCCGCATCTTCAAACGCGATGGGATCGACTTCCTCCGCGAGCTGCGGGCAGATGGCTTCGCCCAGTCGCTCCAACACCGCGCTGATGGTCTCGCGGGGACAGTCATAATTGACGTACGCCCCGAGCGAGAACGCCGTTTCGTCCTCGGGCAGGAACACGGCAGCGTTGGTCGGCCCCGTCTTGCTCAACAGGTACTCGAGTGAAGTTCGAAGCAGATCCTCGATGTCGAGTTCCTGTCGAAGCAACGTGCGATACTCGCTTGCCATGGAGATTTCGTTCATTTGTTCGCTCATTTCCTGATAGGCGTTGACGAGGTCCTGGCAAAGGTGGTCGAGCTGCTCGGAGATATCATGCCGCGCCTGGTTGAGCTGCCGGCAGATGAGCTTCAGCCGAGCGAGCCGATGCCGATCGTGTCGCGCTTTCCGCGTGCGCGCCACGGCGGCCTCGACGCGGCTGGCAAACGTCTCGGGCGTGGTCGGCAGATCAATGACATCGATCGCGCCGTGTCGCACCATTCGAAGAATGAAATCCGCCTTGGGTCGATCGCAGAACGGAATGACCCCCAGCTCGGGGTGTGCTGCGCACAGGTGCGCGAGCGGCTGGGCGGACAGCCGGTCGGTGTCCAGAAGCACGAGATCAAAGTCGTTTTCCTTGGCAGCGAGCGCCTTCTCCGCTTCGTGGATGGTCGCGCAACAGGTGAGGCGATGCCGACTGCGGTGAAGCGGTTCGATCAGATCGACCAGATCGGCCGGCCCCTCACCGATCATCAGAACGTGCGCCGGTCCGCGTTTTGGCGCGCCGTCGGTGAGGGCTCGGGTGATCTCCTGTTCGAACGGATTCATCGAAATGTCTCCCCGCCATCGGGTTGAGAGGTGCCGGGTTGTTGGCGACGCTACGCTGCATCGCGCGAAGTCTGTCCGTTCAGCTGGCAGTGGTTGATCCAGAGCGTCACCACCGCACCGCCTCCCGGCGCGTTCTCCAGGGTGATGCGCCCTTCGTGGGCCTCGACGGCCTGCCGCGCCCGCGACAGACCCAGACCCGGTTGCCGGCCGGCCGCCTTCTCGCTGAAGAAGGGATCGAAGGCGTGGACCAGCGCCCGGTTACTCAGACCCGGGCCATCATCCCTGACCTGAATTCTCAATCGGTCATGTTCCGGGTCAGTTTGAATCCGGAGTTCAATATGTTGAGAACCTTTCGCTTCCACCGCATTTCGGACCACTTCCGTCAAAGCCATCGCCACGAGGGACGGATCCAGATGCACCGCATCGAGCGAGTCACCGAAGACCGTGCTGATATTGAAGTTGCGGCGCTGGGTCGGCTTGAACTGACCGGTAATGCGCATCGCTAGTTCACGCATGTTGGTCGACCGGCGCTTCGCTTCCATCGGTTCGACAAAAGATTGCAGTGTGGAAATCATCTCCCCCAGTCGATGTGACTGCTCAACGACCTGCCGCGCGACTTCCTGCTGCTGTTCATCCTCGACGGTGCGCAACAATTGCTGAGATCGACCAGAGATAATGGCGAGCGGATTGTTCATCTCGTGGGCCGCTCCGGCGATGATTTCGCCGATCGCCGCCATCGCTTTTGCGCGGGTCAACGAATTCTGTGCATCAATCAACTGCCGATTGGCATCCGCGAGCTCTTCACCCAGCGAAGCGGTTTCCTCCTGCTGCTCCGCGGCATTGAGCGCCGCCGACCAGCTCCGGGATAGCGCTTCGGCCAGGGGGCGCTCCGATGTGGGCAGCGCTTCGCTGCCGAGAACGACGATCGTCCGAATGCCCGCGGCTGTCCGCACCGGCATCAGTCGCGGCGGGCAGTGGCGCTGCTTCTCTTTCAGTTGCCGTTCGAGAGCGGAAAGAACCGGCAGCAGGTGTATCGCCAGCTCTTCATCCTCGTTGATCTGATCGGGCAACGAGAGCGTCAGATTGTCCCCCAGCGAATGTATGTCGTTGATGGCACCGGCATCATCGCAACTCCAGAACTGCCACGCTTCGTTGCAGCCGGATTGATGAAGCAAGCCGAAACACAGGCCGGAAAAACAGTGATGAGCCGAGCGGGCGATCCGTTCGAGCGTGCCGCACACGGTCGGCGCGATACCGGTTCCCTGATGGAACTGCGTGATCGCTTCAAGAATCTCCGACTTGCGAGCCGAGGAATGCGCCCGCTGCCGGAGTGCGTGATTGATCCGTCCGAGCGACTGGTTCGCGCGATTGATCGCGTGGAGGAGCATATCGGAGTCATGCCGCCGCTCCAGACCGAGGTGCCTGGCCCGCTCGCCGACCTTGTCCGGGAGGGAGGCGATAGCGCGATCAAGGACATCCTCGGAGACGCCGAGTTCGTCGGGCGACCACGGCGTGAGGTTGATATTCGGACCGTGACCGGCCGGCACGATGAACCGCGTGCGCGCAACCGAGTCGGCCAGCGTGATCAGCCCGATCATCTTCCGATGGGAAAGATTCGGCAGTGAAGTCATCGGCTGGCCGTGCAGCCAGATCACATCGGTCAGAATCCGTGGCAGGTTCCACCGCTCCGCCAGACGTTTGCCGACGGTTTGCGTGGTGATGCCGATGATTCGGCGTGACGCATCGTTGAGTGAAATGCCGTTCGCCTCGGCCAGCCGGCAGACCTGATCCATGCTGCGAGGCAGCAGGGCGTACAGCGTCAGCGTTCCCAGGTCATGCAACAGCCCTGCGAGAAACGCTTCACTGGGGTGAATCTCGCGCTTCAGTTCCGGAATATGGGCGAGGGACTCCGCCAGCACCGCGACGGCCAGACTGTGCTGCCAGAACGCTTCACGATCGAAGACCGAACCGTTGGTCCGTTCAACATCGGGGTTCACGATCGTAAAGCGATTTTCAAAGAGGTCGAAGACCTCGACGGAAAGCACGGCACTGCGGACCGCTTCGAAGCCGACGTGCTTGACCGCGCGTTCGATGGTGGTGATCGTGCTGGAGCGAATGCGGTCCGTGCACTGGCTGAGCCGGATCACCTTGCTGGCCAGAGAAGGATCGGACGAAATGAGTTGGATGACCTCATCGGCACGGGAGTCGTCGGCCAACGTGCGCTCCAACACCTGGACCGCGATTGAGCTGAGCGTGGGCAACTGATCCAGTTGTTCCAGTATCAACTCAACGCGACGACCTTGGCTGGAAGTGGAGGTCATGGATGCTCCCGCCCCGGAGATTGGACACTGTCCGTAGCCGGCACTGCGAAAACTCAGGCCTCAATCAACTCGTTGATTCGCGCCATCAGTTCGTCCATCTCGAACGGTTTCTTGATGAATTCATCTGCGCCGGCTTTGCTCAACGCGTTGATTTCCTCACTGCGGACCACGCCCGAGATGATGATGATCTTGGTCGCCTCGTGCACCGGGTTGGACTTGATCCGCTGACAGACCAGGTTGCCGTTGAGATCGGGCAGCATGTAATCAAGCAGGATCAGGTGCGGCTTGAACTGCTCGGTGAGCAGACCGGCGTCGTAGCCGTTCGACGCCGTTTCAATTTCGAATCGCTCATCCCGTCCGAGCACATCGACGAGCATGTCGACGATGTTCGGATCATCATCGACCACCAGGATGCGCTTGAGTCCGCCGTCGAGCTGTTCGATCGGAATCTCGTTGGCCTTCATGAACCGGATGAGTTCCGCACGCGGAATGCGCCGAAATCGGGACCCGGGCACGCGGAATCCCTGCAGTCGTCCGCTGTCAAAACAGCGGATGATGGTCTGTTGCGACACGTTGCAGATTTCCGCGGCCTCACCGGTGGTGAAGACCTGTTTGTCGGACCAAGCAGCGGGATTGGTGTTCTTGCCCATCATGCGCCTCCTGGAGAAATGCGGCCGGTGCGCTTTGAGAAACGCATGACCGATGACTCCTGCAGTCATCGGGCCGCTTACCCGACGACTTCAACCCGCAGAACTTGCCACGTCATATCCAGGCCGCACAAAGCGCAGCGGCAGCATTAATCCGTCGAGAACGGCGGGCTTATTGGACCGATCAGGATCGGCGAGACTTCTGATGCTGTTGCCAAAGCGTCACCGCTTCAGGCGGGCGTGGATAGATCGGCAAAAGACTCAGCGGTGACTCATCGAATTGACTCAGCAGAAAATCACTGGCCCGTAGACACTGGCCGGCCGTGAAGCGCGGTTCAATCAACGAACATGACGCCGCTTCGCATCGACGTCGCGCTTCCGCGGGCAGGTATGCATCTGCGAGCACCCCGTTATACGGAGCGGGATCAAAATCGGATGCAGGGAGAAGTTGGGGATTCTCCCGCCATCCAAGCACCTCCGCCGGAGTTATCTGCCAGGCATCGCTCTTCGATGCTCGTTCCATCGCCGTGGCCCAGAACGTCTCACCCTTGGAAGCAATCGCCACCAGGATCCGCCCCGTCAGGTCCGTGCCGTACGCTGCGACCAGCGCACTCGGCACACCGATTACGCGCGCTGCGGTCACCTCCGCGATCATCTTGACGGTCGCCGTGGCGACCCGCAGTCCGGTAAATCCACCGGGGCCGATCGAGACCGCGATCCACTCCAGATCGCGCGGCGTGAGACCCGCGTTGCTCACGACCCGGTCGATCGTGGGCAGAAGCTGATCCGCGTGGCCTCGTCCCGACTCGATCAGTTCCTCGTACACCGTTCCCGCGCGATCACGCAGCGCCACACCGCCTGACCGCTGTGACGTCTCGATCGCCAGCATGGCCGGTCGCTCACCGCTCACGATGCATTCGGCTCCGGCAGATTGATCGCCGCCAGCGGCGTGGCGCTCATCATGGCCTCTTCCGGCTCCGGCAGATCATCCAACGCAAGCGACAGGACCATCGCGCGATCATGGTCGGAGTTCAGAACCAGAACATTCGGCAGACGCAGATCAATGCCGGTTTCCACGTGCTGGTGTCCCAGGCAGAACAAACTGACACCCCATCGCTGCGCCAATTCATTCACCTGCGCTTCGTTGTACGAACGCCCCCAGGTCATGAGATACGCGCTGCCGACCGGTGAATGGTAATCTTCCTCCGTCAGCTCTCGCTCCAGAATATCGGGATCGAAACTCTTCATCGCGCGCTCGTTGGGAAGCGAGTGCGCACAGAACAGGCCGGATTCCGACCGGAGCGCAAGCGGCATGGCGTGGAAGAACGCATTGATCGCCTCGACCACTTCGCCGCACGCATCGCCGAATGTCCACTCCAGTGCATCGTTGAAGAGTTCGACGCTGTTGCCCGCGCCCTTGCTGACGCCTTTGCCGGTCATTTGCGACAATTCGTGATTCGCCAGAAGCGGGTGGACCTGCGCCGGGTGCTTCACCACCAGATCGGCCACTTTGATCAGCATCCGGTAACTGAAATCCATGCCGTTGACCAGGTGCTCCCCGTGAATCAACTCGTGCAGCACGACATGATGATCCGAGTCCCGATCGAGAGTTGCAGCATGCACGATTTTGCGAAAGTGTTCCGGGTTGTCGTGCAGATCGCCGGTGATCAGAATCCTGCCGCGGCCGGGCAGCAGGACGTGCGACCCCCGGCGGTGTGGATTGGCGCGCAACACCTCGGCCGCCTCGTGAAACCGCGTGCACACCTGCTCGGGATCGCGCTCGTCAAACATGGCACTAGGTTACTCGCGTCCGACAGCGCGGACCAGCCGCGCTGGAGTCGACGTGATCAGATCGAAGCGTCCGGTGAATCAAATCCGCGCTGTTGTCACTCCCTCACCACATCAGGATCCGCAGGAAGTTGGAATAGTTGTCCGTCCAGAGCACACGATCATCGACGAGGCGTAACGGCTGCCAGTTCGATCCGCGCACGCCGCGACGGAGTTCGCGGACATCCTCATCATCCCGCGCCAGCACGACCCACCTTGAAACCTGGCGGCCGGTACGGTCGGTTTCTTCCGGCGTGATCGAGGTGTCGCGGTTCACGTACGCGACGAGGTCCAGTTGTTCCGCGATCGCCGCCAGAACCGGCTCAAGATCAAGGTATCGATTCGAAATGTGCAGTGCGATCAAGCCGTCATCTGCAATGGTGCGCAGATACGCCTCGATCGCTTCAAGCGTGACGAGGTGAACGGGAATCGAGTCGCTGCTGAACGCATCGATGACGAGCAGGTCGAACGTGCCGTCATCGACTTCCGCCAGCGTGAGGCGCGCATCGCCGAGCGTGGTTTCGATCACCGCGCCGCGCTCTCTGGCTTCACTCAGATACGTGAAGTACCGCGTGTCCTCCGCGATGCGGCGCACCGTCGGATCAATCTCGAAAAAGTGCATGCGCTGGCCCGGCTCGGCATACGCGGCCAGCGCACCGACGCCGAGCCCGACCAGACCGATGTTTCGGTACGTGCGCTCTTCGGTCCGGCTTCGAAAGACGTGGCCGATCGGTCCGTCCGGATGGTAATACGTCAGCGGTTCGCGCGGTCGAATCGGCACACGTGACTCGGGATCAACCCATTGTTGCCCGTGCAGGGTCGTGCCGTGATGAAGATTGTGCGTGGCGAGTCGTTGCCCGTCCGCAATCGTGTACTGCTGAAGACTCACCCGGTGCACACCGAAGAACGTTCGATCTCGTTCGAGCAGCTCACCCATGTGCGTCGTCTCAAAGGTGGTTGCCAGCATGACCGCGCCGACACAGAGACCGAAGCGGACCGGACGCTGGCTCAACAGGTAACACGCCAATGCGGGGACGCCGGCCAGAATGGCAATCCGCACCGGGCCGGCGGTCTCGAGCGCATCGAATGTGCCCAGCCAGACGATCGCCAGCGTCACCGCGCCCAATCCCAGCGCCCAGAGCGCATCGTGGACCTTCCAGCGCGGTCCGGTCGGCGACTCATCCTCAGATCGGCGCAGCGACAGATAGCCCGGGCTGAGCAGGCAGGCGAGGACGATCGCCAACGGGTACTCCACCACCCCGGGAAAGATGATCGGCGCCAGAATACCGTTGAACGCGCCGCCGAGCAGTCCGCCCAGACCCATGGCCAGGTAGAACGTCGTGAGCGAGGAAGCGTGCGGCCGATCCCGAGCCAGTTCGCCGTGACTCACCATCGCCAGAATGAAAAACGCGATGAGATGAACCGACACAATCAGGGGCATCGGCTGCGTTGCGTTGCTCAACAGCAGGATCATCAGCGTGATCGCCGCAATCGGCAGGGCGCGCGCCATCAGCGCATGCGGCATCAACTGCCGCTGGGCAAAGACGAACATGAACGTCATGAGGTAGATCGCCAGCGGAATGACCCACAACAGCGGCACGACCACGAGATCGGTGGTGATGAATGTCGTCACCCCCAGCAGCAGACTCGACGGGATCGCCGCGAGCAGCACCCAGCGCCAGAATCGGAATGCCGTCACCGGCCGCTCCCGGCTGAGCAGCGCCTCAGTCGCCGCCGAAGCACCCGCTGCTGCGCCGGCCGATCGCGCTTTCGTTTCCGGAGATTCGCTGATCTCAACCGAATGGTGATCGGTGCGGTCGGTGTACCGACGCCAGAGCAGAACGGTGCAGCAGGCCAGGCCGGCAATCAGGAGCCAGTAACCGAAACGCCAGAGTTCACTCTGCTCCGGCAGGGGCAGCAGCGGCTCGATCATCACCGGGTAGCCGAGCAACGCCAGCATGCTGCCGGCATTGCTCGCGGCATAGAGAAAGTAGGGATCGCGCGCCCGCGGGTGGTCCGTCGCGCTGAACCAGCGTTGTAACAGCGGGGCCGTGGCCGCCACCACGAAAAACGGCGCGCCGACCACCGCCGTCAACAAGAGCAGTAGCCAGCCGATCGGAATCTCTTCACGCGGCGGATCCCACCCGGCACCGATGGCGATCGGAAGAAACAGCAGAGGTGCGAGCATGACGAGCAGGTGCACCGCCGCCTGCCGTCGAACCCCCAGCCAGCGCGTTGAAAGGTGCGCGTACAGGTAGCCGCCGAGCAGCGCGGCCTGAAAGAACACCATGCACGTGTTCCACACCGAGGGGGTCCCGCCCAGGAGCGGAAGAACCATCTTGGCGAACATCGGCTGCACGAAGAACAGCAGCGTCGCGCTCAGGAAAATTGTCAGCGTGTAAACCGGGATCATGACTGGACCCAGATCGTAGATGCAACCGGCCCGGATTGCACCCGAAGCGGATCGGCTGATCAATCCATCCCAGATCGAGCTGGGTCAGTTCAACACGATGTCCAGGCAACCCAGCACCCCGAGCGAGCAACTGATCACGCCGTTGAGCGTAAAAAACGCCAGCGCGATCTTCTTCGTGCCCCATCGAGAGACGGTCGCGTGTTCATAGATCAGCAGCGCCACCACGCAGACGACGCCGATCCCGAACAGCACGCTGAATCGTTCATCCATGAACCACGCCGCGGCCAGCGCAGCGGCGGAGATGGTATGCAGCGCGCGACTGATCCAGAGTCCGCGCTCCATGCCGAGCCGACTCGGAATCGAGTGCAGCCCCTCCTTCCGGTCGATCTCGATGTCCTGCAGCGCGTAGATGATGTCGAAGGCAGCGACCCAGCTCAGCACCATCAGCGCGAGCAACCAGAGTGCGGGTTGCGCGCCCAACGAGGCCGGCTGGATGGCGATCGCGGCGGCCAGCGGGCTGATCGCCAGTGATGATCCGAGATACAGATGACACCACTTCGTGAAGCGCTTGAACCAGCCGTAGGCGCTGATCCAGAAGAGCACCGGCAGAGAGAGAAGCAGCGGCCACCAGTTCCCGAAGAACACCCCGAAGCCCCCGCACGTCAGCACAAACGCGCCACCGAGAAGCAGGATCGCCATCAGGACCTGTCCCGGCGAGAGTCGGCCGGCGGGTATTGCCCTTCCCGCGGTGCGCGGATTGCGCGCGTCGATGTTCCGGTCGAGGTAGCGATTGGCCAGCATGGCAACCGTTCGGGCAAGCACCATAGCCAGAACGATCAGCGCGAGCTGCCCGCCGAATCGCGACCAGTCGATGCCGCGCCAACCGGCGTCGCTTCCCGGCACGGCCATGAACGAGGCCAGGAGCGCAAAGGGAAGCGCGAAGACGCTGTGCGCCAGCTTGATGTCGCCGGCCATCTCGCGGGCCGCGGTGATCGGATGAAGCGAAGCCGTGCTCATGATTCGCTCAGGATAGAGCGCGCGACGCGGTCTGTCGCTCGACCTCTGCCGTCCTACTGATTGCGCAGTTTCTTGGAGAGAAAGTCGAGGTCTTCCAGTTTGCCGAGTACTGCGGTGGCGATGTTGCTCAAGTGGGCCGCCACGCGCTTGTAGTGACGGGCCAGCAATGAGTAGGCAACCGCTTCGTGCGTCTCCACCGGCTCCTGGTCCGCCAACAGCTCTTCGATCACCTCATCGCACGTGGCGCGACAGGCGTTCGCCAGCTTGATGGCCTGCTTGGCTTTGTCAACGTCGGAATCACGAAATGCTTCGCTCACCAGCGGAAACATGTCCGTCACCTGCGCGCGCACTTGCTCTATGCGGTCGTGGTATCTCGCGACGTGGTATCCCTCCCGGTAGAAACGCCCCACTTCGAAAACATTCTTGCAGTAGTCGCCGATCCGTTCCGCATCCTTGGCGACGCTCATCAGTGCGAGGCAGGTCGGCGCATCGGGGCCGGGATTGATCGTCAGATGCCGCACGATCTTTCGGCGGATGGACCGCTCCAGTTCGTTCACCGACTGATCACGCCGGTACAGCGCATCCTTGACTTCATCGACCGATGCGTCGTTGCTGAGCACTTCGTTGGCGCGCACGAACATCCACTGCGCATGATCGAGCATCTCGAGCAGTTCGCTGATCGCGCGATCGAGAGGGTGATTTCCGGTCAGTGCGGAGAGAAGTTCTTTGAACATGACGGATTCCTCCGAAGCCGGGAGAACGGCTCGTGCGGATTACATAAAGAAGACTTCCGTGATGATCAGCCCGATGACGGGAATGACAACGAACACGGCGAAGAGGAAGATAAACGCGTAACGCTTGGATTCCGCGGCCAGTCGGCCGTACCAGCGGGCCAAGCCCATCGGAACGATACGCAACGGATACCAGATCGCGGTCCCGATCAGGTTGAACATCACGTGAAAGAGGGCGACGGTCACCGCGGCCGAGACGGGGTTCGCCGTCGCGGCGATCACGCCGGTAAACGTCGTCCCCAGATTCGCGCCGAGCATGAACGCGAAAACCCGCTTCAGTTTGACAACGCCCGCGCCGGCGAGCGGCACGATGAGACTGGTGGTGATCGTGCTCGCCTGCACGAGCACGGTTGAAATCACGCCGACGACGTACGACGTGAAGTCGTTGCGGAAAAAGTACGTGCGAAACAGCCCTTCGACCCGGCTCAGCAGCGCGCCCTTGAGATTCTTGACCATGAACACGAGCGCGGTAAAGAGCAGCACCAGGCCGATGATGGCGATGATGATCCCCTTCAGGAGTGGGGAAGCGGTAAACAGGCCGCCGACTCCGTCCACCAGATTGACCATCGGTCGCGTGATCACCTTGACCGGGCTGTTGGGGTTTTCGACTTCCGGCGCGCCGATCAGGTCGGTGAGTCTCATCGCGGTCAGGGTGAGCCAGCCCCGGCCGTCCGGGTGAAACGCCCCGGTGATGAGTTCCAACGGGAACAGGACGGCCACCGTGACGAGATTGAAGATGTCGTGCATCAACGCCGCGGTAAACGCACGGCGAAACTGGCGGCGGATCCGGATGTTGCCCAGCGAGACGATGACCCCGGTCACCGAGGTGCCGATGTTCGCGCCCATGATCGCGAACACGGCCGTGGCGAGCGAGATCTGCCCGGAGGCGACGAGCGTGATAATGAGCGCCGTGGTGAAGGAAGAGCTCTGCACGACGGCGGTGACGAAGACCGCGCCGAGCAGCGCGACGAACGGGTTATCGCCGTGCGCGAAGATGCGCTGGAGCCAGTCGCCGGCATCGCCGACGTACTTGAGCCCTTCTCCCATGATGTTGATCGCGCTGAGGAAAAAATAGAGGCACAGCCCCGCAATGATGCCGTGCTTCCACGCGCCGCGCCTCCGGCGCTGGAGCGGCCGGAGCGGTGAGGCATTGGATTCGTGGTTTTCGTCGATGTGGTCTTGGTTCATGCGGCAATCCGAAGGGTTTCTCGCATGTTCAGAACTTGTTCAATTTGTGTAAAGGGCAGCATGATACGGACCGCCGGCGGGTTCGGGGCGATTCCGGCCGGAAGAGATAAAAATCATGGTTTTTGACGCTGCTGGCCCGTCATGGCCGAAGTCCGCGCTGATATGCTGGACATTCACTTCTGACTGGGGACCTTCTGAACCATGAGCGACCGTATGGAAGTCGAGCTCTACACCGACGGCGCATGTTCCGGCAATCCGGGCCCCGGCGGCTGGGCGTACATCCTCAAACATCCCGCCAGCGGGTCCGAACGCGAAGAATCCGGCGGGGAGGCCGACACCACCAACAATCGCATGGAGCTGATTTCCGTCATCCGCGGCCTCGAAGCTCTCTCGGAACCGTGTCGCGTGCGGCTGATCTCAGACAGCCAGTACGTCCTCAAAGGCCTCGATGAATGGCTTGACGGATGGAAAAAGAAGGGCTGGCGCAACTCCAGGCGAGAACCGGTCAAAAATATTGAGCTCTGGAAACAGCTTGATACGCTCCGCCAGAAACATGAGATCCGCGGCGAATGGATCCGCGGCCACAATGACCACCCCGAGAATGAACGGTGCGACCGTATGGCCGTCGCCGCTGCAGAGCGGTTCAAGTAGTTTTCTCGAATCAGACGGATGGCGGATTGCCGCTCACGCCTGTGGCGAGATCGGCTTGATATTCACGTGTTTCGAAGTCACTTCCACCGTAAGGTGCGGGCCGAGGGAAAAACGCCGCGGCCGATCGTCTGCATCGTGAATCGCCTCTGAAATTTTGCGGACCATCACATAACCGAGACGATCGATCAGGGCGGGCTCGTTTTGCAGCGCGACGCGACGAAGTCCCGCCGTCAGGAGCGGGATCGGGTGCGCTCGCAACGTCGATCGCGGCCACCCTTCATCCGGAATTGACAAACGGCTGCCGAAGACACGATCCAGCTCACGTTCCACCAGCGTGGCGGCCCACGCCAACTGCTCCGCCGACGTGTGGGCGCGACGGGCGGCGTGCGGCCAGAGCGACTCCAGAATGGGCAGAACGTCCGCGCGCAATCGGTTTCGGGAACGGTCACGATCTCGATTTGATGCATCTTCCCGCCAGGTCAGCCCGGCCGCGAGACACAACGATCGGCATGATTCCTTCTCTTCGCTGAGCAGAGGCCGAACCAGTTTCACGCCTGACTTCAGCGTGCGAACCGGCCGCATTCCTGACAATCCTTCCACGCCAGCACCACGCGCGAGATTCATGAGGATCGTTTCCAATTGATCTTCAGCGTGATGCGCGGTCAGAATGATCTTCGCTTCGTGCCGCTGCGCAATTTCGACCAGTGCGTTGTAGCGCATCTCGCGCGCTGCCTCAGCCAGATTGCCTGATGATGAGTGATCGGGATAGATGTCGGCTCGTTCATGCAAGACGCCGAATCGCTCCGCCAGTTGACGCACATGCTCTGCGTCGTGGTCGGCTTCCTGGCGAAGATGGTGATGGACGTGCGCCAGCACGGGCTCGACGCTTGAGAGAAACGAAGCGGCTTGTTCGCGCAAGGCCAGCATGGTGGCCAGCAAAGCGGTCGAATCAACCCCGCCGCTCGCCGCAATGACAATCGGCCCGCCGGTGTATTCGGTTTCACGCAGCAGGCAGCCGCGGACAACCGGCACCAGCGGATGCCGTCTGGCTTGAATCGGCAGGGGGGCCGATTTGTCCGGCCTTTCGCTCGGTTTGGATGCGGAGTGGCTCACCAACCGATAGTATGCGCAGTTCACATGAAGTCCGCGATGACGACGCTGCTGTTGTTGGCCACAACGACGGATGAGACCAATGAGACGACGGGACTCGATATCGCCGCCGCCATGGTGATCGTCGGCGGCGTGGTGGCCATCGCTCTGCTCATCACCGTTGCCGTCCGCGGCAAGGTCGCGCGTCGGCAGGCCGAACGCCCCACCGCCCGGGAGATGATCGAGCAGATCAAGGCCCGCGCAGAAGGTGGGCGGGGACGGTCCGGCCCGGTTCCAGAGTCATCCCGGGATGCGGAAAACCTTGACATCGGACGCCGGTTGGCCTCGCAACTGGACAACAAAGCCGAGCGGCTTGAAATTCTGCTCGATGAAGCGCGACGTGAGATTGAGCGGCTGGAAGCCACTTTGCGCAGCGTGAACGAGCACCATCACGCCCGACCCCATCCGCCACAGGAAACGCCGCAGGAATCATCGGCAGGTTCGAGATGGAGTGACGCCGCGCTCGACATGGTCGACGCGGACGATGGGGACGATGCGGATCGCGAGAAGTCGGATGATGCTGATCCGGACGGTCGAACGCCCCCCCACGAAGTGGATGCAACGGAACGACTGTCCCACGGCGCGCCGCAACCGGAGCCGGAAGTCGAACTCGATCCGTTGACCCGCTCGGTTTATGCCCTTGCGGACGATGGGCGCTCATCAGTCGAGATTGCCCGGGAACTGGATGAGCAGATCGGCAAGGTGGAATTGATCCTGGCTCTGCGTCCGCGCGAATGAGTCAACCATCTTTCCGGATGTCGTAGGTCAATTCCCACCGTTGACCGGAGTCGGTCGCAGGGAATTGCCGAGTCCTCGAGCAGCGTCGAACGAGAGCGTATCGAGCGCATGGCGCAGGTTGGTCACATGCGCTGCGCAGAGGACACGTTGGCCGACATCTTCACTGCTCACCGCGGTACAGCCGCAATGATTCATCCTTCCATGAGTTCGCACGTTAGTTCGTATTTTTGCAAAAATACGAACTAATGGCGAAGGACTGCCTCGCGGTGTGGCCTAAGCCCTTTTCTCACAGTTGTTTCGGTGAACGCATCTCGGGCGGCGCTGAAAATCGGGCCGGCTTCACCGGCTGCCATGACCACGTGCGATGTGATCCGCGCGGCCCCAATGGTGTGACCTGCGCGACCCACGGCGCGCCCCGGCTCCGCGTGGATCGGCTTCACTCCCCAAGATCCCCGCTTTTCACATCATGTCACAGGTTTTCGGCCAGCAACGTTGCCTGCTCTCTGGCTCCAATCGCGGAAAGCGACTGATTCGGCGCTACGAAGCGGCAGATCCGAACGCGGACCCGCGATCTCGGGCGAAATCTCAGCCACGCCTGCCATGCCGGGGCATGCACGGAAGCGCCTCACGCCTCGATGGGATGGCTTCGACTCTTTGGTCACGTTCCTTTCGTTCCGCGCCGTGGCCAGTTTCGGGCCGCGAACCCTCCTACGAGCTGAAAGGCGGCGCGCGGACGGAGCGCTTCGGGGAAGCGTGCCACGCTCGTCGGTGTCGGCTAAACTGCGCGAGTGATCAGCCGGGTGCAGAGTTTTGTTCTCCGGGGCATCGATGCGATTGCCTGCGAGATCGAGGCCGATCTTTCCTCGGTCGGCCTGCCCAAGACGACCATCGTCGGCCTGCCGGATACGGCGGTGAAGGAGTCGACGGAACGGGTGCGCACAGCGTTGCTGAACAGCGGCTACCGGTTTCCCCAAACGCGACTGACGATCAATCTCGCCCCGGCGGATGTCAAGAAGGAAGGGCCGGTGTACGACCTGCCGATCGCGCTTGCGCTGCTGCGCGCCGATGGCACGATTGAACCGAGCGCGGATGGCCGTCCACGGCTGGATACATTCTTGATTGCCGGCGAGCTCGCGCTCGATGGACGCGTTCGGCCGATCAAAGGCGCGATCAGTCTGGCGATGCTCGCACGGGATGAAAATGTGCGGGGTGTCATCGTGCCGCGCGCCAATGCGCCGGAAGCCGCCACCGTTGATGGCATCGACGTCTTCGGTATCGAAACACTGGGCGAACTCGTTGCGTTTTTCAACGGCCAGGCACAACTCTCGCCGCACGAAACCATCGATGCGGACACGCTGATCGCCGAAGCTCAGCCGGCAGTTGATTTCGGCGACATTCGCGGGCAGGAAGCGGCCAAGCGCGCGATCGTGATTGCAGCTTCAGGCGGGCACAATCTGCTCATGCTCGGGCCGGCGGGGACGGGCAAGACGATGATGGCCAAGGCCTTGCCCGGCATCCTGCCACGCCTGACCCGGGAGGAATGCCTGGAAGTTACGCGCATTTACTCCAGCGTCGGCGCGATTCCGAACGGCGCGCCGCTCATGACCACGCGCCCAGTGCGCACGCCGCACCACACGGCTTCCAGCCCGGCGATCATCGGCGGGGGAACGAACCCCCGGCCGGGCGATGTGTCGCTTGCGCATCGCGGAATTCTGTTTCTGGATGAACTGCCGGAGTTCAGCCGGGCCGTGTTGGAGACGCTCCGTCAGCCGCTGGAAGATGGATGCGTAACGATCGCGCGTTCGCAGGGATCGATCACGTTTCCCGCGCGGTTCATGCTGGTGGGGGCGCTGAATCCCACGCCAAAGGGGGCGATGGCGGAAGACGAAGTCGGCCGCCGCGCGATGGAGAAGTATCTCGCGCGGCTATCCGGCCCGCTGGTGGACCGGATCGATCTACACATCGAAGTCCCCGCCGTGCCGTACCGGCAACTGACGTCCAAGGTTCGCGGCACGGACACGCAAACGATGCGGGAGATGGTGCTGTCCGCCCGGCAGGTGCAGCAGAAACGGCAGGGGCGGAAACCCAACGGCGAACTCAACGGGCGCGAGCTTGATCAGATGGCCGCCCTGGATGAATCAAGCCGGGAGACCCTCGGATCGTTCATGCGGGAGATGGGGTTGAGTGCCCGGGCGTACGACAAGATCCGACGGGTCGCGCGGACAATCGCGGATCTGGAGCGCTCAGAACGCGTCGAAATGCACCATGTGACCGAGGCGGTGCAATACCGATTGCTCGATCGATTGCTGTAGACGACCGGAGATGGATTCCATTTGAGCGTCGGTCGTTTCGGGGGTCACGATGCGCGGGCGGACCCAGGTGAGCGAACGAGTGAAGCGACGGAGGGACGAAGCGACGAAGGCGTTCCTTGAGCTGCGGCGGAGATCGCCATATCACACGCCAGCCCGCTCAGACGCCGCCAGCCATTCGTTTCGCCGGGGAGAGGGTTTCTGCTGTCTCGACCGGACTCGACCGGAACGAACGGGGTGAAATGGGCGTGTATATGCAGTAGGGACAACGCGGACTCAGCGGGGGCGGGCATCGTGGCGGATTTGTCGGTGGAATCGGCTGATCCGGTGAACCGTGATGCGGCCGGGGACGAAAGATTGATTGAGTTCTTTCCGCCTGATGCCTAGAGTTATGGCATCCTAGAGATGGGGAAAGCGCCCGCGACATGGTGTCGCGGCGACGGGTTTACTTCGATTGGAGTTCGTTATGTTGCGACGTCAACAAATTCCGTTCCAACTCAACCGGCACTGCAAGCCGCTTATGATTGCGGTCGCGGCTGGCACCATGCTGCTGGCGGGTGATGCATTGGGTCAACGGCTTTCCGACCGCATCAACCAGGTCATGCAGGACCGGCAGCGCGAAGAAGCGCGAAACACGGACAAGGGCTACATGCTCAGCGTCCTCCTGTACACCGACCTCACGATCCGCTTTCAGGACACGGAGGCGCGTGATGCGTTGAATCACCTCCGGGATGTCCTCGGCATCCCGATCGTCGGCCGCTGGATGGACGATCGCACGGGCATGGGCCTTAACCCACGCGCGAGAATCAACCTGAACGCGGAGAACCGGCCTGCGTTGGCGATCCTCGAGAGCGTCCTTGAACAGGCCGCGGATTTCGAGGATACAACGTGGCAGTTGCGCGATGGGTTTGTCGAAGTCGGAACCAAGGAACGCCTGAGCGTTCCGGCGGCGCGCGAAACGCGCTTCTACGACATCCGTGATCTGCTCTGGGAACCCACCTCATTTGATAACGCCCCGAACTTCGACCTCGACCAGGCTCTGCAGCAAGGCGGCGGGGGTGGTGCCGGTGGGGGCGGTGCCGGCGGCGGCGGTGGTGGATTCGGCGGGGGTGGAGGCGGAGGCGTTCTCTTCGGTGGCCCCGGAGAAGATCCCGAGTTTCGCACCACCGAAGAGCGCGCGCAGGATCTGATAGAACTCATCCGTGAACTCATTGAACCCGATGCCTGGTTCAACGAGTGGGCGAGTATTCGCTACTACCAGGGGGCGCTGATCATCCGCGCACCCGACTACATTCACCGGCAAATCAACGGCTATCCCTACCGGACTCGACCGGTTCGGGGTTCCGCGTCGGCGACAGACGGCCAACGATTCCTGACCTTCGCCGGCAGCCAGTCGATCATCACCGTCAACGGCTGGCCGCACGAGAAGTCCCACGGCACGCTCTATACACCAGAGGGTATTGTCGTCGAGGGTGGGAGCGCGGATGCTGCTGCCACCGAGGGCGGCGATGAAAAGTAGCAACCCGCACATGACCCGCATCAGGCGATGCGGAGAGCCATCATCCGGCTCGATTGACCAGTAACCACACGCGGAGCGATTTTCCTGATCGCTCCGCGTTTTTCGTTCTCCGTGGGATTCATTCGACCGGGGGAAGATTTTCTCCCGCGGCGTGTCAAACATGATGAACGACGTGTTGGTCTATGCTGATCCAGCCGTTTGCCCTGATGATCCGGATACGAAAGAGGACACGATGATGACCCGCTTCTCCACAACCCGTCGCATGTTTGCACCGTTGAGTCTGCTGCTGATCGCCGGCCTCCTGCTGGCTGCCTGTCAGAGCACGCCCGTCAATCGGGGCCATTCCGGCTATCGGATGAACCCGTCCAGTGATTCGCCAAGTGAATACGGCAACCCGAACCTGCGCAGCAAGGACCTCACCACCGCGACGGACCTCATGGCGCAGGACATCGCTTCACGCCTCGATATCACCAACATCGACAGCCCGCCGCGCATCTTCGTCGGCCGAATCGAAAACAAAACGCGCAACCCCAATCACAACTACCAAGTGTTTCTGCAACGACTGCGATCACAGCTCAATTCATCCGGTGCGCGGCACGGTCTCGAGTTCATCCGCGAACGCGCCTTCATTGAGCAGCAACGTGACCGCGAATACGGCGGGAAGGATTTCGACTCCACCTCGCTTGCCTACGAATCGCGCGCTGACTACGTCCTGACCTGTGAGATCCACGATCTGCCGTCCGGCGGCACAAACTACTTCCTGCTCAGCTACCAACTCGTTCAGCTCCGAGATGCCGCCACCGGCCCCGATGTCGGCGCCGGCGCGATCGTCTGGGAGAACATGTACGAAGTAAAGTTTCATTAGCTCGGGCGTTTGGAATCTACAGCCATCGGAAAGGCCATCGGAAAACGTGGCTCGGGTGCACAATCGCCCTCGAGCCGGGCCGAAGCGCAGCGCAGAACCGGGTCACGATCGACGGCACCCGGCCAAGCAGCGCTCGTTCGCACAAAGTCAACAGCGGGATCCCCATGCCCACCCGTCCGTGTTTCATCCTGATTCTGCTCGCATTGCTTTGGACCGGCGTTCTGCTCGCCGGCTGCGGCGGGCCGCCGACCGCCCGGACAACATTTCTCAACAGCGTCGATCTGGTGCACATGACCGACCGCATGGCTGAATCGTTCGCTCAGGATGAAACCATTCGCGCCAACACAGATGCGGACGATCCCTGGGTGATCTCGATCTACCGCGTGGTGAACCACACGAATCAGATCATGCCCGAGCGCGAACGCTGGCTCTACATCGGCCGCCTGCGGTCCCTGCTCTCACAGACCGATCTGATGCGCGATCAGCGCATCGTCTGGGTCGTGCCGCCGGAACGCTGGCCGCTGATCGTTGAAGAGTTGGGCCCGGAGTACGGCCCGACGGATTTGTCGATGATGCGCCAGTCGCCAACGCATTTGTTGACGGCGGAGTTCAACGCCCTGACGCAGACGCACGCCCGCGGCCGCAGTGATGCGTATCTCTGCGCATTTCAACTCGTGGATCTGGAAACGGGCCGGATCGTCTGGGAAGACGCCTGGGAAGTGAAGCGCGCCGTCTCGGGATTGATGTTCGATTAATGATTTCGCCCCGGATCGCAGAACACGGATATGCACGATCGCAACCGAACAACTCATCATACGGTGCCGCCCTCCCGGACCGGGGCGAAGCGCAACACGGTGCTGAATCTCTTCTTCCGGCGACGCGCCGCGATCAGCGCCATTCCGACGCTGGCCTTGGCGCTGCTGCTGCCGCTGCTCACTGCCTGCGCCAGCGCGCCGCCAAACGTTGCCGCGATCAGCGCGTACGAACAGTACGACTTTGCTTCCGCTCGTGAAGCATTGCGCGGCGATGCGTATTTGCGTAACGATGAGCAGACGATTCTGAATCGCGCCCGGCTCGGTCTCGCCTCGCTCGCCGATGGTGATCTCGATGAAGCGGAACGAGCTCTGAGTTACGTCTTCGATCTGCTCTCCACGGCGGGGCTCAATGAGGATCGCACGACCGCCGCGGTTCTGACGCACGAAGGAGCGCGCATCTGGAAGGGCGAGCCCTTCGAGCAGGCGCTGATGTACCACTACGTTGCCACCCTCTACGCGGTCAAGGGGGACTGGGAGAACGCTCGAGCCGCGGCGGCGAACTCTCTTTTCCGACTGACGGACTTCGGCAACTACCGGGACAGCGTGGAACTCGCCCGTCGCGCCGCCCGCGAGCCGGATTTTCTCGAGCACGGCTATACGGCGGTGGACAGCAACTTCACGCTGGGGTTTCTCATGCAGGCGATCGCTTCGGACATCGCCGGCACGCCGGGCGCTGATGATCTCTACGAATCCGCCCTCACGATCGATCCGGGGATCCAACCACTCGTCGATGAACTCCGCGCGCGCGAATTCGATACGCTTCTGATCGTGGATTACGGCTCCGGGCCGGAAAAAATCAGTTTCGGACCGAACGATTCGCTCGTTCGCTTTGTCGATCGCGCGCGCTTCCGCGGTTTGCTGGATGTGGAGGTGGAGAACGAACGGTACGCCACGGTGGACCGGGGCGGCGATGTCAACCGGATGGCGGCCGATCACCGTTGGAACAATCTTGAAGATGTGCGACGCATGAAGAGCGCCGCCGGGGACTTTCTGGTCGGCGGCGGCGCGGTGACGGCGGTGATCGGCGCGAACCAGCGTTCCGCGGAAGCGGCCCTCGCCGGTCTCGGCGCGATGGCGCTCGGTGCGCTGCTTCAGTCCGGCGCGAAGGCCGACACGCGTCATCTTGAGTTTCTGCCCCATTCGATCTACCTCGTGCCACTGCAGCTCGGAGAGCCCGGCACGCTCCGGCTCAGCGTGCAGGCGGACCCGTACAGCGCGATGGTCCTGCCGAACATTGAGCCCGGCACGATCGACCAGCCGCGCGCGGTGTACGTCCGCCTGCATGATCAGTGGCGCACGCCTCCATCGTGGTTGCGGGCGCGAGTGCCTCGCTACGGCAACGATCACACCGGCGTGAAGCCGGGCGACTACCCCTGGATCCTCGGCGGGTCAGACGTCTCCACGCCCAGCCGGGCCGTGCTCGAGGCGTACCAGATTTACGGCCACCTCGAAGAGTTCACCCTCGATGACCTGAAGGCCCTCTACGAAGCGGAAGACATCCTGATCGGCTCCGGCGCGGAGGACCGCCCGGGCCGGCTGCGCAATCCCTCTTACCGCCACATCCTTGAAGGCGGGCGCGGCCTTTTCACGCCCGAGCCGGCGTCGATGGGCTACAAACGCCTCATGTTCCAGGCGCATCCGCCCTACGAACCGCGATCAGAAAAAGTCCGCGAACTCGCGGAGCGCATGCAGCAGGACTGAAACGGATTCGAAGCCAGTCCGTTGAGCCGCGAGGCACCGCCCTGTGCGTGTCACGGCGAGGTAGAGATCATTCGACACCGATCCGGAATGCGGCTACCCCGATCCCGCGCTACTCGATCAGCAACCGGGGATCGTGCAACTCCAGCACGGTGTGAATGGGGCCGGCCGGGCCGTGATCGAGTTCGATCGTCAGTTCCGATCCGCGGAGGCGTTCATTGATCGCCAGTTCCGGCTGTGAGGCATCGATCTGATGTCGCGCGATCACTTCGTCATCAACACGAATCGTCAGATGAACATCCGCCCAACCGCGCGCACGCGATGGCAGGCGGACTTCGGAGGCGAAACGCGTCGCCGCCGCCGGCAGTGAATAACGCAACACAATCGGACCTGAAATCGTCATCACAGACTTCGGCGCGTTCCTGGCAATTCGATCGATCGTCGGCTCAGGAAGCCGGTAGCGTGTCTCGGGACCGTCCATTGAGATCAGCTCCAGATCGGTCAGCATGCGCAGTCGGCCGGCATCGAAGACGATGGCCTGAAGCGCGTCGAAGGACACGGTCTGTTCACCGTTCTCCAGACCTTGCATCGTGAGTTGCCCCCAGCGTCCGTCCTCACTGCTCAACTCACCAGCGCGGAGAATCGTGCCGTCTTCGAACCATGCCCATGTCCCGCCGGCCGGGCGAACCGGATTCACCAATCGAACGGCCGCAACACGATCGCGCGGAAGGGTCACAATCTCCGGCGAGCCGTCGCGGATCTGTTCCAGTTCGATCGTTTCTGACAGCGAAAGCAGAAAGCCCTCGATTCGGTCACCATTGGTGAGCAGAAGCGTGTCGGCATCGCCGGTGGTCGGCGGTTGAGCGCCGGGCTGAAACACAACGCGACTGATATCGTCCAGCTCGACCGACAGCTGCCCGAGCCAGGCATGATGCCATTCCAACGTCTCCGTTCCACCGCGCTGGTCGGTACGCTCGACAGGATGACCGGGAAAGACCTGCCCATCCGTGCGGGCGAGCACGCCGGCGTCGGCCTTTCGACCCGAACGCCGATCGGTCAAACGCCGATCGGTCATCAGCGCGAGCGTCTCTGCGCGCGGGATTTCGACGCGGTTCGTCTCGCCATTGGCCCTGTGGGTGTTCAGAACGATCGCTGCGGACTCGATGGCGACGAGTTCGCCCCGAATCATCGACAGATCATTCCGCAACAGTTGAACGATCATGCCCGAGCCGCCGGCCGAGTTTGAAGACTGGGCCGCATCAATCGACACGGGCGACACGATGAGAATCGCCGGCAAAACCAGGCAGATCAGCCAGAATAGAATCCGGTGCAGACCGACAACATGCTGCACTTTTCGAGGGGATGTCGGCTCAGCCGCGTGCCGTTGGTTCATCAGGACCGCCGTTCCGTCATTTTGCATGGGTTCGATTCGAGCACTGGGTTTTCGGCCGGCACGCAAGCGACGATCATCACCGCCCGAACGCCGGTCACTGACTTCGATTACTTCTGAAAGATCGGCAGATAACGTTTGGGAATCTGCAAAACGATGAGACTCATTGACGTGGCGTACGCGCCGCCCGCGTGGTGGTCCATCCATCCGCCGGAGCTGGACTGACGGCCGAGAAGTTCATCCCGAATCGCCGGCCACCAGACCTCCCAGTACTCTCCGCCGGCCAGGTACATCGCCTGCCCAGCGTAGTAGTGGCCGTAGTAGTAGTGCGCCTGGGTGGCTGACGCGCCCGGCATCGCGGTGCGCTTGATGTACTCCAGCCCGCGCTCGATCTCATCACCTTCATAGATGCCGGCGTAGAACAGTGTGGCAACGCCCGCCGCACTCCGCGGCCACGCCGAAGCGCCGGTGTGCAGCATGTACTTGAATCCCCCATCGGGATTCTGACACGCCAGAACGTACTCCACCGCGCGATCGATCGTCCGGGCCGGGACGCTGATGCCGGCATTTCGCGCCGCGCGGAGCGCCATCACCTGGCAGATCGTCACCGAGACATCCGCTTCGTACGGCACGGGCTGATACCGCCACCCACCCTCATCGTTCTGCGTGCCGACGATCAACTCGACCGCCTTGACCAAAGCATCGCGCACGCGTCGATCGCTCGGGTTCATGCCGTAGATTTCCGCGAGAAACAGCGTGGCAAAGCCGTGGCCGTACATTGGCCCGTGGGAGGTCTCCGCAGCGAGCAGTCCGCTTTCCGAAGCATTGTTCAGAACAAACTCCAGCGCCTGCTGCACCTGTTCGCCGTACTCACCACGCCCGGGCAGATGGCCATCCGCCATGAACGCAATGGCCGCGAGTGAGGCGATACCGACGTTGCGTCCGTACCGGCCGCGGCCGAAGGAACCATCGGCATTCTGCTGAGCCGCCAAATACCGGAGGCCGCGGTCGATCGCTTCGTGCAACTCCGGCGACATTTCGTCAGCCAACGGCACGTTCTCCGCCCCGGTCGGGCCGCGGGGGGTGGATGCTTCATCCGAAGCAGCCGCGGCTCCGGCGGCTCCGTCTTCATCATCCCCCGCCACCAGCGGTGAGGTCATCAGCAGTGTCGCGGCCAGTGTGAAAACGGGCCAACGCCACGTGATCCATCGGCAGGTCGAGTTCCTCTCGCGCATCGGGCATCCTTTCCTGGGGTGCTCCATCGTCCCCCGTCCTGTCCTTCGGACTTCTTAGTTCTCTTCCGCCAGGCGTCGGTAATACTCTCGGGTCATCTGTTCGTACAGCGTGGAGAACCGTTCCTCGCGGCCCTGCAGGAGCATGTCGCGCACGCGCTCGGGCAGCGCGCCCCATTCCGCGCCGGTTTCTGCCAACGGCATGTGAACGTCCTCATCCTGCGCGAGGGGCGGATGCGCTTCCTCATCGCCGCTGTCGGAGGATTGTTCGTCTGTGGCCTGCGCTTGCCCGGAATCCGGTCGTTGGCCTGGATCTGATTGCGAATCGGGCGTCGAATCACTCGACGAACTGGAGGAGGATGACGAGGCTTGCGACTGCTGCGCCTGATCGATCAGATCCTGCAGCTTGGCGAGGATCTCTTCCTGCACCCGCTGCGTGCCGAGGCCGGAGTCGAATCGCTCATCCAGCATCTCCGCGCTCATCGTCATCTTCTCAACGATGTCGGTCAGCAGGTCGGTCATGGTTTCTTCCGCCAGCCGGCGGCGAAGCTGTTCTTCGCGCTCACGCTCCGCCACCTCATCGGCGCTGCGGTCCTGATCTTCCTCATCGAGCCCGAGTAGATCGTCCAGCGACAGTGGCGCCGGTTGATCATCTGACGAAGCGGTTTCTTCCGCGTCGGATGCAGCGTCATCGTTCAAGAGACCGGCAACCGCGTGCTGGGGCTGAAGCCACAGAATCGCCGCGGCCATCACGCCGAGGTAAGTCATTCGGGTCAACCCGGATTGTTGTTCGGACATCTGCGATCGCTCCTTCCTGCGCGCTGATCCGGCTCGTCGACCGGTTCGTTACTGCGGCGGTGCACCCGCGCCCGGTGGTCGCTGCTGCTGCATCTGTTCCAGCAATTCCCGGCCGAGTTCAAGCAGTTCGCGCTGCTGCTCACCCAATCCGCGGTGTCGCTGCCGTCGCTGCGCTTCGGCCAGATCGTCACGCTGGTTGAGATGCCGCGTTTGATTATAGACCTCCTCCTGAATCCCCCGCAGGAGACGCAATTCTGCCATCGGCGGGATCAACTGATCGCCACCGCCCCCCCCTTCGCCACCCCCACCGTCACCATCGTCAAAATCATCCGGCGGGGCGATCGCTTCCTCCAAAGCTTCGATCAGACGACCGAGACTCTGGGCAATCCACTGCTGGCGATCGGTCGTGTCGAGATCGACGGTTCCGTCCTGTAACTGTTCCGTCACCTCACGTGCCCACCGATCCATACGCCGATGCACGTGGGAAAAGATCGCCGATTCCATGATTTCATCGGTGGCGCGTTGCAGATCATCGAGAGCGGTCCGAATTTCATCCTGCCGTGTCGCCTGACGTCGCGCTTCCACGATCTGCCGGCGATTGAGTTCTTCGACGTCCTGCAACTCCAGCGTCCGTTCGCGCAGGGCGACCTGTTCTTCCGCAAGTTCACGGTACCGATCAAGCAGTTCCTCACGCTGGCGGCGGAGTTCATCCTCCTGGGTCTGTTCTTCGAGTTCCTCCGCCAGACGCTTTGCTTCTTGTAGTTGTTCGAGCGAACGATTCTCCGCGTCTTCCGCGTCCTTGGCGCGAACGGGGTCAGCCCGCAAGGCGGTGATAGCTGCACCCTGCGCATCTCCCGCCCGGTCAAGGGCGCGCGCGATTCGGCGCGCATCCGGCCCGGCGTTACGCGCTTCCGTCGCCACCGCCTGCGTGTTCTGGTTCAGCCGGATCATCGCGCGGTCCCGGCCGGAGAAATCCTCCGCTTCCTTCGCCTGCGCCAGGGCCATCAGTTCATTTTCCTGCACCGTAATCAGCCGCTCGATCGATTCGATCAGTGAGGCAAGTTGTCTCAGGAGTTGCTCGGCCCGCAGCCGGTTCGACTCCTCGATATCCTGCATCATGCGCTGCATGGTTTCCGAAGCGGCCTGCTGGCTGCGCTGTGCGCCACGGAGCTGGTTCTGTCCCGCCTGTTCCGAAGCGGCTTCCATGTCGCGGTCAAGTTCCCGCTGCTCACCGGTGCTCGCCGCGGTTCTCAGACCGCTTGACGCCTGCGGATCGACATCCTCCATGCTCTCCGCGCGCTGGCGAAGGTCTTCGATGAGTTGCTGCGCCTGTTCCCGCAGCTCCTGCTGACGCCGCGCGATTCGATCGAGTTCCGACAGATCTTCCTCGGACAGTTCATCGCGCGACTGACCCATCGTCTGCTGGGCAAGCTGATCGGTCTCCTCCGCCAGCCGCTGTTGTTCGCGCATGAGCCCTTCAAGCTGCCGCGTGATGACCCAGGTGTCTTCATCCCGGTCGAGCAGTTCGATGAGATCGCCCAGCTCTTCGCGCACTTCCTGCTGCGCCTCTGCGATGTCCTGCTTGTCCGCACCGGCGGCCATCTCGTCGAGCGCCTGGGCCGCGGCCCGGCCGGCAAAGTCGAGCAGATCCGACGACTGGTCGAACAGTTGATCTAACGCCGGGTCATCCAGTCGATTGTCGCGCATCTGCTGGTGAATCTCTTCCACCGCTTCCCGTTGAGAAGCGATGCGCTCTGCGATCTGCGCCTGAGCGCGTTCCGCGCCCGGCCGAACACCTTCCTCTTCGACCGCGTCCTGAAGTTCGGTCTGTTGCCCTTCGATACGGATGGCGTTCTGCCGCACGGCATTGAGTTGCCGGCGAAGCTGTGTCGCAAAGTCCAGTTCGCTGATAACGCGCAGACGCCGGGGGGATGACTCGACGATGCCGTGCGTTTCCCCATCCATCTCGTACGCATCCTCCGCCGTCGCGCGCAGGATGATCTGATCGCCTTCATTCAGATCCAGTGGGCCGAGATCGATCTCGGCGTTCAACCGGCCGCTCGGCTCGCGCACCGTGCGGTCGCGCTGCCAGAGCACCTCTTCGTCGACGTCGCTTGAACCGGCCGCCTGTTTTCGCGCGAGGATGCTCACGCGCGTCACGGCGACATCATCCTGCGCTTCAGCGCGGAGCGGGATTACCGCGGTGGCCAGCACCGCGCGATCGGAATCGGGGTCCGTGATCGTCACGCTCGGCGGTTGATCCGCGACCGCTTCAATGCGGAACGTGATCGATTCATCATTGCGCAATCCGTACTCATCGAACAGCGCCAGCGCCAGCACGGTCGTGCGCTGCAGCGTCCAGCGCAACCGCCAGCGGTTCGGCTGATCGGGGTCCGCCACGAACGCCGGCGTCTCATCCGCCTCGGCCCAGTCGAACGTGCGCATGAGCCAGCGGTCACGCGCATCAGCGCCGCTCGGCACGGGGAGTGGCTTGTTCAGTTCGATGGTCATGTCGACCTCCGAACCGATGAGTGAGGGGGTGCTGGTCACCGCGCGGCTGTCAAGCCCGGTGCCGAGCTGCGCTTCGTACGTGGCCTGGTGTTCCGCGGCGTAGTCCGGCGGGGTGATCGTGACCGAGGCGCGGCGCACCGCGGGCGGCGGAACGATTCGAACGCGCTCGACTTCGGTGCGGTCATCGAACGTGGTGAAGTAGACCTCCAGTTCATCCGCGCTGGAATCGACGAGCCGCTCGTGTACGGCCGTCGTGCCCTGCCGCGTGAGGACCGCCTGCTGCCAGGGTTGCCAGTTGTCATCGGTCCGGAAACGGTAGTGGGCGGTGATGCGCATGGCCTCGTCGCCGCGGGTGACCTCCGCGCGGAGCGGGAGCGCCTGGCCGCGCGGGTGCACGCCCGTCTCGCCGATGACCTCGTGCATGAGCGAGGCCACGCCGGTTCGGGCTGGCCAGGCCGTTTCGCCGAACGGCAACAGGATGCGCTTGAGCCCGGTCTCCGCCGCGGCGGGGTTCATGCCGGCCCATCCGCCCCCCGCAATCAGCAGCAGTAGCAAAATGCCGACATCGCGCAGCGTATTGCGCGGGTTCATCACCGTACGAAGTTTCTCACCGGTCAGGCGTGACTGCGTCTCTCGCACCGAGCGTGCCGCCAGCGGGTTGGCCTGGTCGGTCCCGGCCACGGCGAATTCAACGGACGACGCCAGTCGGCCGGACACGCCCGGCATGAGCCGCTCAAGTCGCAATGCGATCTGTGTCAACGTCGGGGCGAATTTCCGCGCGACCAGCAGATAACGCCAGATCGCGATGACCAGGGCCGCGATTCCGCCCACGAGCAGGGCGAACCGCATCGCGCCGGGCAGACGCAGGGCGAAATCGAAGGCGATCAGCGCGAGCAGCGCACCCACGGTCCACGCCAGAACGACCGACACGCGCTGCACCCACAGATAGAAACGGCTGCGGCTCCGCAGGCCTTCGAGTTCCGCAATGATCTCACGCATGCCGGGGCTCCATCAGTGAGTACGCATCAGCCGATCGCAAGTTCCGATTCAGACTTCCCTCGGCGAGGGCTTCCGCGCGAAAATACGTTCCGTTCGCCAACCCCTCAAATCAGCCGCAAGACCTTTCTTCCGATCCACTCCGCCGTTATCAACAGCAGGAAGAGCGTGAAAAACGGCCACGTGTCCCAAATCCGCTCGGTTAGCGGGTTCATCGTCGTCACCGCGCGGTTCGGCAACAGCTCGTTCAGTTCACTCAGCTCATCCGGCTCAAGCAATCGACCGCCGGTCGCTTCCGACAACTCGGCCAGGAGTGCATGATCCGTTTCGGGATGACGCAGTTCGTCTTCCGGCGCGAAAACTTCGAGCTCGGCTTCGAGGTTGAGTTCGTCAAGCGCGGGATCGACCAAACGCACCGTGTACGTGCCCGGCCGATCGGTCAGATGGACGGTGGAGAACCGGGCTTCGGTGCCGTCCTGTCTGATGAGCTCGAGTTCCGCGACGGCATCACCGTCATCATTCACCAGTTCCGCCGCCACGCTGCGATCGACACGATCCGCGAGCTGCGCGTCGATCAGGCGCAGGTCAACGCGAATCGGCTGACCGGTCTGCGCGCGGCGCGGCGTCACGTCGAACACCGCGCGCTCGCCCGCTGCAGTCAGCGTTTCCCGACCGAGCATGCGCATGATCTGTACCCAGAACTGCTCGGGCAGCAACTCACCCCGGCCGAAACGCCAGCGCCAGATTTCATCCGTCGCCACGTACACGCTCGCTCCCGCCCCGAAGCGCATCATCACGACCAGCGGCAGGTTGCTCTCACTGACCGGCGACGCCGTCTCGGCCAGCACTTCCGCCGCGGGCTTGAGCTGCGCGGGATCAATGCGCTGCGCCCAGCGAAGTTGTGACCAACCGTACTCCGGATCGGACAATTCGCGCGGCCAGCCGACTTCACCGGGTGTGGTCAACTGCAAGACGCCCAATCGATCAGCGCGCTCGGTGGCGATCATGTTGACCGGGCGCGCGATCGGTGAAAGATCCAGCGAGCCGCGCATCGGCAACAAATCCGCCAGGACCGTGCCGGCATACGTGGACGGAGTGGAGCGCTCGCCCCCGATCCACAACAGGCCCGCGCCGCGCTCCGCCACATGGTCACGGATCATGTCCAGTTGCTGCGGCGTGAAGTACCCGCCGGGCACATCGCCGATCACGATCACATCGAAGTCTGCGAACTCCTCCGGCGAGCGCGGCAGGCGCGTGATCGGGGTGTCGCCTTCCTGCGCGAACTCACGGTCCGCCGACAAAAGCAGAATCGAACTGTCGATCGATTCCTCGCGCACCAGCAGGTTCTTGAGGAATCGCTGCTCCCACCGCGGATAGCCATCAACGTACAGGACGCGCATCGGACGATCGATGAGGTCAATGCCGAAGGCCCGTTCCGTGTTCTCCGGCACGAGCGTGGGTTCATCGGTTTCCACGACGACCCGCCAGCTCGTTTCGCCGGCCAGATCGGGCGAAGCGTTGAGCGTGATCTGGTCCACCTCGTCACCCGGCATGAGCTCTTCCTGCGCCAGTTCCTCGCCGGATAACTCATCAATCAATCGCACCGTCGCGCGCTGCTGTGCCGCGGGTCCGTCGCGGTCAAGCCGCACGATGACCGGCACCTTGTCGCCGACATACGCCCGCCGGGGCGCGTCGATCCGGCGGATCGCCACTTCCGCAAGCGGTTCGGGCGAACCCAGGCCGACGGTGTAAACGGGAATCGCATCGGCCTGCAGACGGCGCAGAACCGAACGTTGCGGCGGATCGGTCGTGCGCCCGTCGGAGAGGAGCACCACGCCGCTGATCGGCCGGGCCGCCGTTCGCTGCAGGGCCTGATCGAGCGCAGCATTGATGTGGGTGCGCGGTCCGTCCGGCGGGCCGAGGTCAACCGGAATCGCGGCGTCTTCATCGTCGACGCTTTCGAGTGCGAACGCGCCATGGTGAAAGCCGAGCCAGACCACTTCGCGCTGCGCCGCCATGGCACTCCAGATCTCGCCGTGCTCCGCCAGGATTTCGCGCAACTGCGCATCGCGCGACTGCCGGGCGCGTGGATCGTCGCCGATCTGCACATCCGCGATCTGCATCGATGCGCTGCGATCAGCGAGGATGAGCACCCAATCCGGCTCGGTCGATTCACGCGGCACTTGCAGCATCGGTCCGCTGAGCAGAATCAGCGCGAGCAGAATGATCGCAAACCGTGTGGCGGCGAGCATACCGCGACCCGCCCGGTTGCCGGTGAGATGACTGTACGACCAGATCGCAAAGAGTCCGCCGCCGATGATGAACAGTGTCCAGATCCACGGCGCGAACGGGCGTTCCCAGACGAGTTGGATGATCTCTGCATCCTCGGGAATGACCTGCAGGTCGAACAGTTGGCGGAGGAAGTCCATCACGAGCGGGCACCTCCTCCCGCCATGGCCGGTCTCGGTTGAGTGGCATCCGTGCGCTCATCATCGTCGGCCGCGGAATCACGCAAGGTCGGGCTCAAACCGTGACGCCCCGTGCCGGACAGGCCGGTCGCCCGCTCATTCAGCCGCATGGCGTGGCTGAAGTACCGCGCAAGAATTGTTTCAAGGACGACCAGCAGGACTAGCGCAACCAGCAGCCAAAGCGCCAGTGGTGAAGCGCCGGTGGTCGCGCGGAGCGCGGCGGCGGGATCGTCCTGATCCAGCCACGACCACGCACCGGTCGTTTCCAGCCAGGCGCGAACCGCTGAACTTGCTTGCGGATCGGTGCGACCCGCATCGGGAACGATGTTCACCACAAACCGGCGCAAGTCCTGTCCCGAAGCATCCCGCGCGGTGTACACACCGGCATGGTCGAACGGCACCGCGGGGCGCCCACGATCGTCGACCGCCACGCGAAGATCATCCGGCCCGACCAGTTCGATCGCGCTGCGCGAGCCGGGAAGCACCGGGCGGCTGCCGGCGAGCAATTGACCAGAGTCCTCCGCAGCGCCGAATCCCTGGCGAACGATTTCCTGCACCATCGGCACCATCAGCGGCTTGCCCGGCAGTGTCGTCCAGTTCAACTCCGGCGCGACGGAAAACAGCACGACCAGTCCGGCATTCAGATCATCTGACTCGCGCCGCGCGTCATCATTCTCATTGGCCGCGGCGTTTGCATCATCGCGTTGTGACGGCGAACGCGGTACCGCGCTGACGAGAAACGGAGAGCCGTCTTCAAATTCCAGCACCGCCGTCGCATCACCGGTTTCGAGTTCGATCGGCAACCGGCGCACGCTGATGATCGGTCGCACCAACTCTTCAAGGTCGTTGGCGATAAGTCGCAGCAATCCGGTCGTCGGCTGGGACTCATTCATCAACCAGCCATCCGGATTCTCTTCGACTTCGAGGGCCAGTCGCACCGGGAGGTTGAGCGTTTCCAGCATGCGCTCCGTCCACGGGTGAACGGTCAATTCGCCCGGCGGGGAGATGATCAGCAGCCCGCCGTCTTCAACGAACGTGCGCAACAGGTTCCATCCCTCCGACGTGACAAGATCCGGCCGGGGCGTGATGACGATATCCGCGGTGCGCAGGTCCGATCGGGTCACCGCGCCGGACTCGACCTCAATGGCCTGAATCGCGCCGCCATCCATCGGCTCCAGGGCGCGCCGGAACCACTGCCCGGCGCGGAAGCGATCGATCGTGCCTTCAAAGCCGAACGTGCGGCGATCGAGGAGCACGACGCGCAACTGATCGCGTCGCAACAGCATCTGACGGCGGCGGTTGTCCGCCGGGAGCGCATCATCATCGATCCGGGCGGTGAGCACGATCTCACGATCGCGCTGCGCCCCGGCCGCGATGCGGAAATCCACGCTCACCTCCGCCTGCCCGGGCTCCCAGTTGACGGTGCGCGGCTCGGGCGGCCTGATGCCGGTGCCTTCAAGCTGCACGCGCGTGATCTCGCGCTCCATCGCGCCGGCGGTCCGGCGCAGCCGCACAATGACCTGCGTGCCGGCATCCGCACCGCCGGCACCGTCCGGCAACAGTACCCGCCGAACCGGTTCGATCGAGGTGATCTGAACGTTCGCAACGGCAGTTTCGGCTGGGGGCGTCGCCAGCAGTGTGATGTCTTCAACCAGGGGGCGCAGGCCGCTCGGCAGCGATGCATCCAGCGCTGCCGAGCCGGCACGGAACTCGCTGAACAGGTACACCATGACCTGTGCGTTCGGTGTGTCGGTCTGTTCAAGTGTGCGCCGGAGCCGATCAAACGCGCCGATCATGTCCGACGGCGCATCGCGCGGCGTGAGGTCTTCGATCAGTTGACGCACAGCGCGACGGTCGCTGGACGGGGGAATCAGACGATCCCGCGCCGGCTGGGCGGTGGTGATCAGTCCGATCCGATCCTGACTGTCCAGCTCGCTCATGACCGCGAGCGCGCGTTCGGTGTGCAGATCGAGTGCGGTGCGGCCGTCCGCGTCTTCCACGCCCGAGATGAGGCCGTCGTCGATGATGAAATACACCGTTCGGCTTGAGCCGAGATCGAGCAGGCCGGTCTGTTCCAACACCGGCCGCGCGAGCGCTGCGCCGAGCAGGAAGACGATCAGGCAGCGCACCAGCAGAAGAAGAAGCTGTTCGAGCTGCAATCGCCGCTTGTGTTTGCGGAATGCTTCAAAGAGAAACCGCATGGCGCCGAACTCGATCGGCCGACGCCGCTGCTTGCTGAGCAGATGGATGAGGATCGGCACGGCGACGGCGATCGCCCCCGCGATGAACAGGGCGGGCGTGATGAAGGTCATGTCGCGCCTCCCCGCATCATCCGAATTTGCTCCGTTTCATCTGCGCGTTCCGTCGCGCGAGCAGGTACGCCATGGCGGGTCCGACCGATTCGTGCGTATCGACACGCTGGTAGTCGAATCCGAAACCAAGCGCGAGTTTGCTGATCTTTTCAACGTGCGCGTTGATCGCTTCGAGGTACGCCTCGCGCAGGGCCCGGGGGTCGATGCGCAGGCGGCCTTCGTTTTCCATGCCGAGAAAAGGCGCGGGCTGCGTGTAATCGAACCGCATCTCCTGCCGATCCATCGTGTGCATCAGGATGACATCGTGTCGCGTGTGTCGAAAACGCGCGAGCGCGGTCTTGATTGATTCCGGATCATCAAAGAGATCGGAGATGATCACGAACAACGCGCGGTTGGTAACTTTGCTGAGAACCTGTTCCGCGACGCGCGTCAGGTTGGTCTGCGCTTCGACGGGTTCGGCGCTCAGGATGTTGACGATGGACCGCCACTGACTGCGCGCGCTGGAGCGTTTGATCATCGAGCGGAGTTCATCGGCAAAGATGCCCACGCCGACGCGATCCTGCTGCTGGAGGCAGAGATACGCAATGGCGACGGCCAAGGCGGTC
Organism: Phycisphaerales bacterium; assembly: GCA_007693845.1. Taxonomy (GTDB): domain Bacteria; phylum Planctomycetota; class Phycisphaerae; order Phycisphaerales; family SM1A02; genus SKZB01. The sequence continues at coordinate 90,690 of RECV01000142.1, forward strand.
GCGTGATCGAACTTGGTCCAGTGGTTCTTCGCGCGGCTGGCGGTGGTGCCGCCCCATTTCGGCTTGACCGGCAGCGTGCCGAACGCCATCGATGCGGAAGCATCGACCAACACGACCACATCGAGGTTGGTTTCCTGCTGGTACTGCTTGAGGTAGAGTTTGTCCGACCGGCCGTAAACTTTCCAGTCGAGGTGTTTGAGATCATCGCCCGCGACGTATTGCCGATGCTGAGCGAACTCGACCGCCATGCCCTGGTACGGCGAACGGTGCATACCGCTCATCACGCCTTCGACGATCATCTTCGCCCGCAACTCAAACGGCGCAAGCTGGCCGAGGGTTTCCGGCGCGAGGTAATTCTCGGCGCGGCCGGACGTCGATGATGAAGTTGATTCGGGCATGGTTCAGTCCGGATTGCGGTGCAAGCGCGATGATGCGACGACGACGGGGCAGGCGCACGCGTTCAGGATGACCGCATCACCGCGTCCATCTGTCGTTCGCTGGATGGGTCGGAGCCGTCCACCGGCGTCTCGTCGATGAGCGTGCGGATGATGTCATCGGTGGTGATCCCATCCGCCTCGGCGTTGAAGTTCGTAATAACGCGGTGTCGCAGGACCGGCAGCGTGACGGCCTGAATGTGCTCGGGCATGACGTGCGTCGATCCACTGAGGATCGCGCGCGCTTTCGCCGCGAGCACCAGGTACTGGCTCGCGCGCGGGCCTGCACCCCAGCTCACGTAATTCTCGACGACTTCCGGCTTCTTCGATGCTTCCCGGATACGCGTGGCGCGCGTAATCCGCAACGCGTAACGCACGATGTGATCCGCGACCGGCACCTGGCGGACAATATGCTGAATCCTCTCCACCTCATCACCGGTGATCACCGACGACAGATCGGCATGATCCTCGCTCGTTGTGCGCTGAACGATCTGCAGTTCCTGTTCTTCGGTCGGATATTCAATCCGGATATTGAACATGAACCGATCGAGCTGCGCTTCCGGCAGCGGGTAGGTGCCTTCCTGCTCGATGGGGTTCTGGGTCGCCAGAACGAAGAACGGGCTGGGCAGCGCGTGACGAACCCCGCCTGCGGTCACCTGCCGTTCCTGCATCGCTTCGAGCAGCGCCGCCTGCGTTTTGGGCGGCGTGCGGTTGATTTCATCGGCCAGGATCACGTTCGAGAAGATCGGCCCCTTCACGAACCGGAGCTCACGCGAGCCGGTGGATTTATCCTCCTCAATCACCTCCGTGCCGGTCATGTCCGACGGCATCAGGTCGGGCGTGAACTGGATGCGTGAGAATCCGAGCGACATCGTGCGGGCGATGGTGGAGATGAGCAGGGTTTTCGCCAGCCCGGGTACGCCGACCACCAGCGCGTGCCCGCCGCAGAATATGCAGGTCAGCAGCTCTTCAACCACATCGTCCTGCCCGACGATGACCTTGGCGATCTCGTTGCGGATGCGGTCGTGGGCTTCGGTGACCTCCCGGGCCGCATCCTCCGGATTGGTCGATTCGATCGTGGGTTTGTCATCAAGGGGATCGGACATCGGGCAGGGCCTCCATCGGCGAGAGGGGCGGAATCGGATTCAATCGGGATCTTCCCCGGAATGCATGAGTTCTATCGGCCATCCACAGGAGTATAGTCGTGCGATATGGCAGGCAGTTTCATGCCGATGTTCAATCTGGGGCAGCTTTCGCCGGCACTGCTGCAGGATTGAACCGAATTGTGCGCATCACTCTGTCGCCATACGTGCGAAGTTCATCGAATCATCGAGAGCACAACGGAGTCAGCCGTGCCGGAATTGCCCGAAGTTGAACATCTCCGTCGATCGCTGGAGTCGTCCCTGGTCGGCGCGAAGGTACTGCGCGCGGTTGTCCATCGACGGGACATTGTTCGTCTCGGAAGGCCCACTTCGAATAACGGATCGCAACGCCCCGGACGGGCTCCGGCCATGGGAACCGCGCTTCTGAGGGGTGATCGGATCGATCGGCTGGAACGCCGAGGTAAGCAGCTCGCAATCATCGGGCGGTCGGCTGGAATCATCTGCGTCCATCTGGGGATGTCCGGGCAATTGCGACATGTCAGACCGCATGCGCGAACCGAGCCGAACACACATATTCACGTGCGCTGGTGGCTCGAGGGCAAAGATGGCCAGAGGGGGCAATTGATCTTCCGCGACCCGAGGCGATTTGGCGGAGTATGGACCTTTCCCGATCAAACCGTGCTGGACCAGAGTCGCTGGAGCCGGCTCGGGCCGGATGCCCTGACGATCCGGCCAGACGGAACTGACCAACGCCCTGAGGCGGACGTCCCGGCCTCTGAAGGCGGCTCTGCTGGACCAGTCGCTGATCGCGGGGCTGGGAAACATCTATGTCGATGAGATCCTCTTCCGGAGCGGACTTCATCCGCAACGGCGGGCCGATCGAGTTTCAGATGATCAACTCAGATCGCTGCACCGGTCGATTCGGCGAATTCTTTGCGAGGCGATCGAAGCGGGCGGATCGACGCTGCGGGATTATGCCGATGCCAGCGGGACACCCGGCCGGTACGCGGGGCGGCATCTCGTTTACGGCAGAGCGGGTCTAACCTGCCACAAATGCCGCACTTCGCTTCAGCAGCTCCAAGTGGCGCAGCGCACGACGGTGGTCTGTCCCGGATGCCAGCTGCTCTGAGCGAGGTTTTCCACAAATGATTCACACCGGAGTGGAGAGCCGGATGAGGAGAGAAGGTTTCTGAGATCAGTTCGCTGGCGAGGTGGTCTCAGCATCACCCGGATCATCCGAACCGCCGGGGATGCGTTCCGAATATCCCCTGAAGAGATTAATATCTCTCCTCTTCGTTAAAGCGGTGACGGTATGTGGGTAACTGGAATTCGGAATCACAGTCTCAGTGTTTTCAAGACGTTATGCGAATCTGCCCATGTGGACGGCCTGTTACTTCCGCGTCACCTGCTGCTATGACCGCGCCGGTTGCGTTGGTTCTGCCCGGCACTCGGAACCGGTAGGTGTGTTTGGGCCGTCAAAGTCGTCGTGAGGGCTGGATTTACCGACAGACCGCTGTCAGCCAGTGACAGGTTATCCACAATCGATTGTCGTGTGAACCAGCTTCGATTAGTTCGGACAAGTCCGCCGGAGCAGTCGACGATTGGGCGCAGCGAACCTATTGCCCAACATGAAGTTGCTCAGCGTGAGGACGCTTCAGAGTGCTCAGCCGGTTCCGTTCGCAGACGTGACAGGAGTTGGTTGACATCGTGCCGAAGTGATGGGTCTTCGGCCTGGCGAGATTCGATGGAACGAATCGCGTGCATGACGGTGGTGTGATCCCGTCCACCAAAGTAGCTGCCGATTTCTTCGAGCGAATGCCGTGTGTGCTGCCGGGCCAGCCACATCCCGACTTGCCGCGGGCCGGCGATCGACTTCTGGCGGCGTTTGGAAAGCAGGTCGGAAAGTTTGACCCCGTAGTAGCGGCTGATTTCATCCATGATCTGATGAATGGGGGGATCCCGCTGCTCGCTCCGGGCGGAGGAGAATTCTTCGAGAACTTCCTTGGCGAGTTCCAGATCGATGGTTCTGCTGGAAATGCTGGCCAGATGCTGCAGTGAGTTCAGCCGCCCCTGCAGGTCACGGATGCTCGTGTCAATCCGCGCGGCCATGTAGCTGGCGACATCGTCGGACAACGCCAACCCTTGCAGCTTCGCTTTGGACTTCAGGATGGCCACGCGCGTCTCAAAGCTGGGTTTGAGCATCGATGCCACCAACCCGCTGTTGAATCGACTCGAGAGCCGTTCTTCGAGATCGGGAATCTGATCGGGCGGTGCATCGGAACTGAGCACGAGTTGCTTGCCCGCCTGGTAGAGCGCGTTGAAGGTGTGGAAGAATTCCTCCTGCGTTTGGCCGCGCTTCGAAAGGTCGTGAATGTCATCGATCACGAGCATGTCGACGTTCCGGAAGCGATGACGAAACTCGCGCATCTGACCTTCCTGGACGGCTTCCATGAACTGCGTCATGAACCCGTCGCACGAGATGTAGTAGATGCGCATCGGGTTATGCAACTGCATGGCCTGTTGGCAGATGGCCTGAAGCAGGTGCGTCTTGCCGAGGCCGTGCCCGCCGTAGATGAAGAACGGGTTGTACGCTCGTCCGGGTTTGCGCGCAACAGCATTGGCGGCGGCGTGCGCGAGTTGGTTGTTCGGTCCGACAATAAACTGATCAAACGTGAAATCGGGGGAGAGCACCATCTCTTCATCGGGATTGAGTGTGGTGACCCCCACATC
>RECV01000219.1 GCA_007693845.1 Phycisphaerales bacterium
CCGCTCAATCATGAGCGGCTGCGTGTCTATTCGTAGTGAGCGAAGGGTCGTGGTGAGCAACAGATCGCGGTGAGCGACGGACAGCTTACTCGTTCGAGCTGACGCCGACTTCCGATTCCGAATCGCTGCGGGAGACGACCTCGACCATCGTCGGGGCACGCTCCGCACCGAGCGCTTCAGCGGCTTCGGCGGCTTCGGCTCGCATCGACTCTTCATCCTCCATCTCGCTGACCGGCGGCTCGACGAGCTTCTTCACCTTCATGTTCATGTACGGCTTGAAGCCCGTACCGGCCGGGATCAGGTGGCCGAGCAGCACGTTCTCTTTCAGCCCCTGCAGATCGTCGGTCGCGCCGCGCAGGGACGCTTCGGTGAGCACCTTCGTCGTTTCCTGGAAGGACGCGCCGGAGAGGAACGATTCGGACTGCAGCGAGGCCTTCGTGATTCCGAGCAGCAGTGTCTGCGCCGTCGCGGGACGCGTGCGCTTGGTCTTCGCCGGCTGCTTGCCCTCGGCTTCGGCCATGGCGTTCGCTTCCTTGACCTCGTCCTTGTCGACGAGCGAATCGACCGGCAGACTCGTATCGCCCGGATCGGCGATGCGCACCTTGCCCGCCACCGCTCCGTTTTCTTCGCGGAAGTGGAACTTGTCGACCACTTCGTTCGGCAGCAGATTCGTGTCGCCGGGCGACTGAATGCGCACCTTGCTCAACATCTGGCGCAGGATCACTTCGATGTGCTTGTCCGAGATCGGCACGCCCTGGGCGCGGTAGACGTTCTGCACTTCATCCAGCATGTAGTAGTAGAGCGCTTCTTCACCGCGGATGCGCAGGATGTCCTGCGGAATGAGCGGGCCTTCCGTCAGCGGATCGCCGGCTGCGATCACATCGCCGGTGTGAACCAGCAGGTGCTTGCCCTGCGGCACGTGGTGATCGATCTCTTCGCCGGAATCCGAGACGACGCGGATCGTCATCTTGCCCTTGCGCTTGTCGGAATACAGTTCGACCTTGCCGGAGATTTCCGCGGTGATGGCGGGATCTTTCGGCACGCGGGCCTCGAAGATTTCCGTCACGCGGGGCAGACCGCCGACGATGTCGGCCGAACCGGCCACGTCTTTCGGCTGACGGGCAAGCATTTCACCCATCTTGATCGACTGACCTTCGTTGACTTCAATGCGCGCCTTGGCCGGCAGGTGGTGGAAGTCGAGGATCTGTCCGTTGTCATCTTCGATGATGATCTGCGGGTGCTTTTCGCCGGTGTGCTCAATGACCATGAGCTCGGCCTGACGCCCGCCCTTGGCCGTCTCTTCGCGCACCGTTTCGCCGATCTCAATGTCCTTAAACTTCACCGTACCGGATTTCTCCGCCAGAATCGGCGTTCGGTGCGGATCCCATTCGACCATGAGCTGGCCCTTCTTGACCTTCTCACCCGGTCGGACATGCATCACCGCGCCGTAGGGCACCTTGTACTTCTCGAGTTCGCGGCCCTTGTCGTCCATCACGGCGACTTCGCCGTTGCGCTTGAGCGCGGTGAAGTACGAGCCGTCATCGGTCTTGACCTCGACTTCATTGCAGTCACGGATCTCGACCACGCCGGAGAAGTTGGCGCGCTGGCTGGTGTCCACCAGGCCGCGCGACGCCACACCACCGGTATGGAACGTTCGCATCGTGAGCTGCGTGCCCGGTTCACCGATCGACTGTGCGGCGATGGTGCCGACGGCCAGGCCTTCTTCGACCAACTGGCTTGATGACATATCCATGCCGTAGCAGAGAGCACAGACACCGCGCGGCGTGTCGCAGGTCAACGAGCTGCGCACCTGCACGGAGTCGATACCGAGCGCTTCAATCTTGAGCGCAATTTCCGTGGTAATGAGCTGATTTTCTCCGACGATCACTTCGTCGGTCATCGGATTGATGATCGACTGGCGGCTCGTGCGGCCGACGATGGCTTCACGCAACGGGACGTCGACCTCTTCACCCTTGTAAATCGCTCGCTTGGGAATACCCATCTTCGTGCCGCAATCGTGTTCCTGCACGACCACCGCCTGGGCGACGTCGTACAGCTTGCGGGTGAGGTAGCCGGAGTCCGCGGTCTTGAGCGCCGTATCGGCCAGTCCCTTTCGGGCGCCGTGCGTCGAGGAGAAGTACTCGAGCACGTTCAGTCCTTCACGGAAGTTCGCGCGAATCGGCGTTTCGATGATTTCACCCGAGGGCTTGGCCATCAGACCGCGCATGCCTGCGAGCTGCTGCATCTGGCTGATGTTGCCACGCGCGCCCGAGGTGGACATAAGGTACACCGAGTTGAGGAACGGCGCGCCCTCTTCGGAATCAATCGGCACCTCTCCGCCGAATTCATCGCGGCGGTCATACTGGAGCGTCTTGACCAGTTGCTTGGTGACCTGCTCACGGCAGTGCGCCCAAAGGTCGAGAAGCTGATTGTGACGTTCACGTTCGGTGATGGCACCAGCGTCGTAGTTCTTTTCGACGCGATCGACCTTCTTCTGCGTTTCATCCAGCAGTTGCTGTTTACCCGACGGGATGCGCATGTCGGTGATGGCGATCGAAAGGCCCGATGTGGTTGAGGATCGGAACCCGATGTTTTTCAGATCGTCGAGAAGTTCGATCGTCGCGGCGCGGCCGAGAATCGAATAGGTGTCATCGATCACACGACTGCAGCCCTTCTTCGTCAACGTGCAGTTGTAGAACGGCATGCCGTTCGAAAGAATGTTGCTGAACATCACCCGACCGACGGTGGTCACGATTCGCCGATTGGTCGGCAGGTCCGCGATCGGCTTCTTCTCGTCCGGGACAACATTGTGGAAACGTTCCAGCCGCACGACGATTCGTTCGTGCAGTTCAATCTGCTTGTGGTCGTAGGCGAAGATGGCCTCGACGGAATTCCGGAAGTGCTTCAGCTCCTCGACCGGGCGTTTGTCATGCTCACTCATGTAGGTGAGGAAGTACACACCCATGACGATGTCCTGGCTGGGCGACATGATCGGCGCGCCGTTGGACGGGCTGAAGATGTTGTGCGTCGAAAGCATCAGCACGTGCGCTTCCGCCTGCGCTTCGATCGACAACGGCAGGTGAACCGCCATCTGGTCACCGTCGAAGTCGGCGTTGTAACCGGTGCAGACCAGCGGGTGCAGCGTGATCGCGTTGCCTTCAACCAGCACCGGCTCGAACGCCTGAATCCCCATGCGGTGAAGCGTGGGCGCGCGGTTGAGCAGCACCGGATGCTGATAAATCACCTGCTCGAGAATGTCCCACACTTCCGGGTCACGACGTTCGAGCATGCGCTTCGCGCTCTTGATCGTGTCAGCGAGGCCGTGCTCCTTCAACTTGCGGATGATGAACGGCTGGTAGAGTTCCAGCGCGATTTTCTTCGGCAGGCCGCATTGATTCAGCTTGAGTTCGGGGCCCACCACAATGACCGAACGGGCGGAATAATCCACGCGCTTTCCGAGCAGGTTTTCCCGGAAGCGACCCTGCTTACCCTTGATCATGTCGGTCAGAGACTTGAGCGGGCGGTTCGAGGAACCCAGCACCGGACGACGGCAACGGCCGTTGTCGAACAGCGCATCCACCGCCTGCTGCAGCATGCGCTTCTCGTTCCGAATAATGACATCCGGCGCGTTGAGGTCCATGAGCTTTTTCAGCCGGTTGTTCCGGTTGATGATGCGGCGGTAAAGATCGTTGAGATCGCTGGTCGCGAAGTTGCCCGATTCGAGCAGCACCAGCGGACGGAGGTCCGGCGGAATGACGGGGATCACGTCCATCACCATCCACGTCGGATCGTTCTCACTGCCGCGAATCTGCTCCACGAGTTTCAGTCGCTTGGAAATGTCCTTGATCTTCTGCTTGCTGCGCGTCTTGGTGAGTTCATCACGCAGTTCGAACGCCACCTGAGTCAGATCCAGTCCTTCAAGCAGATCTCGCACCGCTTCCGCGCCCATCTGCGCGACAAATGCGGTGGCGCCGTACTTTTCCACGGCCGCGCGGTACTCGTCTTCGGTCAGAACCTGTCGGTATTCGAGTTCGGTCGTGCCGGGATCAGTGATCACGTAATCCTGAAAGTAGATCACCTTTTCCAGATCGGCGGTCTTCATCTGCATCAGCGTGCCGAGCCGGCTGGGCAGCGCTTTGAAGAACCAGATATGCACAATCGGGGCCGCGAGATTGATATGGCCCATGCGCTTGCGGCGCACGCGTGAGTGGGTCACCTTCACGCCGCAGCGATCGCAGATGATGCCCTTGAACTTGGTGCCCTTGTATTTCCCGCAGGCGCATTCGTAATCGCGTTCCGGGCCGAAGATCCGCTCGCAGAACAGGCCGTCTTTTTCCGGCCGGTAGGTGCGATAGTTGATCGTCTCGGGCTTCTTGACCTCGCCGAACGACCAGGATCGAATGTCGTTGGGGCTGGCCAGGGTGATCTTCACCGAGCCGAAGTCGTTGACGCGATCGTAGACAATTTCTGACATGATTCTTCTCAGCTTTCAGCAGTGAGCGCTGTGCGTGCCGCGCTCCACTCCGATCGTTTGTGGACCAACTTCCGGGCAGGGAACCGGCGGTCTAGAGCAGACTGCCGCCTTCGGCCTGACTCTTCTCGAGGGCGATGTTCATGCCAAGACCGCGGATCTCGTGACAGAGCACGTCGAAGACGACGGGCATGCCCGCTTCGAGCGTGTTCGTTCCCTTGACCATCGAGTCGTAGATCTTCGTGCGACCTTCGACATCGTCACTCTTGACGGTGAGCAGTTCCTGCAGCACGTAAGCGGCGCCGTACCCTTCGAGGGCCCAGACTTCCATCTCGCCGAAGCGCTGGCCGCCGGTTCGGGCCTTGCCGCCGAGCGGCTGCTGGGTGATGAGCGAGTACGGCCCGGTCGCCCGTGCGTGAATCTTGTCATCGACAAGGTGGTGCAGCTTGAGCATGTACATGTAGCCGACCGTCGTCTTCTGATGGAACGGTTCACCGGTTCGGCCGTCATAGAGTTGGACCTTGCCGCCGTGCCTGACCTGCGCGAGCAGTTCGCGCGGGTGGCCGGGGTCTTCGCCGGTCTTCTCGAAGTTGTCGATCCGCTGCGCGACATGCTGGTTCGCTTCATCAATGGCGCCGAGGACTTCCGCCTCGGTGGCGCCGTCGAACACCGGCGTGACCGCCTGGAATCCGAGCACGCGGGCCGCCCAGCCGAGGTGGGTTTCCAGAATCTGACCCACGTTCATCCGCGACGGCACACCCAGCGGATTCAACAGCACTTCGACCGGCGTACCGTCATCGAGGAACGGCATGTCTTCTTCCGGCACGATCCGGGCAATCACACCCTTGTTACCGTGACGGCCGGCCATCTTGTCGCCCACCGCAAGCTGACGCTTGGTGGCGAGATAGACCTTGACCATCTCCAGCACGCCGGAGGGCAGTTCATCGCCCCGCTTCATGTGGGCGAGCTTTCGCTCCTTTTCGCGTTCGATGGCCTCAATGCGCGGCCAGAACTGGCCGTAAATCACCGCCGCCTGTTCCTTCAGTTCTTTCGAGCCCTTGATCCACTTCTCGGTGAAGTTTTCGATCTGCTCGAGAATGACTTCCGGAATGTCCGACGCACCGACCTTCTGGCGGGTGTAGGGGTCAACCATCTCGCTGCCGAGAATCTCGTTGATCTGCCCGATCATCTGGCGGAAGAGCGCAATCGCCTTCTCGTTCATCTGCTCTTCGTAGGCCGCCATTTCCTGCTTGAGCTGCTTCTTCTGCTCATCGGTCAGGTGCATGCGGCGCGAGAACTTGCGGGTGCCGATGACAATGCCTTCCGTGCCGGCCGGCACTTCAAGCGAATCGTTCTTTACATCTTCACCTGCGCGTCCAAAGATCGCGTGCAGAAGTTTTTCTTCCGGCGTCAGTTCGCTCTTCGATTTCGGGCTGACTTTGCCGGCGAGGATATCGCCCGGCCCGACCCGGGCACCGACCCGAATCACGCCGCTTTCATCCAGGTTGCGCAGCGCCTTCTCGGAAACGTTCGGGATATCACGGGTGAATTCTTCCCGGCCCAGCTTCGTTTCACGAACCTCGACATCGAACGAGTCGATGTGGATCGACGTGAACGTGTCGTCTTTCACCAGTCGTTCGGAGATAACGATGGCGTCCTCGAAGTTGTAACCGTCGAACGTGTTGAACGCGACCAGCGCGTTCTTGCCGATCGCCAGTTCACCGTTCTTCGTTGAAGCGCCGTCCGCGATGATCTCGCCTTCCTTGACCTTCTGGCCGAGTTTGACGATCGGCTTCTGGTTCTGGCAGGTTCGCTCATTGAGCCCGCGGAACTTTCGCAGTTCGTATTCATCGGCGTTGTCAATGATGATGCGTTCGGCATCGACGTAGGTCACGGTTCCTCCGCGGCGCGCCTTGACCAGCATGCCGGAGAACTTGCCCGACTCCTGTTCCATGCCCGTCGCCACCACCGGCGGATCCACCTTGATCAGCGGCACGGCCTGACGCTGCATGTTCGAACCCATGAGCGCGCGGTTGGCGTCATCGTGATCGAGGAACGGAATCAGCGAGGCGGACACCCCGACGGTCTGTTTCGGCGAGATATCAACGTAGGCGACATCATCCGCATCAACCTGCGCGAAGTCGCCGCTGATCCGGCCGAGTGCTTGCCCCTGCAAGACCTTGCCGTTTTCATCCAGCACATCCGTGGTGGCGAGAACGGCTTTCAACTCCTGGTCAGCGCGAAGGTACTCGACCTCACCGGTTGCCTTGCCGTTCTTGACCTTGCGGTACGGCGTCAGCAGGAAGCCGTATTCATCGATCTTCGAATAGATGCCGAGCGAGGCGATCAGGCCGATGTTCGTGCCTTCCGGCGTTTCGATCGGGCAGATGCGGCCGTAGTGGGAGATATGAACGTCGCGCACTTCAAAGCCGGCACGCTTGCGGTTGAGACCGCCGGGGCCGAGCGCGGAGAGTCGACGTTCGTGAACGAGCGTGGAGAGCGGATTGGTCTGGTCGACGACCTGCGAGAGCTCAGCGCGGCCGAAGAAGAAATCAATCGCGCTGGAAATGCTCTTGGAGTTGACGAGGTCAGCCACCTTGGACAGCTCATCGGGATCCTTGACGCTCATGCGTTCCTGCACGGTGCGTCGGAGTTTCAGGAAGCCCTTGCGCATTTCCTCGACCGCGAGTTCGTCGAGCGTGCGCAAACGACGGTTGCCGAGATGGTCAATATCGTCGACGTGCGCCTTGTTGCGCTTACCGCGGAGATCGAGGATGTAATTGATGACCGAGAGGAAGTCTTCCGCCCGCATGTGCATGATGTCTTCCGGGACATCCATGTCGAACTTGCGGTTGATGCGGAATCGACCCACCTTGCCGAGGCGGTACCGATTCTCATCAAAGAACTTTTCCTTGAAGAGTGCCTTGGCCTTATCGACCTGCGGCGGGTTGCCGGGCCGAAGTCGGCCGTAGATCTTGAGCAGCGCCGCTTCATACTCGGTGACCTCCGCGAGGAAGTCGAGTTTCTCGACCGCGAGGGTGTTGAGCATCAGCGGATCGGAGGCGTCAGAAATGACGCGCACCGACTTGATACCGGAGGCGAGAATCATGTCCAAAGCCGGTCCGATCGGCTTGCCGACACTGCACAACTCTTCGCCGGTCTCCTGATCGATGATCATCTCGGCGGAGTAGTGTTCGGGCTTGAGTTTCTCAACCTTGACCTCCTCCACGTTGTAGAAGAGTTCGAGCAGCTTGTCGGTCGAGCTGAATTCAGAGTCCAGCGCGCGGAGGAAGGTCGTCGCCGCGATCTTGGTGGACTGATCGATGCGCATCGCCAGCACATCTTTCTTGGTCACCTCAAGTTCGATCCACGAACCGCGTTCGGGAATCACGCGCGCCGAGTGCAGCGGCCGATCGCCGACGGATGACACGATGCCGAAGTCCACCCCGGGCGAGCGGTGTAGCTGGCTGACAATGCAGCGTTCGGCACCGTTCACGATGAACTCGCCGCCGCCCATCATGATCGGAATCTCCCCGAGATAGATTTCCTCTTCGGGGACTTCATCCACGCCTTCACGAACGAGCCGAACGGCGACCCGGAACGGCATGCCGTAGGTCAGCCGCAGTTCCCGACACTCGTCGGGCGTGTACCGGGGCTCATCGAGCTTGTAGTAGCGATACTCAAGCTTCATCGTTCCGTCGTAAGACTCGATCGGAAAGATCTCGCGCAGCAGAGACTCGAGACCCATGCTGGGAACCCGCTCATCGTACGCTTTGTCCAACTGAAGAAACCGCTCGTAGGCGTCGCGTTGTACCTGAGTCAGCTCAGGCACGGGGATCGCGTCGCCGCGCTTCGAGAAGTCGCGAACCTTGGTTGAAACCATTAAATCACCTCACGTGCAGACACGTGTTCCATGTCGTAGACGTAGCAACAGTGGCAACCGAAGTCGCCTCTGGAGACACTTTGGGTCATGTGGAAAGTTGGAGAGCCCATTCCGCGCAGCCACGTATGTTACCCGGCCCTTACCGTATGAACAACCGCTGTGCAAGTATTTCTTGAATTTTTTTCTAATTCAAACAGATTTGGCACGGAGCCGATATCCGGACCCATCCCGCCGCCCACCTGCGATTGAAACCCGGTATCGATTGCCTCATGAGACCGGTTCTCACTGGTCTTCCGGCGCCCGCAATGAATAATTCCTTCACTGGCGG
>RECV01000151.1 GCA_007693845.1 Phycisphaerales bacterium
AGAGACCCGAAGAATTGACCATCACGCAGTTGCTCGAACTCGAACGGCTGGTTTCGGCGGCGAACGATCACTGAGACGCTGCGCGGCGCAGTGTGAACAGCGTGATCTCCGGCCGAACATTGAACCGTACCCGATACATGTAGCCGACTCCTCGGCTGATGTAGAGATGGCGGCCATCTCCGAGGTCGAAGTGTCCTTCGTCGTACCGTTTGTTGGAAACCGGAAGCACCGGTGCGCCGAGCAGGGGAAAGCGGCACTGACCGCCGTGCGTGTGGCCAGTGAGTATCCAGCCGCGATAGCCGCCCCACACATCGAGGTCGACCACATCCGGATTGTGGCACAGTGCGAGGCGCGCCTGATGCGGGTTCAATGATTCCAGCATCGCAGAGGGTCCGAAGTTCGGGCTCCACAGATCGTCGATTCCCGCGATCTGCAATCCGCCCACATCGGCAACCTCGTTCCGCAGAACAGTGAGGCCGAGACGCTTGAGTTCTGTAGCCACCTGTCCTGCAACTCTGTCCTGTGACCATCGCACGCCGTAGTCGTGATTGCCCAGGATGCAGATCGCGCCGAGCGGCGGCAAACGCAATCCTCGCAACGTCACACCGATCACCTCGGGTTTGAATCCAGCGTGGTAAGTGATGATGTCACCCGTGACCACAAGAAGGTCCGCCCGGCATTGGTTGACGAGGTTGATCGCCTTCTGCAGATAACCGGCGGAGACCACGGGACCGATGTGCAGGTCGCTGATCTGCACCATCCGCTTCCCGACGAGTGAATCGGGGAGATGCGCTATGGGCAACTCCCGGTGAACGATCGAGATCCAATGCGGCTCAATGCGCCAGACATAACCGGCCAGTCCGACCGCCCCGAGACCCGCACCGATGAGCCCGGATTTCAGCACGCGCCGCCTCATGCCTGAAGCCGGGCGGTCAATTCCTGACGATTGGTCGTCGTGGCGTTTCATGCGATCCCTTCGGTACGGGCGGTGTCGGATCGGGTTCGGTCTGGTGACGGTTCCGTCCGGAATTCTCTTGACGGGGTCAGCGCACGACCACATACTCATGGGATCGCGCCCGTTCAGCAAGCATCACGCAAGGAGAACGGCATGGACATGCTCTTTCGGCGGGTCGGGTCGGTGGCGGTGGTGCTGGTTCTGGCGGGCATCGCGCAGGCCCAGCCGACCGGTGCTTCCAATGCGGCGACGTGGTATCAAAAGGCATTTGATCTCAGCAATCGCCTCGATCAGACGCAATGGCAGTTGATTGCCGACTTCACGGTGCAGGGCGGAACCCCGACGCCCGAACTTCGCGCCGCTCTGGATCGGCTTGGGCCGGCACTCCGCGACCTGCAGCGCGGGACGCACAAGGATCACTCCGATTTCGGACTCGATCGCAGCCAGGGGTTTTTCATGCGGCTGGATCACATCGGGCCGCTTCGGAACATGGTTCGAGCGGCAAACGCTGATGCCGCCGTCCGGTTGCATGACGGCGATACCGTCGGTGCCGCATCACGGCTGGCTTCGATGATTCGAGTCACCGATCACTTTGGCGATGACCGTGTCATCATCAGTTCACTGGTCGGTCTGGCCGCATACCATGTCGCCGATCAGACGATCGAGTACGGATTGGACAACGGCCAGTTCGGAGCGCTCGAGGCCGCCGAACTCTATCGCGCTCTGGATGCTCTCGATGAGTTTGATCCGATGAACATCATCGGGGCGGCCATTGATGAGCAGCACGTGATTGTTGACTGGATGCATGAGTTGCACGAGGAAGATCGCGTTCTCGAGTTGGCAACGGAAATGTATGGCGATCATCCTCTGGTTGCGGAGGTCGTTGCGGGTCTGGATGTCCCTTGGGAGATTGAACGCTACGACGAACACAAGGGTCAGGTGATCGCGGTCATGCAACTGGAAGATCCCGAAGCGGCCCGGGAGGCGATGGCTCAACTTGATGCCGCATTGATGGAAGGTCGGTACGGCACGATTGCCCGCGAATTGTCGACCGCCTACTCTCGCGTTCTGGAACGATTGATCGACAGTCGTGAAATGGTCGCATCGCGCAAGGCGATGCTGAAAGAACTGGCGGAAGGGCGCGTTCGTCCGGAAGAGCACATGAACGCAGCGCCGATTTACCTTCGCGCCGCTTCGACGCTTCAGGACTCGCTCGCAGAGCCGTTGCTCGAATGGCTCCGGAGCGGCGAGCAGGAAGCGGTCTGCGAACTGGATGACGAACTGACCGTCGCGCTCATGATGCATCAGCACGTGGTCAGCGTGATTCACGATGCAACTGAGAAACAACGCTGTGACTTCAACGCAGCGGTGGGGGTAACGCAGCCGACCCTCGCCATCGATTACGCGCTCGATGTCCGAGATTTGCTGCGATTTCTTGCTCTGGACATGGAGCGACTGATTTGTGATGAGCAGTCCGATGCCGCCGCCGAACGACTGCGCCTCGCGCTGCGTCTGCTGTCGCATCTGGAGGGTCATGATCAGCCGGCGGTGTCCATGGTGGCGCACGAGGCCGCGGTGAAACTCGTTGCCGTTCTGGGTGCCTTTCGGGAAGGGGAACCCGACCTCTTTGGTGAGAGCGAGACGGCACAGCAGTTACCCGATGAGTTCGCGCGGCTCGACGAGTCTGATCCCTTCGGATACCTGTCAATGCGGCAGGCGGTGCGCGAGCATCTTCAGCGCGGTCTGCGGTTCGTTCGAGTCGAAACCAGCGCTAAGGAGAAGCGGCTTCAGGCGAATCGCGCGGTCATCCATGATGCGCAGGAGAACCAACTCGCAGCGATTCTGCACCTTCGAGAACTGGCCGGCTCCCGCGCCTTGCAGAAGTCGCCCATGCGATGCGCTCGCTGGTCGGCGATCTTTGACTGCGATGCGCTCAGCATGATCGAGCGTCACGATGACAAGCCGGACCAAAGCGCCGCCGTGGCGAAGATCGACGGTGCTCCGGATGAGAATGGTTCGGACGGATTGCCGGATACCTGGCCATGGCGCGATCTGCGCACGATGGAAGGGATGATTGTGAGCCCCTGGCTGGAGCGTCGTCCGCGGGCACGCATGGACCTTCGCGAACTCGGCCGGGCGATCAATCGATCGGTTGTCCTGAGGGCGTCGGAGCCGGACGATGGCGCGAAGCCGGAGCCGGTACCACCGGAGCATGGACAACCGTCCACTGAAGTGGTCGGGTCGGATGCGGATGGGCCTTGAGCCGCGGCGAGGGATTCTCGGGGATCAGGTTCTGGTATCCAGCCGATTCGGCCGATACGGTGGTGATGGAGATCTCCATGTCCTTCTTTCGTTTCTGTGCATTTCGATCGATTCGCCGGCCGACGGTTCAAGCCGCGTTGTTCGTCGTGATTTGGACCGGTTTATTGATCCAGCCGGCGACGAGTTCAGCGCAGACGAACATCTTCGACGATGCGCTGGAACCTGCCCCGCCGGAGCTGGCGCGCAATGCGGCGTTCTGGTACGACCGCGCTTTGCAACAACTGGAGCGGGTGCCGGTCCGCACGATGCGCACGCTCGTCGAGTACGAGTGGTGGTGGGATGCGCCGGTCACGGACGAGGTGCTGCTTGCGCTGGAGGAGGTGCGCCCGGTCTTGAACGTGGTTCAGCGCGGATCACGCCAGCGGAGCAGTGATTTCGGTCTGGATGTGGCGGCCGGGCCGGCGATGCGGCTGTCGCACCTCTCGGGTATGCGCACGCTCGTGCGCATGCTGGCGGTGGACGCCGCCATCGCACTGCGACAGGATCGCGCGCGGGATGCCGCGGAGACGATCAGTAACATTATCCGCACCGCTGAACACCTGAACCACGATGATGTCGTTCTCAGCTCGATGATTGGACAGTCGCTCTACACGCTCGGCGAGGAAGTGTTGATTTACGGGCTGGATCGTGCGGCTTTCCGATCGGATGAGGCGGCGGTCCTGCTTCTGGCGATCCAGAAGCTCGATGCGGAAGATCCCTTCCGGTTCGGGACAGCACTGCACAACCACAAACGACTGTTCACCGAATGGGCGATTGAGCGGTACTCCGATGATGACGGACTGATCCTGGCTAGGGATGAGATCAACGAGATGGCGTTTCATCCGATCACCGGCGTGGAACTGGCCATCCTGAGCCGTGACGATTTCGAACGACAACTGCACGCCGCGGATGTCGTTCTGGAACGCATGGTTGAAGCGCTGGAGATGCGTGACCCGGAACAGGCGCGCTTTGAGATTCAGCGGCTGGATCGCGAGGTCGCGCAAGGGGACCACGGCCTGATCGCGCAGATTTTCCTGTATCCGGCGGAGGAGATTCTCAATCGCATGATTCGGGCACGGAGCCGGGTTGGCGAGCGACGAAACACGCTGCGCCGGATCGCGGTTGATCGCGTTGATCCACTGATCTACGCGAACGCCGCGGTGTGGTACCGCAGGGCGGCGAGGCGGATCAATGCCTTGCCGGCAGAAACTCTGACGATGGTGCGCGAACTGGTGGCGGATTCATCGCAATCCCTGCCGCGCGAGTTGCGGGAGCGGCTCGAAGCGGACCCCGAAGTGGTCGAGCTGGTGATGGAGGGTTCGCTGCTGGATCGGTGCCAGTTCGCGGCGTTGGAGGATTCCCCGCCGGCGCTGCTGACCTGGGATCAATACAGCGCGATCAGCATCGGGTGGTACGTGTTGGCGGATGTTCGACGATTGCTGGAGGATCAGGAGTACGCGGCGGTGGGGGACCGGTTGTCGGTCGTCCTCCGGTTGAGTCGGCATCTGGCGGGGGATCAGCGCTTGATCAGCGCGGTCATCGCGCATGATCTCTATCGTCGGGTCTGGTCGCTGATTGAGCCGGGGTTGGAGTCGGAGCGGTTCGAGACGCCGACGAAGCGTCAGTTGTTGCGCGAGATGTTCGCCTTTATGCCGCGCGATCCCTTCGGCCACGAGGCCGCGTTGGAGGCGGATCGGCAGCGGCTTCGCCCCTGGCTGTTGGCCGCGATGCCCGATGATGATGAACGTCTGCCGATCCTGCTGGACCGGATGCTGGAGCGGACGACGGGCGAGCATTTGCTCGGGTTGCTGGTGCTGTTGACGCCTGAAGTCGATCGGCTGGAGCAGACGATTCATCCGTTCGAAGAAATCGTGCTGGACTGGTTCACGCCGCTGATCGACATGGATGCGGTGGAGCAGTGGTTTTCGCGGATTGATGACTGGCGCGGTGATGCCGCGACGGGTAACGTCGAGGCCATGTTTGAAAGCCGGTCAGGGCCGGTCGCGGCGTGGACGCTCGGGCAGCGGGAAGCGCGGGAGCACTGGCGTGCGGCGGTGCTTCGCTTGCGGGAAGAACTGGAGACGGACGAGGCGAGCGAAAACGATCGCCGTTGAGTTGCGAGCAACAGAATCAGCGAATGTAACGCAGGCGACCGAAATCGGGGATGACCGCACGTTCGCCGTCGCCGATCGTATGCACCGCGGGGAAGTACACAACCCACGCCTTGCCCAGCAGAAGATCCCGGTGCACGACGAACGGGGCATCGTCGATCTGCGCGGCGACGGTCGGATGCGGATTCTTCCACAGCCGAGAGTCGAGCGAGAACTGCGAATTGTCGCCGAGCATGTAGAACTGATCCGGCCCGAGTTCCGCGAGATTGTCCGGATGTGTGCCGTAGGCGTATGCGCCGCGCGCAACCATGCGTGCGTACTCAGGGCGAGCCGTCGGATTCTCATCCGGCTGAGCGCCGATCCGCCCGCCGCGATAGTACAGGTCGCGATCTACCCGAACGCGGTGCAGAGACACCGGCGATCCATCAAAGTGCCACCGAAGCTCCGTCGGTTGAACCAGCCCACGCACGCCCGCGTCGGCGGCATCGGCGAGATCATCGTAACCCGTCGCGTTACGCAGGCGATCTTCAGCGGTCCACTCGTAATCGAGTCGCGCGACCGATCGCCCTGCAATGAAGATCTGCATCGACTGATCCACGTGCCAGAACTCAACGTTCGTCACGCGGTCCGGGTCGAGTGATTCGATCGGCTCGCGCACTTCCTCGATCCACGGTGAATCGGGCTGATCCTGCCGGTAACGCAAGATTGCTTCGCGGCCGTTCAGTTTGAACTCGAAAATGTGGCTGCGCGTCTCCAGTTCCAGCGCGGTCGTGAGCCCGGTCTGATCGGGGTGAATGCCGGCGGCAATGCGCAGGTCACTCACATTGACGAGGGGCGCGCTATTGGACGAGAGCCCCGGCTGACCGCTGTGCAGCATGTTGTACGCCGTGAAATCATCCAGCCGCCGCCGACTCAGATTCCACTCCAGCATCGTCGCTTCCGTTCGATCGGTCCGGAAGATGCGGCTGTCGGTCTGCCAGTTCTCACCGCGCCACGGCGGGCCGGGGTAGCTCCGCTGCATCAGCGCGGGATTGCGAACCTTCGCGTTGCTGTCGAAGATCGGCGACCAGAGCGCGCGTTGAATGTATTCGGGTTTGCGGCGGATGGAGAAGTCCGACTCGCCCGCCGGCTTCACGAACACATCGCCGTCCGCAATCCAGATCGTCTCGTTGGGCAGACCCACCAGGCGCTTGATGTAGTTTCCCGAATCCCCCTTCGGTTCGGTCGGATTCTTGAACACCACCACGTCAAACCGATTGGGCTCCGCAAACGGATAGATCGTCTTGAGCACCAGAATGCGATCCCCCCCGCGCGTCTGGGGCGGCGATGGATGAATGTTCAACCCGGTCGGCTCGCGGAAGTTCGGGCCCAGCATCGGATCGAGCAGCATTTGCGTTTCCAGACGATCGACACCGACCGCGAACTCATGTCCGGTCAGTTCCGAATGAACGCGAAAATGCTGGCCGAGCAGTGTCGGCGCCATCGAGCCGGTGGGAATGACAAATCCCTCGACGACAAACCCGCGAAACGTCATCGCCAGAACGAACGCGATGATCAGCGACTGGACTACATCGGCGAACCCGCCATCATCCTGCGTACCGTGGGGGGTCTTCGCCTGATCTTCATGCATGTCGGACACGTCGATTCTGGAAAGGGTTTCTTCGCGGACAGCACCCGGCAGGACGTCACGAGCGCGGCCCGTGCCGCGCGGTCATCACTATTGAAGTTGCATCATCAACTGCGAAATCTCTTCCATCACGGCTTGTTGAAACAGCATTGGGGTATTGACCTCACCCGCTTCAACACGGTCGCGCACGCGGTTCATCGCTTCATCAAACTCCGTGCGAAGCTGTTCGCGCGTCTCCGCATCCAGCATTTCGCCCCTGCCCTGCGCCTCGATCGTCTGCACCACCATGTCAAAGGTCATCTCGTCAAGCTGCGCCAACAGGATCTGCGAATCGAGCTCCTGGTTCGGGTCCATCCCCCCAAAGTCGTTCATGCCCGCTGGGCCAGCGACATCATCATCTTGAATTGGGGGCAGATCGCCCGGCAGATCATCCACCGCATCGAAATCAACCTCCTCGCCGGCGAGCACATCGCGGAGCAGTTCCAGATTGCGGCGCATCGCCGTGGCGTTCTGCGCCACCTCACCGGTGAGCATGCCGAGGGCCTGCAGTGATGCATCCACCGCTCCACGCGCGACATCCGTCCACTGATCCCGGCGACGCGTGAGGTCCTCCAATTCATCGCGGTAGCGCGTCACCTGTCCCATCGCGTCGCCCGCGTCAATCACCCGCTGCAGCAGACGCGCCTGATCGTCTAAGCCGCTGGCCCGGAACCAGGCGAGTCGGCCGAGCGTTTCCTGAATTCGCGCTTCGGTGACACGAATGTGGTCGGTTCCCGCCCCACGCGCCCGGGCGGCGGCCTGCTGGGCCTGACCCGCAGCACGTTCCAACTCCGCTCGAGCTTCGTCGTACAGAGTCGTCAGATCCCCGCCCATGCGTTCGGCGAGTTGCGCCATGCCGTCTGCGATCTCATCCCGCAGAGACTGACGGCGCTGCACCATGGATGAGGCCAGGCCTTCAAACATTTCGTCGAATGCGCCCACCTGCTCCACGGCCCGTTCAACCGTCGAGATGAATCGCTCCAGTTGCCGCAGCGAGGTCTCTGTCAGATCCACATTCGGCTGAATCTCGTAGATGATTTCGATGTCCCGTCCTGAAATCCGGTACTCCAGCGCATCGGCTTGCCGGCGAAGGTCAATCGCACTTTGAAACGATGTATAGCCTTCGGCCGGGCCGAGTTCGCTCGCCCGGCGCAGCATCTCGTTGGCTTCATCACGCAGTTCCACGACGCGCTCAACGTCTTCTTCGTTCAACGCGCGACGTTCCGCGGCCGGCTTGCGCATCTCCTCGAGCGTTTGCCGCATCGCCGCAGCCTGTTGCGTCACCTGCTGACGTTGCTGTTGCAGCGCCTGGCGTTGACCGCGAATCTCAACCGATTCGAGGGCGCGGGCCATCGTGTCGTGACGACGGAGGCCGTTGACCTTCTGCCGGAGAAGACTCCGATGGTGCTGCAGGCGCATCTCCTGATCGCCGGCCTGCAACATTCGAGACGTCGCCAGTTCACGAAGCGCCTGCGCACTCAGCAGCGCCGAGGCGGACTGTTGACCCGGCGCGCCTTCATTGATGCGTGAGAGTTGGTTCACCAGATCGTTCAGTTGATTCTGAACCTGGGAGAACTCCTCGTCTTCCGGCCGCAGGTTGCC
>RECV01000104.1 GCA_007693845.1 Phycisphaerales bacterium
CGAGGGTGCGGACGCTCGGCTCGCGGTTATTCCGTGGGGTCTTCCGGCAGGCGCTCGGCCTGATCACGCATGCGAATCGCCGATTGCGATACCTCGTCGTAGATGCTCGCGAGCAGTCCCACGAGCGGGAAGCGGCCGGTGAGCGGCGAGGGGCCGAGCCGTCGCAACAGCGCGTGCGCGACGTGCGGTTCCGGAGCGGTCTGCTCGAGCTGGGCGAGTTCCGGACCGCTGCGCCAGAAATCCTCCAGGCAGGTTTCGAGCGGCGCGGGCTCATCCTGCGTTTCCGGAATCAGCGGATCAACGTGCGCCGCCGCGACGCCCTGCGTGTGCATGGCGCGTGATTGACGCAGACGCTCGAGCAGTTGGGTTTCCGGCATGCCGTACAAGCGGAACACAATCATCGGGTCGTCGGAGAGACGTTCCGCCAGCAGGTATCCCGCTGCAGCGCGGTGCTTACAGTTCGCGGCTTCGCAGGTGCACGTGCTGGTGATCGACTCGCGCGCTGCATCGAGGAACGGAATGTCCAGTTGCTCAAACAGTTCGCCGAGGTGTTCCGGCATCTCACCCGCCAGCAGCTTGGCGGAATAGAGCGCTTCGCTGGACATCGCTTCGATCAAACGCTGCCAGTCCGATTCCGCCAAAGCGCGGCAGTTCATCTGAACCTGGTACGGTCGGGGCGCGCGCCCCTGAACGCGGGCGGTCAGGCCGTCCGGCGTGAGTTCGAACGTTGCGATTTGCCCCTGACGCGCGTATTGCATGCCTTCCGTTCGTGCCTCGGCATCGAGCGAACTTTCGAGCAACTGCACCCAACGCCGGGCGACCCAGTTTCGCGCGACGATGCCGTCCCGCGCCTTCAGCTTGATCCCGTACCGCACGCGCCGCGGATTTTCTGGGCGGGTCGCTCCGCGCGGCGGGCGGGATGAGCGGCCGTTCGCCGCGAATGGCTGATCCCGTTCACTCACGAATCGTCCTCCATGGCGGATCGCCGCAACGTCAGCAGGTCCTGAAGCTGATTGGTGTCCAGTTCGGTCAGCCACGACTCGCCGCTGCCGACGATGCGCTCGGCGAGTTCGGTTTTCTGTTCGATCATCTGGTCGATGCGCTCTTCAAGCGTGCCCACGCAAACGAACTTGTGCACGTGAACCGTTCGCACCTGGCCGATTCGGAACGCGCGGTCGGTGGCCTGATTCTCCACCGCGGGATTCCACCAGCGATCGAAGTGGAAGACGTGATTCGCCGCGGTGAGGTTGAGCCCCACGCCGCCCGCCTTGAGCGAGAGGATGAAGAAAGGGACTTCCGGCCCGGTCTCGTGGAAGCGATCGATCAACTGTTGCCGGCGGGCCTGAGGCGTTCCGCCGTGCAGAAACAGTGATTCACATTCGAACTCGCTTCGCAACATGGAGTGCAGGAGATGCCCCATCTTTCTGAACTGGGTGAAGATCAGCGCCTTCTCGCCGGTCGCGCGAACATCTTCCAGCAATTCCAGCAGGCGACGGACCTTGCCCGATTGATGTGCGGGCGGGTGCGGGGTGTCGGCCGCCGCGGATCCCGAGCGGACACTCTGGTTGACCAGTTGCGGGTGATCGCAGATCTGCTTGAGTTTCACCAGACTGGCGAGGACCAGGCCGCGACGCTGAATGCCCTCGGACTTCTCCACCGACTCGAGCATCTCGTTGACGGTTCGTTCGTACAACGCCGCCTGCTCCGGGTGGAGCGTGGCGTACTCCTTCGTTTCCACGCAGGCGGGCAGGTCGCTGATGACATTCGGATCGGTCTTGAGCCGACGCAGAACGAACGGCTGGACGAGTTGCCGCAACATCTCTCCACGGTGGGCATCGCGGTGCCGCTCGATCGGAATCGCAAACCGTCTGCGGAACTCGTTGGTGGTTCCGAGATAGCCCGGATTGCAGAACTCCATGATGGACCAGAGTTCGCTCAGGCGATTCTCGACGGGGGTGCCGGTCAGCGCGATGCGCCGCTTGGTGCGCAACGCGCGAATCGCGGAGGTCTGCTTCGTCGGCGGATTCTTGATGTACTGGGCTTCGTCGAGCACGACCCGGTGCCAATCGATGTCGGTCAGCATCTCACGATCACGACTGACTAGTGCGTACGTGGTCAACACCACATCGGAGGCGTAGACCGTATCCACGAACTGCGTGCCGGTGGGGCGTTCGGGGCCATGCTGAACGTGGACGCTCATGCCCGGGGTGAATCGTTCGATTTCCCGCACCCAGTTGCTGATGACGGATGTCGGCACCACCAGCAGGGTGGGGCCGGGGGGCGCGCCGTTGTTCTGTCGTTCGTGCTGCAGAAGCGCAATCAATTGGATGGTCTTGCCGAGTCCCATGTCATCGGCCAGACACGCGCCGAGATGAAACTTGTCGAGGAACGCGAGCCAGCTCAAACCGGTGCGCTGGTAGGGGCGCAATTCGCCCTGAAATCCCTTGGGTTGTTCGATGATCGGTACGTTCTGCGAACCCGTCGATGCGTTGAGCAGATCCTGCACCCAGCCCGTCGCATCGAGGCCGAACACCGGCAGGCCGGAACCACGGTCGCTTGTGTCGTACGCGGCCTGAACCGCTTCGAGCAGCGACATTTCCCCCTCGCCTTGTTCTTCAAGAAGTTTCTTCGCGCGCGCAAGGTCATCGGGGCGAATCTCAACCCACCGGCCGCGCACCCGCATCAGCGGCTCCGATCGCGCGAGTAGTCGTTCGAACTCTTCCCGGTTGATCGGATCGTCACCGATGGCGACCTGCCACGTGTACTGCACGAGAGTGTGCAGCCCCAGCGAGGAGCTGTCGCTCGGGGCGGACTCGCCTTCGCTGGAGGTGTGCGTTTCGGGATGATCGGCTTCGACGTGCAGGCGGAGCCCGATGCGGCCGGTCGTTTCGCCCCACCAGTCCGGCGCGATCACGCGGAAACCTGACTCTTCGAGCACCGGTTTGTGATCGCGGAGAAACTCGTACGCTTCACTGGTGGTCAGTTCAATACCGCTGGGCGTCGCATCGGACAGCGCGCTCTCGATCCGCCGGTACACGCGGCTGGCCCGTCCGAGTTCCTTCAGCAGCACATCCTGGCATTGTTCAACCCGGCAGCCGGCAAAGTGCATTCCGGGTCCGGATTGTGACCAGATCTGATCCGCATCGATCAGTTCGCCGTCCGGAACGGCCGGCTGCAAGTGCAGGGACAAGAGCCATCCGTGGTCACCGGCGTCTTCGATGACCGCGTCGCCGGTCTCGTGTTCCCGGTCATCCTCCGCCGGCTCATTCAAGCGGAAGCACAGGCGCAGGGGCAGATCGCGGCCGGTCTCATCCAACCGGTGAATCCACGAGCGCACATCGCGCAGCAGTTCATTGGCCCGTCCGCCCGGCGCCGAGACCGCGTCTGTCTCCTGCAAGAGACCGTTCAGCCACGCGACATGGGCATCCTGTTCCGGGTCGAGATCATCAAGCGCCTCATGGAACTCGGCTTGTCGCAGAATTCGGCGCACGGTTGCATCCGTCCACTGCGCGAGCGCATCCTCCAGGATCGGCCACGGCCGTCCGTCGGTCGAATCCACCACCGCGCGCACAACCGGCGGCATCGACAGAACCAGCGCGCCAATTCGGTTACTGATCTCCGAGTCGTGCAGCCAGGGGCGCCAGGTGCCGGCCAACTGCTGACCGCGCGCCTGGATCACCGTCGGGATGAATCGTTGATCAGAAAGCAATTCCAGAACGAAACGGGCGACGACGAACCAGTAGCGCAGTGAGGCGCCGGCGGTCAGGTCGCCTTCCATCGTCAGATCTTCCAGTCGCAACAGCATGGAGAGCGCCTGTTCATTCGGAATCTGACAGGCGTGAACGCTGGTCGTGCGCAGCTTGAGCGGCGATTCGCCTTCAAGGGCGCCGGTCAGACTGACCAGCCGATGGCTCGGCTGGGGGCAATCGTCTCGGAACGGAAGGCGCAGCGTGAGGCGGCGTTCGGTGAGGGCTTGGGATGGCTCAATGACGTTGAAAGAGCGAAGGGTCTCGATCAGTTCCGCGGGAGACGCCGCGAAGGGATGAAAATTGTCCGCGGATGGCCGATGCTCCTGGACAGCGGTGCGCGATCCGCCTTCGGCCGCCGGGGCAGCTTCGGTGCCGTCGATTCGCTCGGCGCGATCGCTCTCGTCACGAGCATGACTCCGCGTTGACTCGGACTCGTCACTCGGGCGTGCGGCTTGGAATGCGGCTACTGATTCACCCCAGAGTTGCAGAGAACCCTGGTACCAGTTCGCGTGCAGAATCAGCATGAAGGGGGACACCATTCCGTTCGGTGGGTCAGAAAATCGAAGTTCCTGAAAAATGATCGCGCTGGGACTCGAACCCAGGACCTACCGCTTAAAAGGCGGTTGCTCTACCGACTGAGCTACGCGATCGAATCGAACAGTGTACCCGGCCTCGCACCACATTTCGAGGCCGTGCGAAGACGTGACGGCCATCATTTTCGGTCTTTCCCGTCAACCCGCACGATCCATGTTTGTCCCTCCCTCAAAACCGGCCGATGAAGGAAGCGATCGTGGGATGCGCTGCCCGCCACCATGGTCGGCAATGACCTATGCTGAACCGGCCGGTCTACAGTTTCATCCGCCTTTCACGGGGCAATCTCGCCCATCGACTCGAAATCACAGGAACCCTGCATGTCTACTGATCGATCGTCGACGAGTGACCTGTCGGCAGTGTCGGAGAGGCATCGACCCGAGCCGGACGGTTCGGCGATGACCAATCTGTTGGCGTGGGTCGTCATCGTGCTGACCTGCAGCGCGCTGGTGTTGCTGCCACAACTCGATTCAGCCGACGAAAATGAGAAATCGACGGCCGCCGGAGCGGGGAGCATGATGACCGAACTCATGGGCCGATACGCCGTCGGTGCCGGATCAATCGATCGAGCGCAGGCGAGCAGATTCTACGAACAACTTGAACCGCAATTGAATGTCGGACCGGTACCGCAGCGCCAGCGTTTTGTCATCCTGGCGGCGGAGCTTGCTGGGCCTGAGCAGGCGCGCGTCGTTCTGGAGGAATTGGACGAACTGATTGCCCAAGCCGAAGCCGAACGCCCCCCCGATGCTGATCCATTGATGAGTGAGTCGCAGGCGCGCGTGCAAGCCCTGCTTCACCGGCTGTATCCCCCGGCCGAGGAAGTGAACGATGACGCGAGGATCGCGCTTGATGCGCTGACCGAAGCAGATCGCCGCTTCCTCCGTGATGAACTCGGGTGGTTCGGCGAACTGGCGATGGTTCCCGAAGAACACGTCAGTCGAAGCGAGCGCCGGGTGATACTCGCCGATGCGCGACGGGTGACCTTCACCATGGTTGGTGTTATGGTCGCGCTCTGCGCGCTCGGGTTCCTCGGCGTGGTCGGGATCGTCCTGGTTCTCATCGGCTTCGGCACGGGACGGTTGAGATGGCATTTCCGAAGCGGGTCCGGCGCGGTGTCCGTTTATGCCGAGTCGTTTGCGATCTGGCTGATTGTTTTCTTCGCGTTGCAGATTGCGGCGCAGGTAGTCACTGCCACGGGCAACGCGACCTCGTTTCGATTCGGCGCTGCATTTCTGGCGTTCTTCATCAGCCTGCTGGCGGTCTTCTGGCCGGTGATCCGCGGCGTGCCGTGGCGGACCGTCCGTGAGGACATCGGTCTCACGCTCGGGCGGCGGCCGCTGGCGGAGCCCGCGATCGGTTTCGCCGGCTATGCGATGGGCTTGCCGGTTCTCGTGCTCGGCGCGATCTGTACGTTACTGTTGATGATGGTTGCCGGCCTGTTCGCTGAACCCGCTTCGCCGCTTTCGCCGAGCGGCGCGCCGGTCCACCCGGTCGCGCTTGAGATCGGCGGAGCGGGGTGGCTGGTCAAGCTACAGATTCTTCTCGTGGCGGCGGTTGCCGCTCCGATCGTCGAAGAGATCATGTTTCGCGGCGTGCTCTATCGAAATCTTCGGGAGATGACCTGCCGAACGGGCCGTGCCACCAGCGTGATCGGCAGCGTGGGCTTGAGTTCGTACATCTTCGCGTTGATCCATCCGCAGGGATGGATGGCTATCCCGCTTCTGATGTCGCTGGCGATCGTGTTCGCGCTGGTCCGAGAATGGCGTGATACGGTCATTCCGGCCATTGTGATTCACGGTGTCTCCAACGCGATCATCGTTGGCAGTATGGTGTTTCTCCTTTCCTAGGTCTTTGTTTGGTGCTCCGTTTACATAATCGATGTGTCCTTCGGACTTTTGATTGGTTCCAGTATCACGCAAACGGTTATCATGATGCATCGATGCTCATGTCGTCCGGGTGAGGAACTTCTGCATGTTTGAACTCGTGCTTGCCAGTTTGATTTCGTGGTCCGGACCGAGCTCCAGCGGGGAGATGTCTTCACGACCGGTCGCGCTGGGGTTCGCGTCGGTCGCGCCCGCACGCTATCGCTTCTGGCATCCGATCAACGAGGCGCCGTCGAATGAAGCGGGGGTCTTCTTTGAGCGGCTGATCGAACGATACCGGCGGCTGAGCGGCTATGCCGACACCACCAGCATCGTCCAGACCCTTCAGCACGATGGGAGCGAGAACGAGCAGCGGATCGAAACGACCGTCCAGTCCGAGGTCACGGAAGGTCAACTACGCGTGCATACCAGCACATCATCACTGGCAGATGCCGTGACAACCCTGCTGCCGCTCCGTTGGTCCGATCGATTGCATTCGCTGCGGCAGCAGTACGATTTCTGGTTGGTTCCGCACTTGTCGCTGACGATTCAGGACGATGTGCCGTTCCGCCGCCCCGATGTGGAGGGGCGAACGCTCATGCCGCAGGAAATCAGAAGCGTCACGATCAATGAACGTCCGCTATGGCAACTGTTGCTGGTGGAACAGCCGGATTCTTCTGATCCCGATCTTGATCCCGATGCGTCCGCTACGGCGCGTTTCGAGGTCTATGTTGATCCGGCATCGATGTTGATCGAACGTGTTGACGGGCAACAGCAACTGGCTGATGGCACCAGCAGCCGAACAACCGCGGAGATCCGTCCGACCCTGGTGCGTGAGTCTGACCCCGATGGGACCGGTGATCCGTCACCCGTCCCGGACGCGGAGGGGGAGAGCCCCGATGATGCGCCCGACTGGGGGCCGCCGACGGTCAGTGATGAGACGTCCGAAAAGCCGTCGCCACGACCGGCCTGTCAGGACGGTGATACTGCGTCACAGCCATCTCCGGAAGAGCGTGGTGGTGCATGCAACGAGGCACCAGATCCGCCGAGCGTGCAGGAACCGTCATCGGAGAGGCCGGCCGGACCCGCGCCGCGCTCCTGATTCGCGAGCCGAACGCAGCGAAATCTGATTGTCCGACTTGGTCAGCATCCGCGTTGCGCTGTTATCCGTGCGCTGTTGAGCGGCGCGGCTGATTTCGAATGCGCCTCGATCCATGCGAACTCCCGACAATTCGGACCGGCGGCGACGTCTCCGAACGGTCTGCATTTTATTGACGACGGTTCGGTGAAGGACGATCGCAGCCGGATTATCAGTCACCGCCATCGACTCGATGTCAATGTGTTCCGGCTGCGCGGGCTTGGTTTCCGCCCAATCGCATCGTGTGATTGATCAGCTCTTGGCAAACGACGATACGAATCGTGCACTTGACTGTGCCCCGGTGAGAGCCGGGCATTGTCCGCCGCCGGAGGGGACGGCGGGCAATGAACTTCGATCGGCCTGGCGGACATGCGAGGTCGGTCATTCGGGCTGGGCTCGTGTGAGTTCAGCGATGCGTCAACGGTGCGGGAACGGGACCCCAGGGACAGTCGCCGGCCCAGCCGAAAGTATTCGAAGTCCTTTCTTCTAGGAGTGACACTCATGCGTACGCGTACTATTCAGCGAGTGAAGCGCGGCTTCACCCTCATCGAAATTCTGATCGTCGTGGTGATCCTCGGCATCCTCGCCGCGATCGTCATCCCGCAGTTTGCCGAGTCTTCAGAAGCGGCTCAGGCCAATGCGGCCCAGTCCACGCTGCAGACCGTTCGGGCTCAGTTTGAACTGTGCAAGTTCAGGGGCGACTGCAACTGCTCAATGAACTGGGGCCAGATCGAGACTGCGCTTACATCGGTGCCGACAGGTGGCGAGAGCCCGTATCTCGCCTCAGCTCCGACGTTGCCTGAAGGCTACTCATTTGACAGTTCGCTCACCAATTGCAATATCACGATGAGTACCCCTGGTGACTCGAGTGACTAAAGCGATTGACATGATGACAATGTGACCAGCAAGAAAGACGCCGGTGTGGAAACGCACCGGCGTCTCTTTCGAAAGTCCGGACGAAAACAAAGCTCTTGCAGGTGTTTTCAAGTATCAGGGAGTTCACACATGAATGGGATGAACGTGTCGAACCAAAGTCAACGCGGATTCACACTGATCGAAATCCTCATCGTCGTTGTGATCCTCGGCATTCTCGCCGGAATTGTGGTTGGCCAGTTTCAGACGACAACCGCTTCATCGAACGCGAGCGCGGCGAAATCCTCACTCAAGGTTGTGCGCTCCCAGATCGAGCTGTACCGGTACTCGCACGGTACACCGACGAGCGTTGATGTTCTGGTGAACAACGGCAACCTGGCGAGTACGCCCGTGTCGCCGGAGGGCTTTCAGTACGT
>RECV01000197.1 GCA_007693845.1 Phycisphaerales bacterium
GCACCATGAACCGTCATCGCGCTCATCAGCGTCGTCGCGATCGCGCCGTTGTCATCCCGGCAGACGCCGCGCATCTGGTGCGCCAGCCGCTGGCCGTATTCCATCCACCGCGCTTCTTCAAGCATGGAGATGCGGGCGTTCGAATCGCTGCCGAGCGCGAGATGCCCGCCGTGTTTGAGAATCCACGGCACGTTGGCGAGTCCATCGCCAAGATTGGCTTCCGTCAACGGGCACAGGCAGACGTTTCCCCCGGCGTCCAGGAATGCCTCCATGTCCGCCTCGTTCGTGTGCGTCGCATGAACCGCAGTGAACAGCGGGCTCACTTCGAGATGATCATTCACCAAAGCCATCGGCGTGCGACCGTAGTGCCGAATGCACTCTTCGATTTCACGCGGCTGCTCCTCCAGATGCATGTGAAACACCAGACCGCGCCGTGCGGCTTCGGCGTGCAATTGCTGCAAAGCATCCACCGGCACCGCGCGGATCGAATGCGCCACGACCCCCAGGGATTGCGTGGCCGGATCAATCAGCTTGGCCAGTCGATCCATTTGCAACCAGTAACCATCGAGAGACCGCGTTGCGAATCGCTGCTGCCCGCCGGCCAGGGGCGTGTGACCGGTCTCGTTGAAGCCGCCGGAGAAATAGAACGCATTCAGCAGGACGATGCGAATGCCGACGTCCTTTGCAGCGCGGAGGACAACTTCGTCAAAGGCGAAGTTATCGCCTCGTCCATCGTGGTGGAGGTAATGAAACTCCCCCACCGTGGTGATGCCGGCATCGAGCATTTCGCGGTACGCCTGGGTCGTGAGTGCATACAGACGCTCTTCGTCGAGCTGCTCGACGAGTTCGTACATGGCTTCGCGCCAAAGCCAGAAATCACCCTGCCCGGCCGGGAATGTCTCCCCCCGGCCGCGCAACCCCCGTTGAAAGGCGTGACTGTGCGCGTTGACGAACCCCGGCAGGAGAGCACGATCACGTAGCCGAAGCGTCGGCTCACCAACAGAAGCATCACCCACGGCTTCAACGCGGCCCTGAGCATCCACTTTGATGCGTACGCCCGATTCAAACGCCTTGCCGGTCCATGTCAGATCCGCCTCGATGATTGCTTCCGTTGTCATGGTCCTCCACCGCATTGCGTTGCAACCAGTTCTTCCAGCATGCTCCCGGCCCGATGAAACTCATCGACTGACAGCACTTCGTTCGGCCGGTGCGCCACTTCGATCGTGCCCGGCCCCCAAAGCACGGTTTCCAGCCCCAGCCGCGCGAGCCATCCCCCATCGCTGGCGAAGGACACGCCGACGGTTTCGTACTGTCCCAACTGGTGCGTGAGTGACCGATAGATCGGCGCATTTTCATCGAGCAGCATCGGCGGATTGTTGTTGATGAGTTCGATCGTGACCGCACCTGGATCAAGCACCGATCTTCGCAGCCGGTCCGCGATAATCTCTATCGCAACTTCGGGTGATTGATCCGGCATGAGGCGCACGCCGAACTCGATCACACATGATTCGGGGATGACATTGAGTGCCTCGCCGCCGCGGATGCGCGCGACATTGAGCACCGGGTGCGGAACGGTGTTGAAAAACGCACTCACACCGGTTCGCATCGATTCGTACTCGTAACGTAACTCTGCGAGCGTGTTGAGAATGGCGGCGGCCGGCTCGATGGCATTGAGCCCGAGGTGCGGTGACCCGCTGTGCGCCGCGCGGCCCCGCAGCGTCACCCGCATCGTCAGGTGCCCCTTATGCATCCGCACCGCCCAGAGCGAGGTCGGCTCCCCGATGATCGTCGCCTTCGGGATGATTCGTGACGGGTCCCAGATCTCCAGCATGCGCTGCGCACCGCGTGAGCCGAGTTCCTCATCAGCCGTCAAGAGCAGCGCCAGCGGCGCGCTCAGCGTCGATGCACGCTGCGATCGAAAGGCATGAATCGCCAGTGCGACGAAACCCTTCATGTCAGCCACCCCACGGCCGTAATAGTGACCATCGTGTTCAGCCAACGTGAAGGGATTGCTCTGCCACTCCGGCTCGGTGGCGGGGACGACATCAAGGTGACCGCAGAGAATCAATCCCGCGCGATCCTCGCGGACCGGGCCCATTTCGATGAGCAGATTGATCTTTTCCCCGGATTCATCGACGAACTCCGTTGTCCGCACGCCTGGTTCATCGGTCAATTCTCGCACACAATCCGCAATCGGCCGGTTCGACCGATGGCTTGTCGAATCGATCGTGATCAAGCGCTCCAGGATGTCGCGCGGCGAAAGCGTGGCCATATCGCCTATCGTAACGGAACCTTCCCGTTGCGAACACGCCCGCAATCGGTACGCTTTCGCCATGTCCACCACCAGAAAGAAAACCGTCCGAGAGAAGTCCACGCGTTCCTCAAGCCGGCAGCCCGTGCGTAAGCGTCCGGTCGAAGTCAGCGATCTGAAGCGATTGCGTGTTCTCAGCGATCCTCAGCCGTCCCCCGACGGATCGCGCATCGTCTTCTGCGTCAAGGACGCATCGAAGAAGAAGGCCAGCGCGTACGACACGAATCTCTGGACCGTCGGCACGGATGGGAGCCAGCCCCAGCCCTTCACCAACTCGGGCAAGGACCGCCAGCCGCGCTGGTCGCGCGACGGTTCACGGATGGCCTTCATCAGCTCGCGTGAGGATGACATCGCACAGGTTTACCTCATCCCCGCGTCGGGCGGCGAAGCGCGAAGACTCACCGATCTGCCCGAGGGCACGATCAGTTCTCTTGTCTGGTCTCCGACCGGCGGAACGATTGCGATCAGTTTCCGGCCGACCGATCCGCAGTGGACGCAAGCCGCGAAGAAGGAGCGCGAGAAGAATGGGGAAAGTCTTCCCGCCCGCGTGCTCGATGACTGGTGGTACCGCCTGGATGGTGATGGCTACTTCAACGCGCAACGATTTGCGCTGTATCTGATTGACGTCACGACGGGTGAACACCGGTGCGTGTACGACAAGGACACACTGGGTGGATTCAGCTTCGACTTTTCGCCGGATGGGAAGGAGATCGTCCTCGCCACCAACCGCGACCGGAAAGCGATGATCCGCGCGTGGAAGGATGAGATCGTTCGACTGAATCTTTCCACCGGCAAGCTGAGGCCGCTCAAGCAGGTGCCCGAAGGCACCAAGTCATGCGTCAAGTGGTCGCCGGATGGCAAAACCATTGCCTGGGCCGGCCGGGAGGGCAAGGACTCCGCCTACGGCACGGATAATCTCGAACTGTGGACATGCAATGCTGACGGATCGAACGCGAAGCCCCTCACCGCGAACGAGGATTACTGCCTTATGGCGATCACCTCGACCGACACCGCGGAGATGGTTTTCGGCCCGAACCTGAAGTGGGCGCACGATTCCCGGCGCATCTACATGCAGATCGGCTGGCACGGTGAATCGCACATCGCTTCCATCCCGCGCGGCGGAGGAAAGATCGCGTTCCACACAAGCGGAGCGAAGCTCCACCAGTTGGGCGGCATCAGCCGTGATGGCTCAACCATCGGCCTCACGGTCGGTCACGCCACCGCCCCGGACGAAGTCGCCTGCGCCCGACCTGCCGCGAAGAGCTTTGATGTCAAGCCGCTGACGAACCTGAACGGCCCGGTTCTGAAGGAACTGGATCTCGCTCCGATCAAATCGCAGTGGATCCGCAGCGCCGACGGCACGAGGGTGCAGGTCTGGTCGCTCCTGCCGCCGGAGTCGACCGGAAAGTCCAGGCGGAAGAAGCATCCGGCCGTGCTGGAGATTCACGGCGGTCCGCACGCGCAGTACGGCGTGGGATTTTTCTTCGAGTTTCAACTCCTCGCAGCGCAGGGATACGCGGTGTTCTACTCCAATCCGCGCGGGTCGAAGGGATACGGCCGCGACTTCTGTAGCGCCATCCGCGGTGCGTGGGGCGGCAAGGACTGGGAAGACATCCAGGCCGTGACACGTTTCATGCAGCAACACGATCACGTCGACCGGAAGCGCATGGGCGTGATGGGCGGCAGCTATGGCGGCTACATGACCAACTGGGCCATCAGCCACTGTCACGACTTCGCCGGCGCCATCACCGATCGCTGCGTTTCCAATCTCCACAGCATGTTCGGCACCAGTGATTTCACCGATGAACCCGACCGCTACTGGGAAGGCAATTCGTGGAACCGGACCGAGGCGCGATGGAACCAGAGCCCGCTGAAGTACTTCGGTAACGCCAAAACACCCACGCTGATCATTCACAGTGAAGGCGACCTGCGGTGCAACATCGAACAGGCGGAACAGGTGTTCACCGCGCTCAAATTGCGGAACGTGCCGACACGGTTTGTGCGCTACCCCGCCACGACGAGCCACGGCCTCAGCCGTGGCGGGCCGATGGATCTGCGAATGCACCGTCTGGAGCAGATCCTGGACTGGTGGGAACGTTGGATCGGTTAGAGAAGAGTGAACAGTGAACAGTAAATAGTGAACAGTGGGCGGTCAGTAGTGAACAGTCACGGTGCATCCTGCAGACGCTGCTTCATGATCGCCACCGCATCCGCGCTGGAGTCAATCAACACATAATCGCGTCCGTGGGCGTGCGCCGCTTCACCGGTCGTGCCGCTGCCCGCAAAGAAGTCCAGCACGGTATCGCCCGGTTCCGTGTGGACGCGCACAATGCGATCGAGGATGGCGCGCGGTTTCTGCGTCGGGTAGCCGGTCTTCTCCCGGCTGTTGGTGGGGACGATCGTCTGCCACCAGACATCGGTCGGCGTCTTGCCGCGCACGGCCTTCTCCTTCGTCACCAGCCCCGGCGCGAGGTAGGGAATACGGTCGATCGCATCGTAGTTGAACACGTACCGTTCGGGGTCCATCGCGTACCAGAGGATCGTGTCGTGCTTGGCGGGCCACTTTCGTTTTGATCGCCCGCCGAAGTCGTACGCCCAGATGATTTCGTTCATGAACCGTTCCCGGCCGAGCCGCTCATCAAGCGCGACTTTGATGTAATGCACTTCCCGCGAATCGAGATGAACAAACAGCGAAGCGTCCGACGTGAGGCAATGCAGCGACGCTTCGATACGCGGCATCAGGAACGCGGCATAGTCATCGAATCGATCCGCGTACGCAGCGCTGTCCCGAGTTTGTGTCACGTAACGACGCCCACCGAAGCCGGTGCGATCGCCGTCGTTCTGCGTCGCTGCTGCCTGAACGCTGATTCGCGATCGCTTCTGAACATCGCCGGTGTTGAAGGGCGGATCGATGTAGATCAGCCGCGCGAACGCATCGGGCAGCGTCGGGAGCACAACGAGATTGTCACCGTGAATGATCCGCTCCACCCACGCATCTTACCGCGCCGCGGCGAACGCAATGGACGAAGAGGTCCCACGCCACTCAAGCGCGGCGCAGCGCCTGAATCCGCTGGCTGGTCGGCGGGTGCGAAGCGAAGAGGTTCGTCAGTGTCTTACCGACGAACGGCTCGACGATGAAAAGATTGTTCATCGCGGGATTGGGATTCTGCATCGGAATCTGCTTCGCGTAGCTTTCGAGCTTCTGTAGCGCGGAGATCAGGCCGTTGGGTGATCCGGCGATCCGCGCGCCATCCGCATCGGCGACGAATTCGCGCGATCGGCTGATCATGGCCTTGATGATTGCCGCTCCGACCGCACCGAGCAGCACCACGCCGATCAGCACCAGCGGGTTGCCCCCGCCGCGTCCGCCGCCCATGCCGAAGAAAAACGCAAACTGCGCGAGCATGCTGAAGAGACCCGCGACCGTGGCGGCAATGGTGGAGATGAGCGTATCACGGTTCTTGATGTGCGCAAGCTCGTGTGCGATCACGCCCCGCAGTTCATCGCGGTTGAGCAGTCGCAAGGCGCCCTCGGTAAACGCGACCGCGGCATTTTTCGGATTTCTTCCGGTGGCAAACGCGTTCGGCGCTTGCTGCGGACAGATGTAAACGCGCGGCATGGGAAGGTTCGCACGCTCGCTGAGTTCGCGCACCAGGCCGACCAGTTCCGGCGCGGAGTTCTCATCCACCGGCTGGGCACGCATCGCAGCAATGGCCATCTTGTCGGAGAAGAACCAGGCACTGAAGTTCATGACCACTGCGATCACGCCTGCGATGATCATGCCCTGCGCGCCCCAGAAACTACCGGCCCAGACAATCAGTCCGAACAGAGCGGCCAGCAGCATGGCGGTTTTGAAATTGTTCATCAATCGGATCATGTCAATGCCGTCCTTCGCGATGGTGAAAGCCCCCCGCATCATACTGAGCGCCGTCATTACGTCGCCGGACGGTTCGCGGTTCGTTGGCCCCGCGTGTAGCCGGCTTCAGATGAGCCCGAACATCCGCGCGCACGCAACCATCATGAGCAACGTGAATGCCAATCGGACCCAGAAAAGAGGCAGGCGGTGTGTGAGATGCGCGCCGAGGTAGCCGCCGATCAACGCAGTCGGCGCAAGGCAGCCGGCAACCAGCAAACTGTCGGTGACATGCAGCATCTGACTGGGAAACTGCTCGTTGGGATGGCCAGCGAGCGTCCAGTTTTTGCAGATGGCGCCGACCAGCGCGGTCAGGCACATGACGGCAGAGCTGGTGCCGATACACTGCCGAAGTGGCAGATTCGCAATGCGCTGCAACAGCGGCACCGCGATACCACCCCCGCCGATGCCCAACAGCCCGGCGAGGAACCCCATGATCGATCCGATGGATCCGGATGCCGCCGGTCCGGCGCGTTGCTCGCCGATCTCCGGCTCGGGCCGGCGCTTGATCAAGCGAACGACGTTGAATCCGATGATATAGAGCAGGAAGACGCCGAAGATCTGCTGAAGCGCTTTGGCATCGAGTTGATCGCTCAACCAGACGCCCAGGAGGATGAACACGATGCCGAAGGGAAGCATCCATTTGAAGACATCCATACGAATCGCGCCGCTACGGGCATGATGAAGTGTGGCGGGAACGGCGACGAAGATATTGACGATCATCGCCGCGGCCTGGTAGAGATGCTGATTCGGCCCCAGCACGAGCGCCAGCGCGGGAATCATGATGATCGACCCGCCGATGCCGAGCATCCCGCCGAGCGTGCCGCCAACGAGGCCGATGGCGATCAGTTCAATGATCTGGGTCCAGCTCACGCGGGGCAGTGTAGAGGACGCCCGGCGGCGTCGGGGACGGGCGGGGGCTCAATTTCGCGGCTGGATTTGGCGCACACGGTGATGAATGTATGATCCGACCCAATCCGGGTCATGTCTGCTGGGAGTTCTGACGCAGGGAAAGGAGCAATCGCATGGCAGCGGAACGAGCGCATTGGGGCAGCAAACTGGGCTTTGTTCTTGCGGCAACCGGTTCAGCCGTCGGATTGGGGAATATCTGGGGCTTCCCCTACATGACGGGCCAGAACGGCGGCGGCGTCTTCATCCTTGTCTATCTTCTTGCGGTTGCACTGATCGGGTTGCCGATCATGATGGCGGAAATCCTGATCGGCCGCACGGCGCAGAAATCACCCGTCGGCGCGTACCGCGAACTCTCAGCTCCTCGCAGTCCGTGGATCGGTGTGGGCTGGGTAGGCGTGCTTGCCGCGTTCATCATTCTTTCCTATTACAGCGTCATTGCCGGCTGGAGCATGCACTTCCTCTGGTTGTCGGTGACGGACGGGTTTGTTCTTGCCAATGAGACCGAGCAGGCGGCACGGGAATCGCGCGAGGCCATCGCCGGCCTTCACGGCGAGGTGGCAGGCAACCCAGAAGTCAGCACGCTCTGGCACATCGTCTTCATGGTGATCGTGGTCGGCATCGTCGCCGCCGGCATCAAAGGCGGCATTGAGTTGTGTACCAAGGTGCTGATGCCCGCGCTATTCGGGCTGATGATCATCCTCGCCATCTGGGCGCTGACCACCGACGGCGCGGGGCTTGGTGTGAAGTTCATTCTCGGCATCCATGATGCAGAACTGCTCGAGTACCTTGATGAGAGACCGGCGTTCACCGCGAACAGCGCGCTGGCTGCCGTGGGGCAAGCATTCTTCAGTTTGTCTCTCGGCATGGGCGCGCTGATCACCTATGGCAGCTATCTGCGCCGAAACGACGATATCGTCGGCACATCAGTGGTGATCACGGTTCTCGATGTTTCGGTCGCACTGATCGCGGCGTTCGTAATCTTCCCGATTGTCTTTCTCGCCGGCCTGCAGCCGACGGACGGACCGGGATTGGTTTTCTCGACGCTTCCCGTGGCCTTCGCGGAAATGCCCGGCGGCATGGTGCTCGCGCCGCTGTTTTTCTTCCTGCTTTCCGTGGCGGCGATCACCAGCGGGATCTCGCTGCTGGAGGTCGCGACCAGCTACTTCATCGATGAGCGCGGCTGGACGCGCATCAAAGCCGCCCTGTTCGCCGGTGGCGTGATTCTCCTGCTCGGCATCCCCAGTGCCGTGAGCGCCAGTTCCACACTCTTCGGCACTGGTTTCGCCAACTTCCTCGGCAGCATCTTCGGCGAGGCCGGAGAAATGAGCTGGTTCGACGCCTTTGTTTATCTCACTTACAACCTCATGCTGCCGATCGGCGGGCTGGGCATCGCCCTGTTCGCGGCATGGCGACTCGGTGACGCTGCGCGACGCGAGGCGTTCACCACCGG
>RECV01000164.1 GCA_007693845.1 Phycisphaerales bacterium
TTCGGCGCAGGGCGGACTTGATCCGCCGCACGACCTCATCGCCCGCATCGATATCAACGCCGGAGGCGGCGTAGGTCATCCCCTCGCCCGCAGCGGATGCGGCCGCATCAGGATTCGCCCCCGCGCCCGTTTTCGACTTGTCAGCAGTGCTCGGCATGTGGGCAGTGTAGCGGAGAGAGTGCCGACGCGTAGGCATCCGCTACTTCGTTCTTCTCGACAATATCAAGGCTTTACCAACATCACTATAATGACGATTTCAGGGTTGCAATGTCGCTCAGCGACTCGCTACATCAACGTCGATCTCGATCTGTACCGGCTCCGCTAACTCGGTGATGCCCAACAATGGCTTGAGCGTTGCAACCACACGACACTTACGAGCACGTGCTGACGTTTTATGGATTTGAATGTGTGCGTAGGTCAGTATCCAGCCGGATTTTCTCATGTATTGATCCTTATTGATCGCTTGTTCATCACAGAACACGTGATTAGCCACCCAGTTGTTCAGGTACTCCTCAGTATCTTCGGTATTCATCCCTTCCCACAACTTGTCTTGGCAGATTGCCCTGATGTATTGAGCGCACCTTGATATTGCCATGATATAAGGGAGTGTTATCTTGATATGATCATCCGATGGTGATGTTGTACCTGTTTTGTGAACTACATTGCCAACATTGCGAGCCGAGCACGGCGGCTGACACAGGGCGGAGTTGCCGACATCTAGTTCAAACAAAGGCGACAGTCCCATACTTCTTAGCTTATCGCCCAGTTGTTCTGCATTCATCGTAGCTGCCGGGGGCTGCATCGGTCCGCTTGCGGCATAGCCACTGGCTTCAACACCCAATAGGCCACCCGTTTCACAACCGCGCGCTTCTTCAACAAAGTGCGTACACCATCCGGTCTTGCAGTATGCCGTAGCAACCGCAGATGCAATCACGTAGGCACCGTTCATCCATGAGTATTGGCCCAACGGCTTGCGGCGGCTATTCAAACCCCTCTCCTCATTCAATTCTTCACTCGTACATAACCTTTGTTCGCTTTGTGATTTGCAGCGACCCGAGATACGATTCGATACGCGAGGCAGCGTCACTACGCAGAAACGTGAGCTTTCGCGCTGGCGAAATGACTTCCATTGCTGGATTCGCGGGCTAGCACGATCACTCATACAGCCTGAGTGCCCCTCTGTGAAATGTTGTAATGACGCAAACAAATCCCATTGTTGGTTCAGTAATTTCGCCGATGCGCCGGCCAGCACAGGGCAATACAATGATTTCCCTACCTCAGATATCTTTTCGAGCATTGCAATATCATCACATGCGCCCCCAAACTCAAAGTCTACAACGATCATACTGCATGCGCCATTGCCTTTCCACCGCCTGCCACCTGTTCCTTGCTGCCGCCATTCGCCGTCATTTTGCGCCCTTTTGTAGAATGACGTATCCTCAACTCGCAAGCTCTGCAAAACATCATTCGACAATTCTTCCTTGCTGCATGGAAGGATGAGGCAGCGTGGCCTTGGCAATCCTGCGAACCGATTCGTGATCGATTTCATTAGATATTGTAACCCGCGCCAGCAAGATTCGAGTCGGCAAAAATCCTCATGTTTTTTAATCGATTCGACCTGCCTCCATATATCAACATCTGTCCGATGTGTTGCGGACCGGTCACTTTCGTTACGGATCGAGGCAGGAGTTGCTGCGCCGGGCAAAGGCGCCTTCCCGATAGAGTTCGGCGAGGAGTGCAGATAGCCAAGTTGTTCGGCGAGTCTTTCTGGCTGGAAGTCATCGCATGAGCAAAAAGATAAGTGTACTTGTAGCGAGGACCCGTC
This sequence comes from Phycisphaerales bacterium, assembly GCA_007693845.1. Lineage (GTDB taxonomy): Bacteria > Planctomycetota > Phycisphaerae > Phycisphaerales > SM1A02 > SKZB01. The sequence goes on from RECV01000164.1 coordinate 1,826, forward strand.
ATTGGCGAATTCGTTTGGCACGGAGATTAGCAACTCCGGCTGCACAGCCTGCACAGCGATGTCAAAATTGTCCGGGTCTACATCAATCCATCCACGGTCTTGAAATGGCTGTGCGCCTGAGCGCCGAGTACCGCATACGTCACTCAGAACTCCGATGGTAAAAGGTAACTCTTGCTTAATGATCGCGTCGCCTACACAAACATCCCATGTAACTGGATCATATGCCGATCTCACTCGACCAAGAACGTGTCGTTGGCTTTTGCTCATAGTAGACAACCTTTCTCACACAGATTTCTACCCACGCATGTGCTCGACACCGCAGATGAAGAGCAGCTGGCATTACCCGGCTCATATCTCGCTCAGTGTCGTCCGCAACTCCACTTCAGTGACGGTGCGCGGCTGACCGTCTTCATCCTCTATGATATCCAATTCACCGAACCGGGCGTGTTACCACATCGGTCCGCGCGCCGCATCAGGACTCGCCCTCTCACCCGTCTTCGACTTGTCAGCAGTGCTCGGCATGTGGGCAGTGTAGCGGAGATTCTCGCGGCCATACGAGACGCATGTTGCAGCTTGTGCACGCTATGATGGCCCGGATGGATGATGATCGCCATATCCCCGGATTGGAATTGCCACGGACGCTACTCCACCTCGTCGGTGTTTCAACCTACACCCTTATCGGCGTGGCATTTTTGCATTCGGCTTGGAGCGTCGCCAGGGTTGCCGTCGCTTCACCGTTTGATGGGCGGACACCGTATGCAATGCACTTTTTCGTTCTGTACATCAGTCTTGTGCTGGTCATTTTATTCTGCCTGCTCTTTTGCGCCCATCAATTGATTCAACTTCGCACCAATGTGCGACACACTCTGCTCATCGTCTCGATCACGAGCATTGTCGTGTACCTCGCTCCCAGCTTTTTCCCCTGGCGTTCGACCAATCAGCTTGTCGCAATGAGCGCTTTGAGTGTGACCAGCATCGGCCTCGGTGGATTGGGACTGTTTCTTGTGACGTTGCACCCGCTCTGGGCACCGACGATCGTGTATTGGGCACACCGGCGGCTGAACGCAAAGAGAGCTGAACGCCACCAAGCGGGCCTCTGCATCCATTGCGGTTACGACCTGCGCGGCGCCAAGGGCAGATGTCCCGAATGTGGTCTGGATTGATCACGGTGCCTTGCTGGGGCGCGTGATAGAATGTTGCGATGACCGAGAAGAGATCACCGTTTGACCGAGTCTGCCGAGCGATCGTCATTGGCTTTGTCGCCCTGATCGGCGGGGCCTTTTTGCTGGGCCTGCTCTATGGCTTGATCATTGTGCCATTGCTGCGGTGATTCTTTCGGGATCGCGCTCCGCCCCGTTCGTCATGCCCAAACGCTTCGCCTCCCTCATCCATCGTGGCATATCACGATTTTATCGGAGCGGCGATGGGCGCAGTCGCATCGTCACGATGCGTACTCGCGATTTCAGCGCCTCAACTCGCTGTTTCAACGGTTGAACTCGCGATTTCAATGGCTGAACTCGCTAGATCAACGGCTCAACTCGCTAGTTCAATCCCTGAACTCGCGATCTCAACGACTGAACTCGCTAGCGCAACGACTGAACTTGCTATCTCAACGGCTGAACTCGCTAGCCCAACCATTGAACTCGCTATCTCAACCCCTGAACTCGCTAGCTCAACGCCTGAACTTGTGATTTCCCGGCCGGCCCGCCCGTCATGACCGCCCGTCACGGCAGATTCGGCGAATCTCCCGGTATGCCAACGGTCTAAGCGGCATCGACATCCACCTCGATGCTGGTGATGCGCGGCACGATCGTCGCAGTCGGCGGCTCGAAGTACAACTCCAGCGCCTCGCGCAGATTTGCCAATGCTTCGTCTTCAGTCTTGCCGTGGCTGGCGACATCGGCCTCAGCGCACTGGGCGATAAACCACTCATCCTCCTGCCAGACTCTCGCAGTGAATTGTCGTTCATAGCGCGGCTCCTTGAACGCAAGCACATCCGCTCGGCTCACGCCGCACAATCGCTCCCACCTTCGGCACCGTGCATCTGCTCGCGCAACTGCTTCTGGATCGCGCTTCAGTCCGGTTCGTCATATCCACACGCTTCACACAGCCGAATCTCAGAAGGAATCGAGAACAACGCCCGCAGCAGAAGCGCCTTGATCAGACACTCCGGCGGGATGCCCACGCGGGCGGTCTTGCCGTAGGCCTTGTTGAAGTCGCGGTTCATCTTCGCCAGCACGCGATCGCACTATTGCTTGATCGGGCGAAGGGGATGAACTTCGGGAACGCGTTTTTTGATATTGAACGCGACGAACATGGGCTGCTGACGATCGACGTTGCCACGCATGCTGGCCTCCATGCCTTCAATGGACGGGAACGAACAACATACCATGTACCGACACGTCCCACGCGAGTGGCTTGGTGACCAGCTGGAGCCGGGGGGATCAACCGGGCGACTTGTCGAACTTTGCCAGGAGGGCCGGCAGGATGAGCAGTGAGGCAATCAGGCAGGAGAAACTGCCGAGCGCCATGACCATGCCGAGACTCTGCAGGCCGCGGTGAGCAGCGATGACCAGGCAGCCGAAGCCGATCATGCTGGTGACGGCGGTCATGAAGACCGCGCGCCGCGTGGCGCCGAGGTGCAATCGATCGGAGCCGTCCTCACGGTAGCGCCGAATGATATGAATCCCGCTGTCGACGCCGATGCCGATCAGGATCGGAACCGCGAAGAAATTCGCCAGGTTGAACTGCACGCCGAGCAGTCCCATCAACTCCACCAGCCAGAGGAGACTGACGAGCAGCGGCACGATCGCAAAGATCGCGTACTTGAAACTCTTCTGATCGATCAGCAGCAGCACAAAGACCGCGAGGAACGCAAGCAGCGCTGCCTTCTGAAAGCCGGCGCGCATTTCGTTCAGCGATTCAAACTGCGTGATCGGCACGCCGGTCACCTCCGGATCGACCTGCCGAATCTCCTCGACGAACGCCTGCATGGGTTCGTACTCCCACACGTTTTCGCGCGGATGGAGTGTGACAAGGTACCGGCCCCGGTCGGAGATGAACCGGTCACGAACCGCGCGCGGCAGGGCTTCGCGCAGTTCGAGTTGGTCCCCCATCAGCATCTGTCGAACGGATGAGGCGATGGCGGTGACGTTCTGCTGCATCGCATCGCTGATCGCTTCGATCCGCTCGAGGTCATCGCCTTCGAGGATCGCGCGCAGTTGTTCGAGGTCCTCGACGAGCGCATCGAGCCGATCGGCTTCCGCTTCATCGTTTTGGCGCGCCATGCCGGCGATCAGCCGCACGCGGCGGGTGACATTCTCCAGCCGCTGGTTCATCCAGTCGGCATGTCCGGTGTCCGGCTCGGCCGGGGGGTATTCGTGCAGCATCTCGCGCCAGCGGGCGCGCGATTCGGTGTCCGGATGCACGAGATCGTCGATACTCTGGACCGGGCCGATGGTTTCCTTGTCCGCAGCGCGTTCCTTGATGCGTGGGATCTCATCGCGGTCTTCCACGATCACCGCGCCGAACCACGTTTCCGCGGAGTCATCGAGAATGCGGTGTTCCCAATCGACGGATTCGAGTCCCGTGGCCTGCAGTTCGAGCAAGTTGTTCTGAAAGCTGAGCCGCATGAGCGCGGGCGAGAGCAGCAGTGTGGCTACAGCGCACACGAGCAGGATCGTGCCCGGCCGCTGAATGAGCGAGGTCCAGAGGCGATCGCCGAACTTTGGAACGTGTTCAAACGCGCGGATCGGCGCGGCGATGTGCCCTTTGCCCCATTTGCGATCGTAGATCACCAGCAGCGAGGGCAGGATGAACGTCATCGCCACCAGGCAGAGCAGCAGGCCGGTCCCGGCAATGAAGCCAAGCTCGCGCAATCCCTGGAAGTCGGTGAAGATCGCCATGAAAAATGCGAGACTCGACGTGAGTGCGCCGGTCATGTTCGCGCGGTTGGCTGTGCGCAGGGTGGAAACGATCGCGTCTTCCGAACTCATTCGGCGGAGGTCCTCGCGGTAGCGCGCGACCAGGTGAATGCCGAAGTCGATCCCCACGCCGACGAGCACGAGCGTGAAGACGATGCTGAGCAGGTTGAGTTGGCCGATGATGAGCGTGGTCAGGCCGAACGTCCAGGCGATGCCGAACCCGAGCGCGAGGACGGCGAGCAGCGGCCGCCAAACGCCGCCGATGACGATCATGAAGAGCAGCGAGACGAGGATGACCGCGATCGTGGCGGCGCGGGTCATATCGCGTTCGGTGGTGATGAGTTCATCGGCCTGCAGGACGGGCTTGCCGGTCAGCCCCATGTTGACGTCCGGGTAAGACGCGCGCGTCTCGTCGATCACCGCGCGTATCCGCCGCAACGGCTCTTCGATGACGGAGAGCGTGCCGTAGTCTTTCTCCGGCATGATCATGACGAAGTACAGCTCTTCTGAATCAGAGCGCAAGTATGTTCGCTCCCCTCCGCCCTCGATCAGCGGCGTGAGGTCCTCGCGGGCATCGGAATCGGGAAAGACGGCGGTGAACGTTTCGAGCAGGAAGATGCCCGAGGCGGCGGCTCGCTCCTGCTCGGTTTCATCCATCTCACCGCCCCGCTGCACGAGTTCATCGAGCAGGTCATTGGCGCGGCTGAGCACGTGGCCGGCCGTGACGCGTTCGTCAAGTGCACCGAAGGAACGTGAGGTCATCGCCAGTTCGCGCAGCTCTTCATCGGGCATGGCGCGGGTGGCGATCCGAAGTTGTTCGGCCGGCTCGATAACGTAGAAGACGGCCTTGAGGTCTTCGATCGCGCTGATGTCCCGGCCGAGCGTTTCCACGGCCTGCTTGGCCCGTTCGGGATCATCGCCGGCCTCGATGACGACGTAGAGATACTCGAGGTCGCCGAACTCATCGAGGAACGCGCGGTAATTGTCCATGAACGGCCGATCCGATGCGATCAGATCGTCCGTGTCGGCGTTCATTTCCAGTTTGAGCGCGGCGTAGCCCGCAGCGATGGCGGCAAGGATCGCGCCGACGATCAGAATCGTGCCCGGCGCGCGGCAGCAGAGGTGAGCAATGGCGATCAGCAGTCGATCTAGCATGTCGGTCCGTGGGCATTCAGAAGGTGGCGGAAAGACGAATATCGTACCGGAGAAATTTGCCGCAAAGAGCCGCGCGAAGTGAAAACACGAACCGGGAAATCCGTATAAACTGCGACCCCGCATCCGCGATGATGTCGGCCAGTTGATCCGGTTCGTGGAACACAGTCAGCGACGGGAGCGGCACCTCTATGGTCAAAGCCGAAACGAACACGGCAAGAGTTATCGATCTCAGTGATGTCCGGAAGACGTATCGCGGCAAGGTGCAGGCGCTGCGCGGCATTCGCATGCAGGTCGATCCGGGCGAAATCTTCGGCCTGCTCGGGCCGAACGGCGCGGGCAAATCGACGCTCGTCAAGATCATGATGACCGTCGTCAGACCGTCCCACGTGGAGGGCACCATGCTCGGCCAGCCGATCGGCCACAAGCCGACACTCAAGCGCGTCGGCTACCTGCCCGAACACCACCGCATGCCCCCCTACCTGACCGGCCGGCAGATCATTGAATTTTTCGGCGCGCTGGCCGACGTCGATCGGCGCACCCGCAAACAACGGGCCGATGAACTTCTGGAACTGGTCAGCATGACCGAGTGGGCGGGGAAGAAAATCTCGACCTACTCCAAAGGCATGCAGCAGCGGATCGGGCTCGCCCAAGCGCTCGTCAATGATCCGGAACTGGTGGTGCTCGATGAACCCACGGACGGAGTCGACCCCGTCGGCCGGCGTGACATTCGCGATGTGCTCGTTCGTCTTCGTGAACAGGGCAAGACGGTATTCCTGAACAGCCACCTGCTCAGTGAACTGGAGATGGTCTGTGGCCGCGTGGCCATTCTCGTGCAGGGGGATGTGGTCATGCAGGGCACGATTGACGACTTGACGGCCGACAGCCGCCGGTACGAGATCGTTTTCGCCGGCCGATCGCCCCAGTGGGTGGAGAGCGATGCCACCATTCGAACCGAAGTCCTTCCCGATAAGCGCACGAAGCTGACGCTGAAGGGGGCGGAACCGCAGGCGGTCCAGCCGATTCTGGATCGCTTGCGTCAGGATGAAGTCACGATTATCTCGCTGCGACCGGTGCGGGAAACGCTGGAGGATCTCTTCATGCGGGCGGTGGTGGACCCCGTGACGGGGCAGACGCTCAAGCCCGGTGCGTCGAAGGCGCAAGGTCAGCGTGCCGCAACACCGACTTCAGCGAGCTTTTCCGATGAAACGCATGCAAAGGGGCCGAAGGCATGAGAGCAGTCGCCGCGATTCTGTTGGACGCCTACCGCGAGTTGAGTTCGAGAAAGATCTTCTGGATCACGCTGCTTCTCTCGCTCTCCCTGGTCATCGGGTATGCCTGTATCGGATTCACCGAAACGGGTATGTCATTCCTTTTCGGGCTCTACACCGTTGAAAGCGAGTTTTTCAACATCGACTCGCCGCTGTCGAGCGTGCTCTACCGCGGCCTGTTTGTTTCGCTCATCGTGGGCATCTGGCTGGCATGGGCCGCAACGATTCTTGCGTTGATTTCGACCGCCAGTATTTTCCCGGATCTGGTGGCGCGCGGCTCGATTGATATGATCCTGTCGAAGCCGGTCAGTCGTTTCACGATCTTCTTCGCGAAGTACGCCGCCGGCCTTCTGTTCGCGCTGCTTCAGGTCAGCATCGTCTGCGTCGGCGTGTTTCTCGCCATGGGCTGGCGACTCGGGGAGTGGGAGTGGATGATCTTCCTCGCCATCCCCGTTGTGGTGATCTTCTTCAGCTATCTCTTCTGCATCAGCGCGGTGATGGGCATCATCACGCGATCTGCGATGACCGCGCTGCTGGTGGCCATCCTCTTCTGGTTCATGCTGTTCAGTATTCAGACCACCGAGAGCATGTTGCTCAGTTTCAAACTGGACAGCCAGGTCGCGATGGAGCGACAGGAAGAAGCCGCCGAACGGACGCGTGCCGCGATCGATTCCATCATGGCCGACGAGGAAGCCGCTGAAAATCAGGCGACGCGGCTTGCACGCCTCAACGTTGATCTTGAGATCGAAGAGGAAGCGGCGGCGGAGAATCGTCGAGCCGTTGAAGCCATCGCCCCTTGGCACCGACGCATTGAATTGCTGCTGACACCGCTGCCGAAAACCGGTCAAACCATCGGCTTGCTCGACCGCTGGCTCGTGCGTGAAGGCGATATGGGCATGCAGGACGTCATGTCCGGAAACTTCCGCCGCGATCAGGAAGGCAACATTGTTCCACGCTACGAGGAAGAAACCGAAGCCATGCGGCGGCTGACCGAGAAGTACGACTCCAAGTCACTCTGGTCCGTGATCGGTTCATCGCTGCTGTTCGAGATGTTCATCCTCGGCATCGGCGCGTGGATCTTCCTGAGACGTGACTTCTGAGTGATCACTTCTCCAAAAGATCGTTCGCCCGGACGCGCTACTTCTTCTTCGGCGAGCCGCATTCGTCTTCGGCGGTGACGGGTGGCGAGAGCGTCAGCTCCAACTCAAGCAGCATGTCCTGACGGCTGGGTCGTTTCATCTGCCACTTGATGCGATCCAATCCGACGGCCAGATCCGCCAGCATCGACGCGGCCTCGGCGACCTGTTCGGCCTGCCCCGGGGCGGCGATCAACTCCGCCTGCTCCGCCCAACTGCGAATGTGGTGGCTCATCCGGACCCCGCGCACAAACCCCGCGCTCTGCAACTTCTGCATCACTTCGCTTGGCTGAATCCCCTCGCGCTCCAGCGCGGAAACCGTCCCGCGCAACTTGTTCGGATGCGTTGCGATCACGTAATACGAACCGTGCGGGCCGTCCGCAATCGACCAGTTCAGCGAGACCGAACGCATCAGCGGCAAATCGTCCGTCAACCAGATCGTCGCCGGTGACAGATCGATCGACCGCGGCATCTGATCCCGCAACTCCCGCGCTTCGGGCGTCTCCAGCGCGAAGGCACCCCGGCCCAACGAATGAAGCCGATTGACAAACCGCACCATCTGCTGATCGAACGGCCCCATCGCGTTCTCGCGGGACTTCATCTCGAAACACATCACCAGCGTCGGAACCTGCAGGTCGGCCGGTGGGTCTTCCTGCCGGCCCTCCACTTCGCCGATCACCAGCATTCGTCGATCCTTGAGATTGCGCCGCATCTCAGGACTCAGCAGCCCTTCGCCGAGCTGGGCCAGCGCGAAGACCTCCAGCCGGGTTTCCCCAATGTCGAGCGGCTCAATCATGGCGAGCAGGGCGTCGCGTTCGAACGCGGACAACGGCGCGGCATCGATCTCCAGCGCGGTGACCGCCCGCGCAAACGGCGGGCGTTCGTAGTGCGACCGCTGGGTGAGGCGAATCCGGACGCCGTCCAACTCGGCGGTGGCGATCGACCATCCGCCAAGGAACGAGCCGTGCTGCAGAAACACGGACACATCGCCGGCCGGCAACTCGTCGCGATGGGTGAACGCATCATGACTCTGAAGCGTTCGGTCAGCGCGGCGGGAAAGATTGTGCAATGTCTCATCCAACAGACCGACCTGATCCAACGGTGCGACGAAGAGTTGCTCACCCCGTCGCGCGAGATGAAGCTGATGATCCTCAAGTTCGTACCGAGCTGCGTCATGGCGGGGCGCTCGAACCGTCGGGCGCAGCGCGCGCAACAGGCGGTTCAGTTCGCGTTTCTCGATGGTCAGCACGATCATGCGTTCTGTGCGGCCCTCTGGGTTCTGCCGCTGGGCGAAGGTCGTCCGGCCGCCGAAGCAAACGCGAAAAAGCTGCTCCGGTGAGATTTCGGCCGTGCGGGCCAGTTCCTTCCAGACGGGGCCGACCGCCTCGGCGCTGAGATGCGACTCGGCCCATTGCACGAGGGGCATCGATCGCATCACATCCACATGAGCGGTCGGGCGTTCAATCTGCACGAATACGGAGACATCCGCCGGCAAAGCATCGGCGAGGGCAAAGTGCTCTGACGTCGCGCCGGCATGGACGCGCTCGGGCCACGCGGTTTTCTCCCCTTCTGCGGATAATGGCGCTGATGCAACCGAGACGGCCGACAACGCCGGGGTGCCGGCGGCAGGTGATCCGACCAGCAGAATCGTCAGCCACATCATCGACCTGATGAAAGCGTGTCGCATCATTAGCTCGTTCGAGGAAAGAAAATCGGGGCGATCACACCCAACGCATCGGGGCAATAGCGGATCGATTGATGGCATCATCCATCAATTCCATACCGCCATCCTGCGATGGGGATTCAATCGGCCGATGGAAAGAATCAGGTTGCGTGTCCGCCGGCGGATCAAGCGAGGGCGTCAACAGCCGCAGTGACCGAAACATCTCGCCCATCCGCTGCTGGCTTGACTCCAGATCCTGCCCCACCGCGGCCGGCAGGGTCATTTCCAGCGGCCTTCGCGCATCGGGCGAGCTGTTATGCATGACGATGCCGATCCCGACCGCCAGAAACCCGGCAATAACAATGCCGCTGCGCGCAAAATGGCACTGACGTCGATGGCGTTGGGCCACATCGGGCTTGACCGCCATGTAGCCGAGCCGCCCCATGACCTTTCGGGTCAGGTCGGGCGCGGATTCGGGTCGCTTCAGTTGCACATCCAGCAACTGATCGAACGGGTCTGCCGGAGATTGTTTCGCATCACGACGCTTCACTGCCAGACCTCGACAACGGATTGATTCAAAGCAGCATCTTCTTGAATGAACTGTTTCATCCGCCGGCGCGCGCGGAACAGGTGGCTCTTGATCGTGCCTTCCGGCATGTCCAGATAGACCGCGATCTCCGTGATCGGCCAGGACTGCTGGTGGAACAACAGAATGATTTCTTTCTGCAGCGGCGAAAGCGTGCTCATCGCCTGATCGAGGGTGTCGCGCACGTTCGACATGGATTCTGCACGTTCGGAAACACCGCCGGGCGTGACATCGGGCCCCTGCCGCGCATCCACCGTGTCGTTGTCGTACACCGGTTTGTGCTTCTGAACGGCGTTCATATGCAGCCGCTTGGCGATGGTGAACACCCAGGTACTGAAACGAAAGCGGGAGTCAAAGCGATCCAGATTCTTGAGCACGCGCACGAATGCTTCCTGCGTGACGTCTTCCGCAGCTTCCGGCCGTCCGGTCATGCGGAGCATGAAGGCGTACAGCGGTTCCTGATGTATGCGGATCAGTTTCTCGATCGCGGCACCGTCTCCGGTGCGCGCTTTGCGAATCAGGCGATTCTCTTCTGAGCGGGGCAACATGGCCATCGATTGTAGTACCTGCTGCCCTCCAACGCGTTGCAGAATCCCGGCAACCCGCCTTGCGTCAATCTGATCCCATTCTGTACGGGTCGGCGGTACGAGTCAGGTCGAACTGGCCGGATCAAGTGCCATCAGGTCGCTGTAGCTCGCGCTCACCGGCTCGCCGAGAATCGGCATGAATGTTTTCCGGAGGACCGCGATTTCCTCGTGACAACGCTCAACCGACCGGGTCTTCGAGACCGGGGCCTCAAACTCAATGAAGGTGCCGAGTCGATTGACCAGGTCCAGATGTATCCGCACGGAATCGAGCATCCACAACTCGCGGGTCTTGGTCACCCGCAGCCATTCGGTCAGACTGTGCGTGCCCCACCGGCGGCGGGCTTCCTCATCGCTGAGAATGCTGAAATTGCTCATGCGCGGTCGCGCTCGATCGGGACGGTGATAGAAGATCCACTGCGTCGGCTCCCCGGTTGACTCACGACGCTTGAGTCGGCCATCGGTCAATCGGAAGTAGGTGTCGACCTGCTCGAATCGCCCGGCCTCGACCGCCCCGAGGGTCTGGCACTGCTGACGGGCGGCGGGCAGGTCGCGCAATTCCGCCTTGAACTCGATGTTTTGCATGGATGCGGACTCCTTTGCCGGGATTATCGGCAACCGGAGACGCGAACTCAGTCCGAATCGGCGATTTCGCTGGCAGCCGGGTCCGTTTCGGGCCCGCCTGCCGACTGATGAAGCTCGCCGGAGCGAAAACCGGTCAACGCGAGTTCCACCGCCAGTCGATCATCCAGCGTTCCGGGAGCCCGGGTGATCTCGCCGTTCTCCGCGATCAGAAGAAGCCACTCGCCCTGATGCAGGCCAGCGAAGGCGACCATATCGCGCGAGGCAACGCGAACCGGGCCGGCGGTCTCCTCGAACTCCATCGGGTCCTCTGCACCACCGCCGGAGGACATGAACGCGCGCGCCGGCCGGCCCTCTTCACGCATCATCAGCCGCCAGCGCGGCTGGTCATAATCGTTGCCGCCGACCCGCATCTGCCACCAGTACTGATAGCCCGCCGCGGAGATCCGCTCACCATCGACCACATGCGGCCGGGGCCAGAGCGTCCCGCCGAGCGCCCACGCGAGCAGGGCGGCCATGACGACGAAGATCGCGGCCTTGATGATCAGACTTCGGAATCCCAGCAGCAGTTGACCCATGTGCGGGCAATTGTAGCCGCCCCGCCGATTCGCGCGTATCGCCCCGATTCCGAGGCATCGCCACGCCGTTACCCGCCGAGTTCCGCCCGCAGCTTCGCTTCGTCCCAGACCTCGATGCCGAGTTCGTTGGCCTTGTCGAGTTTGGACCCCGCATTCTCGCCGGCGATCACCAGATCGGTCTTCTTCGAGACCGAACCGGTCACCTTCGCGCCGAGCGCTTCGAGCTTCTCGGCCAGCTCCGGCCGGGTGTACGCCTCCAGCGTGCCGGTCAGGACGACGGTCTTGTCGGCGAAAGAGGATGATTCCGCCGCTGAAGATTGGGGCTTGCCGGTGTACAAAGGACTCGTGAGGTTGACCCCCACCTCGTGCAGCCGCACGAAGGCCTCCTCCCCCTGGGGTGACTGGAGAAACGCATACAACCCCTCCGCGGTGATCTCACCGAAATCCGGCAGGTCGATCAGTTCTTCCAGCGAAGCTTTGCGCAGATGACTCGCATCTCTGAAGTGCCGCGCCAGAGTCTTGGCGGCGGTCGAGCCGATATGTCTGATGCCGAGCCCCGCCAGCACGCGCGCGAGCCCGCGTGACTTGGCGTCTTCGATGCCCGCGATGAGGTTGTCCACGGACTTCTCCCCCATCCGTTCGAGTGCGAGCAGCTCGTCTCGCTTCTCCGGCAGCTTGAAGACATCGGCGAAATGTTCGACCAGCCCGGCGTCGATCAACTGGTCCACAAGCTTTTCGCCCAGACCGTCAATATCCATCTGATCGCGGCCGACGAACCACTTCAGCTTCTCCCGGAACTGGGCGGGACATTCGGGATTCGTGCAATAGAGCTTCGGGCCTTCCTGTTCAACCGCGCCGTCACAGGCGGGACACTTCTCCGGCGGGTGAATCTTCCGCGCGTTCTTCGGCCGGTCTTTCTCAACGTAGCCGACCACCTGCGGAATGATCTCGCCGGCTTTCTCCACGATGACGGTATCGCCGATGCGGATGTCCTTGCGGCGGATCTCTTCGATGTTGTGCAGGGTGGCGTGCTGAACGGTGGTGCCGGCAATGAAGATCGGCTCCATCGTGGCGCGGGGCGTGAGCGTGCCCCCCTTGCCGACCTGCCAGTCGACCTTGACCAGTTTCGTTCGGCCCTGCTCGGCGGGATACTTGTAGGCGATGCACCAGCGCGGCGCTTTGCTGGTGGAACCGAGTTGGTCCTGCTGATCAAACCGGTCCACGCGAATGACCATGCCGTCCACACCGTAGCCGAGCTCACCGCGCTGATCGGCAAACTGCTCGACGTGCGCGACCACTTCATCAAACGTCTCGAATCGTTTCGCGTGTCGGTTGATCGGCACGCCGAGTTCCCGGATGTACGTCAGAAAATCGGAAAACGTTTCGATGTGGTCAAGTCCCAGCGTCTCACCGCGGCCGTGGGCGACAAAGTTGAGACGACGCTCAGCAACAATCCCGGGATCAAGGTTTTTGAGCGTACCCGCGGTGGCGTTGCGTGCGTTGGCGAACGGCTGCTCACCGCGCTGCTCTTTTTCGACGTTGATGCGCTCGAACTCCTGGTTGGGCATGAAGATTTCGCCGCGCACTTCGAGCACCGGTGGCGGCCCGTCATCGACGCTTTTGAGAGAGAGCGGAATCGCGCGAATCGCGCGCACCTGCGCGGTGACATCATCACCCTTTTCACCATCACCCCGGGTCACAGCGCGGAGAAATATACCCGCTTCATAATGGAGACTGATCGCCACGCCGTCGATCTTCGGATCGCAGACGAATGCAATCCGGTCACCGTGTGCTTTCTGCTTTTTCGCGCTGCTGAAGAGGTCATCTTCTTTCTGTTCTTCTTGTTCTTCCTGCTCTCCTTGGCCAGCTTGCGAGTCAGCAGACACCCCCAGCCCCTTCAGGACGCGTTGGTGCCAGGCGCGGAGTTCCTCGATGGAGTACGTGTTATCGACCGACTGCATCGGCACGGTGTGCCGCACGGTCTTGAAGCCCTTGATCGGCTCACCGCCGACGCGCTGCGTGGGGCTGCTTTCATCGGCGAGTTCCGGATGCTTGCGTTCGAGGTCATCGAGTTCCTTGAGCAGCCGGTCGTATTCCGAATCGGGCATGACCGGATCGTTCTCAACGTAGTAGGCGTAGTTCGCCTCGTTGAGTTTGCGGCGGAGTTCTTCGATCCGGTCGGGTTCATCACGACGGGCAGCCATGGACGTAGCGTAGCGAATGTTTTCATCGCCGGTGCGATGAAAGGACGACTCTGTGCAGGCAGGTCAGAACGGCGCATCGAACGCGCCGGGCCAGTGTTGAATGCGCAGCTCACCGTCATCAGGCAACGTCACCGCCACGACGTCGAAGCGGATCGAAGCATTCCGGTGCGCCGGCTGTTGCAGCAGCCGCGCGGCAAGCCGCGCGAGACGGAACTGCTTCTTCGGCGAGACGTGTTCCGATGGATCGGACGCGTCAGATCGGCGCGTTTTGACTTCGACGATGACGAGGGCGCTGGAATTCGGATCGCGTGCGATGAGATCGGCTTCATCGTCCCCCAGGCGGTAGTTGCGGTGCAGAATCCGGTAGCCGCGTTTGCGCAGATAACGCTCAGCAAGCCGTTCGCCCTGCACGCCGAGCGCGAGATGGTCGGCGACCGACGGCGTCCCCGGCCGAAAGCGATTGATCCAGGCCCGGAAGCGCCCCCACTTCATGCATCAGAACCCCGACGGCGCGTATCTCCGCATCGCAATCTCGAGCAGTTTGCGCATCATGGTTTCGCGTTCGTCGAACACACCGCGCTCAAAGAGGTGCCGCGAGTACCGGTCCATCTCTTCGTTGTACCGCTGGTTCCGCAAGCGCGCGCGAAGGGACCGTTGTACGTCAGGATCGTAAATGTCCCGGCCCTCCGGCTGGTCGTAGTCAGCAATGTGCAGCCACCACGTGGAACTTCCGAGCGCGACCGGCTTCGTGGTTTCGCCGACCTCAAGCCCGACGAGATGCTGGCGAACCGACTCGGCGAGCGCAACGCCTTCAATCCCATCATCTTCGACCTCGAACGTCTGCCACGCCCCGCCATCTTCTTCTCCGACATCCGCGGCGATCTGCGCGAACGGCTCGCCCGCGTCGATTCGGCGCTGGACTTCCTCGATCAATGCCGCATCGCGTTCCGTATGGAGACGAATCCGCGAGATGGAGATCGTGGCGGGCGGATTGAACTCATGGAATCGCCGCTGGTACTCTCGCTCGATGTCCCGCCAGGAGACGGCGATGCGCGGTTCGATCCGTTTTCGCTGAAGCTCCTGAAGCAGCGCGACATCCCGGCGTGCTTCGAGAAACTCGCTGACGGTCATGCCTTCCATTTCCGCCAGCCGCCGTTCTGCCGCCGAACGCGTACCGCCGAACTCCGCGATCGTCTCTTCCTGCCAGTACCGCATCATGGCGAAGAGGCCCCGCCGTTGATCTTCGGTCAGTTGCGATTCGGCTTCGGCCAGGAAGAGTTCGTTGAGAAGCAGATTCTGCAAGTGCTGCCCGATGATCTGCGTCGCCTGTCGTTCGAAATCGCGCGGTGAGAGTTCATCCGCCATTGCCATCAGGCGGTCCTCAATCGGCACGAAAAATTCGTCGGCAAAGATCGGCCGCCCGTTGACCTGACCGACCAGACTGTCGACGACCACACGGCGGTTGTCGCGATCCGAATCACGTGCGGCGATCGCATCCGCGACCGCGGCGTCACGACGGCGGGCATCTTCCTCCGGATCAGAGGCGGCTCCGAGCTCAATCGGCATCGATGTCGGCTGATCGGCATCCTCGCCCGGCCGCGACACGGTGGCCGCCGTTTCGTCCGTTGCTTCCGTCGGGGCGGTCTGCGCAGCGGCATCGGGCGCTTTCGCGGGAGCATCCGCCCGGGAGAACTCCGCGAGACTGACGCTCCGCGCGGAACCGGTGCCGCTGCTTTCGCATCCGGTGATAAGAAGCGAGATCGACAGGCCGGCCAAGGCCAGCGCCATGAGTGATCGGCGGTAGATTTCGCAAGCGACCATCCTGTGCTGCATGATGAAAACCTCCAAGCTTCGTGCTTCAGCACGCGATTGTAGCCCGATTCTGCCCTATACTGCTGACTATCGACCAATCAGAGCCAGAATGTCCGCAATCCGTAAGGAGCACCATGTCACAAGACGCCGAGAAGCCCAAACTGCACATCGATTCCGACTGGAAGGCCGAGGCCCAGAAGGAGAAGGAACGCCTCGCTGAAAAGGAGAAGTCCCAGAGCCAGCCGTCGGGTCAGGGCGGCGAGCGCGGGCTGCCCGAGGCAAGCTTCCGCACACTGATGAGCATGCTCGCCTCTCAGGCGATCATGGGTCTCGGCGCGATGCCCGATGAGAAATCCGGCGGGGTCATGATCGACCTCGAGGGCTCCCGCTTCAGTATCGATCTGCTGGCCGTGCTTGAAGAGAAGACCGCGGGCAACCTCGCCGAGGAAGAAGCCAAGGAATTAAAGCAGTTGATTTCGGAACTGCGTTCGCGCTACGTGCAGATTGCGGAACTGGTCGCCAAACAGCAAGCCCAGGGCGGCGCGCAGCCCGGCGGCCAGCCGTTGGGTGGACAACCGGGAGGCGGTCAACCCGGGGGCGGCGACGAATCGATCCGCTTTCCCGGCACCTGATCGGCGACCCCCCACCTTCCCTGACGCCACGCCTGCCGCTGCGTTTCCTTCGTTTCCTCTGCCTGACGAGAACCGACCGTGACCGACTCCAACGCTCGATTCATCGATCGACACTACTTTCTCCTCCGCCGCATCCATTCCTTTACCGGCATCTTCCCGATCGGCGTGTTTCTCTTCCCCCACCTGACGACGAACTCCTCGATCATCTGGGGCGAGATGCTGACGGACAAGGGCGGCGTCAAAACCTTTCAGCACGAAGTGGACTTCATCCACAATCTCCCTGCGCTGATTCTCATCGAGTGGGGCGTGCTGTTCATCCCCATCATGATCCACGCCGGGCTGGGAATCTGGTTCGGGATGACCGGTAAATCCAACCTCAACCGCTACGCCTACCAGGACAACTGGCGGTACTCCATCCAGCGTTGGAGCGGTTATCTCGGTGTGCTCTTCATCTTCATGCACATCACTTCTCTGCGTTTCGGCTGGGAATACGGCGGGCTGATGATTCCCTTTGATCCCGACGCGGCATCATCCTCGACCGCGGCGCACTTCCAGGAAAGCCCGCTCGGCCTGCTCGTGCCGCTCTTCTATCTGGTCGCCGTGCTTGCTTTGGTCTTCCACTTCGCCAACGGTTTATGGACCGCGGCGATCACGTGGGGATTGACCATCTCCGCCGCGGCGCAGCGCCGATGGGGGTATGTGTGCGCGGTCATTGGCGTGGGGCTGGGCGCGGCGGCGATCACCGCCATCGCCGGCTTCACCTTCCTTGATATTGAGGAAGCCCGCGCGATCGAGAGCGGGATGGACCGGGATCAGGCGGCGCTCGTGATGCCGGCTGAGGAACAACTCTGAACGAATCCGTCACCACTGAAAAGCGAAGGTCATGGTATGAAAACTGAACGACGAGTCATCGTGGTCGGCGGCGGACTGGCGGGGCTGGCGGCTTCCGTTCGCATTGCTGAAAGCGGCGTTCCGGTCGATCTCTTCTCGCTCGTGCCGGTGAAACGCTCCCACAGCGTTTGCGCGCAGGGCGGCATCAACGCGTGCAACGAAGTTGCGCGCCAACAGGGCTACAGCGAATACCAGCACTTCGACGAGACACTTTATGGCGGCGATTTCCTCGCCCACCAGCCGCCGGTCTACGAAATGGCCCATTGGGCGCCGAAGGTCATCGACCTGCTCGACCGGATGGGCGTGCCGTTCAACCGCACGTTCGAAGGCCAGCGCGATCTGCGCCTCTTCGGCGGCTCACTCTTCAAACGCACGCACTTCGCGGGGGCAACGACGGGCCAGCAGCTTCTCTACGCGTTGGATGAGCAGACCCGTCGCTGGGAGTCGGAAGGACGCGTCAACAAATATGAGTTCTGGGATTTCCTCTGGCCGGTCGTGGACGATGACGGCGTCTGCCGGGGGATCGTCGCCCAGGATATGCGAACGATGCAGATCCGCGCGTTTCGCGCCGATGCGGTCGTCATGGCCACCGGCGGCTGCGGGCTGCTGTTCGGCAAGAGCACGAACTCCGTGATCTGCAACGGCGGCGCGGCGGCCCGCTGCTATCAGGCCGGCGCGTGGTATGCCAACGGTGAGTTCATTCAGGTCCACCCCACCGCCATCCCCGGCGCGGACAAACTGCGGCTGATGTCGGAATCCGCGCGCGGCGAAGGCGGACGTGTCTGGGTGCCCCGAAAGGCCGGCGACACGCGCGATCCGCGCCAGATTCCCGAAGAGGAACGCTACTACTTCCTCGAAGAGCGGTACCCGAGCTACGGCAACCTCGTGCCGCGCGACATCGCCACCCGGGAAATCTTCGACATCTGCGTCAACCAGCGGCTCGGAATCGGCGGCGGGAACATGGTCTACCTCGACCTGACCCACATGGACCGTGATTACCTCGAAACCAAGCTCGGCGGGATCATCGAAATCTACCGCAAGTTCGTCGGCGATGATCCGTGCGAAGTGCCGATGAAAATCTTCCCCGGCATGCACTACTCCATGGGCGGCCTGTGGACCACCTACACGCCCGGCCCGGATCTCGAACGCGTCAAGAAGGGCGAGCTTGAATTCGGCAAGAAGGGCACGTGGAACCCCGACGCGCGCCCGCAGGTCGGCCTGGAGTTCGGAGCGCCGAACTCGATGATGACCAACATCAAGGGTCTCTACGCCTTCGGCGAGGTGAACTACCAGTACCACGGCGGCACGCGCCTCGGCGCGAACGCCCTGCTCTCCTGCATCTTTGACGGGCTCTTCTGCGGTGCGGGGGTGGCGAGTTATGTCCGCGATGAAGTCACCGAAGGTGCGGAATCCGTCAAGCAATCCGTTTACGACTCCGTCGTCAAGCAGGAAGAAGAAAAGACCCACGCCATCATCAAGGGCAATGGCGAGGAAAATCCGTACACCATCGGAACCGAACTCGGCGTGGAGATGACCGAATCGTCCACCGTCGTGAAGACCGAAGACCGTATGAATCAGGCGCTCGAAAAGCTCGCCGAGCTCAAACAGCGCACCGAGAAGATGCGACTTTCCGACACCGGCATGTGGACGAACCAGAACCTGTCCTACGCCCGGGCGCTGCGTGACATGATCAAGCTCGCGGAAGTGCTGGTGAAGGGCGGCATCGAACGGAAGGAATCACGCGGCTCTCACTACCGCACAGACTACCCCGACCGCATTGATGAGAAGTTTCTCAAGACCACCGTCGTGGAATATCAGAAGGGTGATGGGAGTCATAAGCTCTGGTATGAGGATGTCGAATCCTCATTGGTCAAGCCGCGGGCGCGAACGTACGGCAAGGTTGAAGCGACTGCGGAGTCGAAGTCCGAACAGAAAGAAACGGCGGGCGCGGCGAACTGATGGACATGACGCGTCAAGCCCGGCTTCGGGAGCCCGCTTCGGGAGATTGCCGCATGAATCATCGATTGCTTCGCCCCCTGTATCGATCCGCAGCCACTGCCTCTGCGCTCACAGTCCTGCTGTTCATGGTCTTCATCACGATTCCCGGTTGCGTTGCCGCGGAGCGACCCGAGACCAACACCATTGCGCCGAGTCCGATTGTGCCTCCGCAACTCGTTGGCAACTGGTCGCTGCGTGACATTCGCGGCGAATCCGTGATCGAACGGATCGGTGGTACCGAGGTCCGCGAGATGCCTTCAATGACGATTGCCAAGGACGGGGCGCTGTCCGGCGCGGGCGGGGTGAACCGCTGGAACTCCTCACTGGACTGGTCCCGCAATGAAGAAAGCGCGTTCCGCGTGAACGCCATTGCCGCCACCCGCATGGCCGGGCCACCCCGACTCATGGCCGTTGAGCGTGACTTTTTCGAAGCGCTGAACGAGGCGTCGTCTTTCGACGCGAGTCGTCTTGACGAAGGACTGCTGATCCTCAAAAACGCGGAGGGCGAACCGATTCTCAGGTTCGCCCGAACGGATTGATCTCGTCGCGCATCTTGCCAGGTCAGATCAACTCCACGAGCACGCTGTCCGCGATCAACAACCCGCGATCGGAGAGGCGAAGCGATCCATCACGCCACTCGAGACTTCCCTGCGCGACCAGCCGATCGATGGCGGCTCGACGGGACGACGCCACGTTCGGCGCTTCGGTCAGAATTCGCTCAAGTCGTTCGCCCGGAATGCCATCACGAAGCCGCAGCCCCATCATCAGCGCTTCACCCGACCTTGCTGCGGGATCAACGAACTCGACATCCTGAACGCGCGGCAACGGACCGTGGTCCAGGTACTCCGTCAACCGCGGCACGTTCTTCCAGCGCAGACCGTTCAAGTGACCCGAGGCGCTCGGACCGAACGGCCACCAGTCAGCATTGGTCCAGTAGAGCAGATTGTGCTGACAACGATGGCCGGGTCTGGCCCACGCGCTGATCTCGTAGTGTTCATACCCGGCCTCACTGAGACGCGCAATTGTGTGCTCATACATGTCCGCTTCGATGGAGTCATCGATCGGCGTCACGCGCCCCATCGTTTTGCGCCGCGTCAAAGCGGTGTTGGGTTCGTACGTCAGGCCGTAGCAACTCAGATGGGTCGGCTTGAGCGCGATCGCGGATTCGAGGTCAGCCCGCCAATCTTCGAGCGACTGGCCCGGCACGCCGAAGATCAGGTCGAGATTGAGGTCATGAATGCCCGCGTGGCGAAAGCGATCCATGGACCGGGCGACGTTGGCCGGCTCATGCTGACGTTCCAGCGTTTTGAGATGCGCGGGATCGAATGATTGCGCGCCGATGCTCACACGGTTCACGCCGCCGGCCGCCAGGACCCCGGCCAGCTCCGCCGTGACCGTTTCCGGGTTTGCTTCCACCGTGAACTCGAGCTGGGGCGCAAGCGGCAGTGAATCGGCCAGCGTCGTCAGCAGATTTCGCCAGAGATCCGCAGCCAGCAGGGTCGGCGTCCCGCCACCCACGAAGATCGTTTGAACCGGCTGGGCGAGCCACTCCCGTGCGGCTCGGATCTCCTGCTCCAGCCGCTCGGCGAAGGCCCGCTGGCGATCTTTCGTGTCCACGATGCTGTAGAAATCGCAATAGTGGCATTTATGGAAACAGAACGGGATGTGCAGGTAAATGCCGAACTGCTGCGAAGGTGTGAGTTCGACGGCCCGGCGGTGCTTCAGATTGTGAAAAACCTCACGAATCGAATTTTGTCGATTTTCTTCTTGGATCGCCCCGTCCGTACTGATAAGCTGGGTAAGCGACGCAAGGGAGTTCTCAGGCATTTCGACCGTCACTTCCGTTTCATGCTCGGCTCGTCGCCGGATGTTCCGTACCGAATGGATCATTCATCGTAGCACGCGGGCCGATACAAGCCGGATTCGAAGGGCGGCAACGCAGGCCGGATCGACCTCTCTGGATTTGGGCCGATCCTGAACAAGTCGATTCACTGGTGCATGGGAAGCTGAATCCGGGTCGGACCGTGTCGCCGGCATTGAAATGGGGTGTGGGAAGACGTTGTGGGTTTGCCTCGCACAAAACAGGAAACGGAGTACGTG
The DNA here is from genome assembly GCA_007693845.1 of Phycisphaerales bacterium. Classification (GTDB taxonomy): domain Bacteria; phylum Planctomycetota; class Phycisphaerae; order Phycisphaerales; family SM1A02; genus SKZB01. Next base: position 22,938 of record RECV01000164.1, read on the forward strand.
TCATGGATGCCTGGCTCATCATGAGAACCGAGCGGGGACGAGAAAGACCTTTTCAACTGGCCGAAGGACGAGCGACGATCGGACGCAGCACGCGGTGCGATATCCGCATCTCGCTGCCCAACGTCGCTGAACGGCAGTGCGAGATACATTTCGACGGCAAGGCGCTTCGATTGCGCGATCTGACGAATACGCAGGCCGCCCTCGTCAACGGTCAATCCGTGACCGAGGCGAATCTCAAATCCGATGACCACGTGCAAATCGGACCGGTCGAGTTCGTCGTGCGGTGCTCCGCTGCATCTCGGGCAGATGAAGTGACAGGGCAGGACGCTGATTCGCACGGCTCGCATGCGATGAAAGCGATTGCCTCTGCCATTGACCAGAATCTGCCGGACGCCCTGCCGCCCCCACGATCTGCCGCGGGGTAGTGGGCTATACATCGGCCGGGAGTGTGGTCAGGGGCGCACCGCCGAGATTCTTTTGATTCGACGACGTTCGACCTGGCTGGTGATTCATCTCCATTGCGACAGGGCGACTTGCGCTTCTTCGTAGCGTTCCGAATCATTGAGCCATTCGGGAGCCGTCAGACGTTCCACCGCTTCCAGATACATCACGGTGTAGGTAAACGACTCGCTCGTCTCAGGCCATCTTGACATCAATTCATCCAGCTGTTCCAGCAACGCTTCCATCTCCGCTCGATGGTCGGGCTCATCAAGCGCCCCTTCGGAGTCACCTTCCGTCAAGCGACTCGACGCGATCGCGAAGCGAACAAGGTCAACGGTGAGCAAGACCGGATCTGTCGGATGAAGCATGCGGCGGAGCTTCGGCTCGGCCAGCTCCAGCATTGACTCTGCTTCATCAATCTGGCCGCGTGCCGTGTTGTAGAAGGCAATCGCTTTCATCCACAGGAGCACCTCAATCGAGTCCAGACGATCTTCGGCAATGGCCTTCTCAATAAAGTGTCTCATGACGAACTCTCGGAAGAAGGACTGGTCAAAATCCTCCTTCTCAAAGTCGAGGTGAACGCCGGTTCGCTCGAACAAAAGCTCCATCGACCAGACAACGGGCATCACGTCAGAGGCCGAGGTGCTTGCCGCTGCGATCTCAAGCAGTCCGTCGCGTAACTTGATGAGCGAGTCCACCGCACGATTCGTTCGTTCCCGCTGAAGAGCCGCGCGCGTCTCCATGAGTTCCGCTTGCTGTGCATTCAACATCGCCTCCTGAGCAGCAATCTCGGCCTGTTGTGCAGATTGCACGGCTCGCTGCGAGGAATGCACAGCGATGGCCCCGGCAACCGTGCCGCCGATCACGGTAAGCACGATCACCGAGGTCAGAGCCGCCTGGACCGGCTTCCTCCGGACCCAGAGCCCGAGTCGCCGTCGAATGCTCGGTCGAAGCCAAGGAATCGGTTCGCGCTGAAGCCAGCGTTCCAGATCTTCCGCCATGGCGCTGGCCGAGGCGTATCGCTCATCCGGGTCAATCGCCATCGCGCGGCGACAGATCCGATCGAGGTCCGAGTCAATGCGGGGGTTGATCTCGCGCACGCTGGGCGGCGACTGTCGTCCCTGCTCCGGATGATGATTCTTCCCGATCTCATCGCGATTTGAGCCGTTCGGCAACTCACCGGTCAGCATGTAATACAGAATGCCGCCGAGGGCATAGACATCGGAAGGAATCGTGAGCGATCCTTCATCCATACGAAATTGTTCCGGCGAGATGAACGCGATGTTGCCAACCGGACGATTCGATTCGTGCTTATGCTGAAGGTCCGGCATGGATTCACCGGCCCGGATGGCAATGCCGAAATCCGCGACCTTTGGCGCGCCGTCGGTCGTCATCATGATGTTGCCCGGCTTCAGATCGCAGTGAACCAGACCGGCGTTGTGAGCTGCGGCGATACCCCGGCTGATTCGCCCGACCAGTCGCGCTGCGGCTGCCGGCTCGATCGGCACCGACTGCTCGCGGAGCCAGCGGCCGAGATCGCCGCCCTCAACCAGTTCGTAGACAATGAAGTCCTCATCATCTGATGAAACGCCGCGATCGAGGACGCGCACGACGTTGGGGTGATCGATCCGCCTGGCTTTCGTGGCTTCTTCGATCAACTGCCGACGCATCCAATCCGACCGATCGGCGGATTGGAGAATCTTAATGGCGACGCGTGCATCGTATGCCTCTTCCGAGAGTTGTCGATCAATGGCAAGGTACACTTCGCCGAAGGCGCCGGCGCCCAGAAGCTCCTTGAGTTCATAGCGCAACTCCCCGCCGGGCATTCTCGGGCCGAAGTCTTCGGGAAGCAGGCGCGGCTTGCCCTCGACGCGGGCGCGCACACCGGTGGTGGACCACATGGCATTGTTCAACGCTGCGGCTTCTCGAATCAGTCGCTCCAATTCGGGATAGTTGCTGACCAGCGTATCCACCGATGACGCATCAAAACGTGACGATCGGGCCAGACTGCGCAACGTCACATCGATGGCTGCATCAAGCGGGTCTCGTCGATCACGAAGATCTTTCACCGCTTCAAAATAGCGGTCGAGCGTCACCGGATATCCGCGCGCCACCCGGCAGCGCCCATCGTGCTCAATCAGTGCCGCCAGCAACTCATCCTGCAGCGGACCGATGTCCGCGAGAAACGCCTGAAAGTCGAGTTCGCGTCCCCGGCGACTGTACTGCTGTTGCAAATCGTCAATCGGCGAATTCACCCGGCGGGACATGATTGTTCCGTTTCTCCTAAAAACTCATCACGCAATCGCCCCTTGATCTTCTGCCATCGCTTTCGGACAGCTGTCGGCGCGATCCCCACGTGTTGTGCGATGGCGTTGTGTGAGTCACCGTTCAACCAGAGAGTCAGTATCTGCCGGTCAGTCAGGTCGTCCAGGCAACGTAGCGCCTGGTCAACTTCGATCTGCGCGCCGTCGGACTGTTGAGCTTCGGCATCTTCCAGCCGGCGCAGCATGTCGCGCGCGAACGGGCCGTCACAGTCCTCCACACGTTGCAGCCGCTGAAAGATTCTCGATTTGTCCACCAGCGCGTTTTCGGCCATGCGAAACACGAGTGCCCAGAGCTGTTCTTCCCGAACGGCTTCGAGCTTGCCGCCACGCACGTAGTCATCGAGGCGTCGGCTCACCGTCGAAAGAATCTCCTGCGAGTCGAAAAGGCGACGCATCGGGCGTCCCAGTTTGCCGCGAACGCGTCGCCGGACCCGTGAGCCGTACACCTGGATGAACTGGGCGGCGGCCTCGCGATCGCCGGCGCGCATGCGCGTCAGAAGCACATCGATCTCAAGACCGGCATCGCCGGCATCCGGAGCGGCCACCTCTGTTCGGTCCAGTCGGCTCATATGTCCGTCCTCGCATCCGACATCGTCATGCGTCCTCGGCGTTTCGATCGGTGAGGCCAACGCCGAAACACGGATCAAAAAATTCCGATTGCTGCTCACATCGGGCAGCCGAGCACCGCCTCCTCTTGTGACGGACCCAATTCCATCGCATCAGGAGGCAGCCATGAGACAACGTCGTCGATACGTTGAAGTTACCACATTCCCTTACGAAAGTCGAGAGAAAATTGCTGCGGGTCGGAATCGATTGCTGGTTCGCCGCACGATTTTTCCCTTGTTTCTCATGTTGATTCTCGGGTTTCAAGCCCTTCATCACCACGCTGATGACGGCCGCCACCGCATCACCACTGTGATTACCGCCCATCCCGCTTCGGCCGCGGCGGCCCCCGCTTCTAACCTTGCGACGCCTGCTTTCCGAGCGAGCTGGATTGGTGAGTTGGCTGAAGAAATCGGCCGGATTATCAATGACATCATTGAGGACGATGCGGGTGGTGACGAAAACGATGAGGGCGATGAAGGCGAAGGGGACGACGGTGAGGGCGAAGGTGAAGGTGAAGGTGAAGGTGAAGGTGGCGAGGGTGAGAGTGACGGCGGAGATGGTGGCGATGAGTCAGACGAAAGCCATGTCCAAACCGCCATCTCGATCACTCAGGAAGTGACGGATGAATCACAGGATCGCGGCTACACACCACCCGTCTCGGCCGATGATTTGGACGATCACTTCACCATCAGTGAAATCGTTGACTTCCTTGAGACCTTACAAGACTGGTTGCTGTCCATTGAACTTGATGCGTCATGACTGGGCGTGGCGGCTGGTTCAGCGCAGCAACCCTGCGCACGTCATTCCGTTGCGGTCGCTTCTCCGGTGGAGCGATCGCAACTTTTTGGTTGCACTTCATCGCGAGGACAACGAGAATCATGAACGGAGTGTGATGAGGCCGGGTCGACCGTCGAACTGATTTGCCGGTGCGTGTCGCCTGCCCTCAACGCTTTGATTCTTCCATGGCCAGATACGACTCGACAAATGGCTCGCGCAGGAGGAAGTAGTACAGGCGTCCCTCCGCGTACTGCCCACCGGCGAGAATCTCCGCGCCGGGGCCGATGCCCTTGAAGATGTCCGCGCGGCCCGGTGCCTGAATCGCGCCGCCGGTGTCCTGATCAAGCATGAACCGGACGTAACTCCGGTGCCCTTCGGAGAACGTGACCGCGCGCGTGTCGACCATCACCAGCCCCCCGCGCGGGTAAATGCGCTTGTCCGTGGCGAGCGATGCCTCGGTCGTGACCGGCACGCCGAGCGATCCGGCCGGCCAGTTCGAGCCGCTGTATTCGGTGAAGAAGACGTAGACTTCATTGCGCAACATCAGGTCGCGCACCAGTTCCGGTTGTTGCTGATACAGCCGGCGAATCGCGGGCAGACTCAGTTGATCGGGCGAAAGAAGCCCTTCATCCATCACCGATTGCCCCAGCCCGGTGTAGGGCCGGTCGGTCTTTCCCGCGTAGCCGATGTACATGATCTCACCATCAGGCAGCCGCAACTTGGCGGAACCGTTGACCTGCACGATGAACGCGTCCAGTTCATTCTCCAGCCAGACGAGCTCGTTACCCGCAAACATGTTCCGCTCTTCGATTTCGCGGCGTGTTGGATACGGCACGATGACATCGCCATTCATCCGTCGTCCCTTCGGCTCGCCGGTGACTGGATCCGTGACGAGATCGTCCGGTCGCGTGTACAGCGGCGCGGTGAATTGACTCGTGCGTTCGCGACTGGCCTGAAAGATCGGCGCGTAATAACCGGTAAAGAGGACGACGCCCTCACCGTTGTAGCCGACGGATTCGTACACCTTGAACATCTGCTCGACCTGCTGGCGGAACGATTCGGCATCGCGCGCTTCTTCAAGTAACGAGCGGAAGGCGTGCAATCCCGCCACCATTCGATCGTGGGTGAACTCCTCAAACGGAAAGAACTGCTGACTCGACGGAGCGCGGAACCAGCGCAAACTCTCATCGATCGCGTCCTCCAGGTACACGTTCCGATGCTCAAAAGCCTTCTCAATCGGCGGCATACGCTCGGGATCGGTGATCTTCCGCAACGCCGACTCTCCCGGCGGGAGTTGCCGGTTGTAGTCCGGGCGCACCTGGACCTCGTCCTCCACCACCTTCTGTTGCTGACAGCCGGTGAATACGCTCAACAGTACGCCGCACGCCAGAAGACCGGCGGCCAGCATGACGGTTCCATCCACGACACGAACTCGATTCATCGTTTCATCCTGCAGAAGCGGAGTTGGGAAGACAGATCGCCCAGGGCCGACATCCCAGGATGCGGCTGCGACGACCACCCGCCATGGTATCGGCTCAACCCGTCGTTTTTTTGCAGGATCGACCGGGCAGCAGTTGTCCCCGCCAGCACGGACGGGATTCGGAGGCAGCCACGTGGACCGAATCGGATGCCAAAGTTTCGACGCGGTCTGTTCGCGTCGGATATACTTCTGGCGTTCGAATCGACTGCAAAGGACGTCTCATGGTTCTCGACCTGCTCTCCCCCGATCATTTTCTCGCCTTATGGATGCCCAGTGGCGGCGAATGGATCATTCTTCTGATCGTCGGCCTGCTGATCTTCGGCCGGCGGTTGCCCGAAGTCGGACGCTGGCTCGGCCAGGGAATCGTCGAGTTCAAGAAGGGCGTCAAGGGCCTGAGCGATGAGATCGAGGACGCCACCAACGACAAGTCAGGAGATCGGCTCGCGGACCAGTCCTCGTACAAGGCGGAGTCCGCGCCGAAGCAAACCGTCGAGCGCGCCGAGTCCTGATCCCCCGCTCTCTCCTGATCTTGCAACTCCGACTTCAAGTGTTTCCCCGCCCCGCGCCCCGGAAACCCGGGTTGACGTACCATGCCCGTCATGGCGACCGCCGCGCCCGCTGATTCCAAGATGTCATCGACTGCCTCGCCACCTTCCGGCCCGGATGGCAACGACGACCGGACCCGGTTGACCTACCGCGATCGGTTCTCCGCCGAAGTGGTGCTCGAATGCGACCGTCTTGCGGAATCGCGGATTTCGCCCGAAGAACTTGACGATGCCCGCCGGACCGGTGGCCCGCTGGAGTCACGTCTGGTCGCGCTCGCCCGCCGCCGCGCGGCTTCGCTCCACACCGATGCCGGCATTCACCAGGTCCGCCGCGCGATGCTGCTGCTCCTGGTGATTGGACTTCTGCTGGCCGCACTTCTGGGGGCCGGCACGGTCCGAACCTCGCTGATCGCGGCGGGTGAAGGACGCATCAATGTGTTCGTCGTTATCGGCGCGATCCTCGGCGTGCAGACCTTTCTGCTTCTTCTCTGGCTGTTGGCCATCATCGCCGCCGCCGTTCGCGCCCACCGAAGAGAGTCGCCCGGCAGCCCTGCGCATGATGATCCCCTGCCGCTCTCGCTCGGCCGGGCCTTGCTCGGACTTTCGCGTTTCATTCTGAAACGTCTCGGTTCCAGCCCAGCCTTGCACGCCGCGACGAACATCATGCTTCGCCACGCCAGTCACGGCGCGCTCGGCCGATGGTCGCTCAGCGCCGTCTCGCACGCCATCTGGTTTTCGTTCAACGTCGGCGTGCTCCTCACGCTCGTTGTGCTGTTGAGCACACGACAGTACGTCTTCACGTGGGAAACCACGATTCTCTCCGAGCGAGAGTACGTCAACCTCACGCAGATGATCGGCGCGATTCCCGATGCGCTGGGCATTGCGGTGCCGGATGAGGAGTTGATCATTGCGTCACAGTGGACGGGCGATCGTACCGTCGGGCCGCAGGTCGCCGAAGCTGCGACGGCGTGGGCAGGGTTTCTGGCCGGCGCCATCGTCGTGTATGGTTTCGCTCCGCGCGTCCTGCTGCTCGGGCTGTCGCTCAGTCTGAGGCGAACCGCGCAGAATCGCTACCGCATCGATCTCAACGCCCCGGCTGTACAACGATTGAAGCGTGAACTCATGCCGCCGGAGCGCCCGCTCGGTGTTGTTGATCCCGCCGAAGCCGAGTCGCCCGTCCCCCCACGCCGGGCGATGTCTGAATCGACACCGCGCCCCGCCGGTCCGCCGGCCATTCTCGGCTTCGAACTCGCGCAGCCGCCGACGCCCTGGCCACCTGCCCTGCACGGCGTGAACTGGCAGGATCTTGGACTGGTTGACTCGCGCGATGACCAGCAGAGGGTGCTCGAGACGCTGGCGAGTTCCGAATCCACACCCAACCCCCTCTGCCTGGTCGTTGATCTGACGAACACGCCGGATCGCGGGATCGTGCGGTTCCTCACGCAACTGCAATCTGCCATCGGAGCGCAGCCGCATGTCATCTTCACCGGCGGGCAGCATCTGCGCGACCGCGCCAGCGACGCTGAGGCCGCTCTCCAGCGCCTTGAAGATTGGCATCACGTGGTACGCCAGGCCGGACTTGAAAAGCAACAGATGCACGAGGCGGACCTCGCGCATCTGACCGAAGCCAGTCGGCGGAAGCTCGCCGCCGGCCTCCGGTCAGATCATCCTGACCAGAAAACCGCCACCTCCGATGACCGCCCGCGGCACATCGAAGATGCCTTTTCGACTATTGCTGAAACTGCCGCGCGCTGGATCGAATCCCAATCAGCCCCGGACACGCGTCAGGTCACCGAACTCCATCGCATGATCGCGGAGCGCTACGCAGTGCATCATAACTCCGGCAACGTGCTGCGGAATGTGATGTCAGGCGCGGGGTCAATTGATTCCATCGATGAATTGAAAGACCGCATGCAGACGAGTGCGCAGCAGATGCTGACCCGCCTCCCCGCGCGACTTCAGCGGAACGCCAACTGGGCCGCCGCCGGTGCGGTCAGCGGCGCGTTGGGCTGCCTTGCCGCGTCACTGCTGATCAGCCCGGTTGCGATCGGCGCTCTGCCGATCTGGAGCACCCTCGGCGGCGGCGTGAGCGCGATCGCCGGCGAGTTCCTGCGCCGGGATTCTGAAACGACTCCGACTGCGGCACCGGATTCCGATGACTGGGCGCAGAACATCACCGCGGGGGTTCGTGCCGGCGTCTTGACCACGCTGACCTTCGAGTTGCAAAGCCGTGATGAGGCGGTCATCACCCGCGTGCTCGATCAAACCCTGCAGGATCTTCCCGAGCTGGATTCAGAACACAACGAACTGAGCCGCACGACGGTTCGCCATTGGCTGGACACCGTACGCCATCGCTTTGATCTGGCGCTGGCCAGGCAACCGATCGATCCGGGAGACCGCGCATGAGTGATCGCCCGCTCATCATCGCGGTGGTCGGTCACACCAACACCGGCAAGACTTCGCTCATGCGCACCTTGACGCATGATGCCAGCTTTGGTGAAGTTTCCGACCGTCCCGCCGTGACGCGCGATGTGGCGGGAATCGCGCTGATGATCGAGGATCATCCCGTCGCGGAACTCTACGACACACCGGGCCTCGAAGACTCCATCGCTCTGCTCGACCATCTTCACAATCAGCGTGGCGACCATCGGCGTGACAACGTCGAGGTCATCCGTGATTTCCTCCAGACCAACGAAGCCGGCACCAGCTTCAGCCAGGAAGCCAAAGTGCTGCGGCAGGTCCTCAAATCAGACGTGGCGCTGTACGTCATCGATGCCCGTGACCGCGTGCTCGGCAAGCACCGGGATGAACTCGAAATCCTCCGCATGTGCGGGCGGCCGGTCGTGCCGGTCCTCAACTTTATCGCCTCGGCCGATGCGCAAACTTCGCTCTGGCGGGATCATCTCTCCCGCCTCGGTCTGCATGCGGTGGCGGAATTCGACACCGTGGTGGTCGATGAACTCAGTGAACAGCATCTCTTCGAGAAGATGCGCACGCTGCTCGATGAACATCGCAACACGATTGATCGCCTGATCGATGATCGACACGAACAGCGCCGAATGCTGATCGCCAGCTCCGCGCGCGTGATCGCGGAACTCCTGGTGGACATTGCCGCGCTGCGCCTGCTTGTTCCACGCGATGACAAAGCTCGACTGCGGGAAAGTGGCGAGCGACTGCGCGACCTTGTCCGCGAGCGTGAGCAGCGATGCGTACGCGATTTGCTCGAACTGCACCGCTTCCATCCGGATGACTGCACCGCCGACACTCTGCCGATCGAGGACGGTCGCTGGAAGTTCGATCCGTTCGATCCGGAAGTGCTGCAGCAGTTCGGCATTCGTGCCGGCTCCGGCGCCGCGGCGGGCGCGATGGCCGGCCTGGCGGTCGATCTTGCCGTGGGCGGAATGTCCCTCGGAGCCGCGGCCGCCACCGGTGCGGCCATCGGCGCGGTCCTCGGCGGCGGGCAATCACACGCCCGGCGCCTCTTCCACCGCATGCGCGGCCTGGCCGAACTGCGCGTGGATGATGGCCCTGTTCTCCTGCTTGCAGCGCGGCAGATCGATCTGGTTCGGGCGCTGCTTCGACGCGGCCACGCCAGTCAGAGCCGCGTGACCCTCGAAACGCCGGAGATGAAAGTCCGCACCTTGCCCAAACCGCTCCGCCGCGCCCGCATGCAGACCAACTGGTGCAGCATTGACACCGAAAGCAGTTCGAATTCCCCACGTCCGCTTTCATTCCGCAGCACTTCGCCCCGCGGCCGCGATGCGGCCCTCGACGAACTATCCGGCCTGATCGAGCCGGATCTCCCCCGCTCCCGTTCGCAACCGATCACACTTGACGGTCACGTCAGCGACCGTCCATCCGGCAAGTCCTTCGGCTGATTGCACCGGCGGCAGCCACTTTCCGTTCAGCGGAAGCAATATTGTCCCACCGTACGGGAGTGTGCTATACTCCGCCGACCTCGGGCGATTAGCTCAGCTGGCTAGAGCGCACGGATCACACCCGTGAGGTCACTGGTTCGAGTCCAGTATCGCCCA